>NZ_JAOYTM010000008.1:0-391321 GCF_025847435.2 Pseudomonas sp. BT-42-2
TAGGTTGGGTGTGTAAGCGCTGTGAGGCGTTGAGCTAACCAATACTAATTGCCCGTGAGGCTTGACCATATAACACCCAAGCAATTTGCTAGCGCGAATTGCGGTGGTGAAGACGAAAGACCCGAAAGTTCGTACTCACAACTATCGCATATCCGAATTTGCTGGGCTGTCCATCTGGACATTCTGGCTACAGAATTTCTTGACGACCATAGAGCATTGGAACCACCTGATCCCATCCCGAACTCAGTAGTGAAACGATGCATCGCCGATGGTAGTGTGGGGTTTCCCCATGTGAGAGTAGGTCATCGTCAAGATTCATTTCGCAAAACCCCTATCTGCGCGAGCAGGTAGGGGTTTTGTCTTTCTGGCTGAAAAGAAATGTGGCTGTGTGGGTTTCAGTTCGCAGCCCATCCCCATGATATGGTTCCTCCCCAGGACCGACTGCCCTCCAGAGAGTGCCCAATGGCAAATATCCCCTTGCACCCCGGCTTTATGATCGTTCACGGCAACCGCCTGGATGACCTGCGTAGCCTGGTTGTGAGCTGGATGCGTCGTTACCCGCTCGCGCCGCTGGAGAACGAAGTCGCCTTGGTGCAGAGCAATGGCATCGCCCAATGGCTCAAGCTGGCCCTGGCCGAAGACCCTCAGGACGACGACCAAGGTGGCTGCGGCATTGCCGCTGCCATCGATGTGCAATTGCCGGGTAGCTTCATGTGGCAGCTGTACCGCAAGGTTCTGGGTCGTGATGAAATCCCCGAAGTGTCCTTGCTCGACAAGGCGCCGCTGACCTGGCGGCTGATGCGCCTGCTCCCCGAGTTGATCGAGCGCCCGCATTTCGAACCGCTGCGACGTTTTCTGACCGACGACAGCGACCTGCGCAAGCGCTATCAGCTGGCCGAGCGGCTGGCCGATCTGTTCGACCAATACCAGGTCTACCGCGCTGACTGGCTCAAGGACTGGGCTGGCGGTGAGCATGTGCTTAACAGCGCTCGCGGCGAGCGCAAGCCGTTGGCTCCCGGCAATCGCTGGCAGGCCGAGCTGTGGCGCGCATTACTCGAAGATGTCGGCCTGGAAGGCATGGCCCAGAGCCGCGCAGGGGTGCACCAACGCTTTATCGAGCGCATGCACAGCCTGGAGCAAGCGCCCAGCGGTCTCCCCGGCAGAGCGATCGTATTCGGCATCTCTTCCTTGCCCGCGCAAGCCCTCGAAGCCCTTGCTGGCCTGGCCCGTTTCAGCCAGGTGCTGTTATGCGTGCATAACCCCTGTCGCCACCATTGGGCCGATATCGTTGCCGACAAAGATCTGCTTCGGCACCAGTACAAGCGTCAACAACGCAAGCAGGGCATGCCGCTGCAATTGGACGACGACTCGCTGCACCAGCATGCCCATCCACTGCTGGCCGCCTGGGGTAAGCAGGGCCGTGACTACATCAACTTGCTCGATAGCTATGACGACCCCGCCAGCTACCAAGGGGTGTTCAGCGACGGTCGTATCGACCTGTTCAGCGACGGCCAGCCGACCAACCTGCTCAACCAGCTGCAGGACGACATCCTTGAGTTGCGGCCGTTGGCTGAGACTCGCGACGTGTGGCCGCCAGTCGATCCCAGCAAGGATCGCTCGGTACGCTTTCACGTCGCGCACAGTGCCCAGCGCGAAGTCGAAATCCTTCATGACCAACTGTTAGCCCGTTTCAGCGCCGACCCAAGCCTGCGCCCGCGCGACGTTATCGTCATGCTGCCTGCGATCGATGACTATGCCCCCCACATCCGCGCGGTGTTTGGCCAGTTGGATCGCCATGATCCGCGCTATATTCCCTTCACCCTGACCGACCAGGGCCAGCGTGGCCGTGACCCATTGCTGATTGCCCTGGAGCATTTGCTCAAGTTGCCGGAAAGCCGCTTCGCGGTAAGTGAAGTCCTCGACCTGCTTGATGTCCCTGCGCTAAGGGCTCGTTTCGCCATCCAAGAAAGTGATTTGCCAACCCTGCACCGCTGGATCGAGGGCGCCGGTATCCGTTGGGGCCTGAGTGCCGAACAGCGCGCTACCCTCGGTTTACCGCACGGCCTGGAGCAGAACAGTTGGCGCTTTGGCCTGCGGCGCATGCTGCTTGGCTACGCCGTGGGGGTGGGCGAGGGCTGTGATGGCATCGAACCTTATGACGAAATTGGCGGCCTGGACGCCGCCTTGATCGGCCCGCTAGTAGCCTTGCTCGATGCCCTCGATGTGGCCTGCCAGGCCTTGTCGCAACCCGCCACCGCAGCGCAGTGGGGCGAGCGCCTGAACGCCTTGCTGCAGGTGTTCTTCCTGGCTGAAAACGAACACGACGAGTTTCTTCTGGTCCAGCTGCAAGACCTGCAAGACACTTGGCTGCAAACCTGCGATACCGTCGGCCTGCAAGACCCCTTGCCACTGACCGTGGTGCGCGAAGCCTGGTTGTCCGGCCTCGATCAAGGCAAGCTGTCGCAGCGCTTTCTTGCAGGTTCGGTGAACTTCTGCACCCTGATGCCCATGCGTGCGATCCCCTTCCGGGTGGTCTGTCTGCTGGGCATGAACGACGGCGATTATCCGCGCGCCCAACAACCGCTGGACTTCGACCTAATGGCCAGCGACTACCGCCCAGGTGACCGTTCGCGGCGCGAGGATGACCGCTACCTGCTGCTCGAAGCACTGCTCTCGGCCCGTGACCAGCTGTACGTCAGCTGGGTCGGCCGCAGCATCCGCGACAACAGTGAGCGTCCGGCATCGGTGCTGATTGGCCAGTTGCGTGATCACCTCGCAGCAGGATGGCGACTGGCCGGAGCCAAGCAAGGGCTGCGTGACGACCCTGGCCAGCAACTGCTGCACGCGCTGACCCAGGAGCACCCCTTGCAACCCTTCAGCCAGCGCTATTTCCAGAAGGGCAGCCCGCTGTTCAGCTACGCCCATGAGTGGCAGGTACTGCACCAGGCCGACGACTCGCCGCTTCCGGCTGATCAACCATTGCCGCCGTATGTGAGTGACGAGCCACTGAACCTGGTGCAACTGCAGGACTTCTTGCGCCACCCGGTTCGGCATTTCTTCAGTCAACGCTTGAAGGTGTTCTTCGAGGCACTTGAAGCGCCGACTCCGGACGAAGAGCCTTTCGTCCTCGATGCGCTACAGCGATACGGCCTTAGCGAAACCCTGCTGGGCGCAGCGCTGGCCGATCCAGACAACGCCGAACGCGCCTTGCACACCCAGGCGCGTCGACTACAGGCATGTGGCCTGCTGCCACTGGCGGGGTTCGGCGAGATCCTCCAAGCCGAGCTGGTTCAGCCGCTGCCGGACCTGCTGCAACGCCATCGGCAACTGCTTCAGCGCTGGCCGACATTGGTCGAGGGCGCCCTGCCGATCCACTTCGAACGCGGTAGCGATCGCTTGCAGGGCTGGCTGGGCCGGGTTTATCAGTCCGAGGACCAGAGCTTGTTGAGCATCACCACCGTGCCCAACACCATCAGTGCAGGGCGCAACAACCTCAAGCGACATCGCCTGATCCCCACCTGGGTGATGCACCTGGCTGCTTGCGCTGCCGGCTACTCGCTGCACAGCGCCCTGGTTGCCAGTGACCTGACCCTGCTGCTTGAGCCGCTACCACAGGCACAGGCCGCCGACCTGCTGGGCGATCTGCTGATCTCGCGCCAAGCCGCAATGAACGCGCCGCTGCCAGTGGCGGCCAAGACCGCATTCGCCTGGCTGGCCCAGGACGATGCCGACAAAGCCTTGGCTGCCGCTGCCCGCGCCTACGAAGGCGACGGCCAGAACAGCTTTGGCGAGCGCAGCGAAAGCCTGGCCCTGGCCCGGCAGTTCCGCGACTTTGCCGCGCTTACGGCTGATGAAACCTTCGAAGGCTGGTGTGAAGCCCTGTACCGCCCCCTGTTCGCCGCGCCCTGGCAGACCTGGGGCAACCCGGAGAGTGCCGCATGACCCAGGCCCGCCCTTTGGCCTTGAGCTTTCCGCTGCATGGCAGCCAGCTGATCGAAGCCAGCGCCGGTACCGGCAAGACCTTCACCATCTCGGCGCTGTACCTGCGCCTGATCCTCGGGCATGGCGACGAGCAGGGCTTTGGCCGCGAACTGTTGCCGCCGCAGATCCTCGTGGTGACCTTCACCGACGCCGCCACTAAAGAGTTGCGCGAGCGTATCCGCACCCGCCTGGCAGAAGCTGCGCGCTTCTTCCGTGGCGAGCTGGCCGACGCCGATCCACTGCTGCAGCTACTGCGTGACGACTATCCCGAAGCGCTTTGGCCGCGCTGTGCCAGCCGCCTGGAGGTGGCCGTGCAGTGGATGGACGAGGCCGCGGTGTCGACCATTCACGGCTGGTGCCAGCGCATGCTTCGAGAGCATGCCTTCGACAGTGGCAGCCTGTTTACCCAAAGCCTGGAAACCGACCACAGCGAATTGCTCGGCCAGGTCATGCGGGATTACTGGCGCCGCTACTGCTACAGCATGCGTGGCGAAGCCCTGACCTGGGTCCGCGCTCACTGGATCAGCCCCGATGCGCTGTTGCCGCGCATTCGCCCGCTGTTCGCCCGCGCCACAGCTGAGCAGGAAGAGGTCGAGCCGCAGGCGTTGATCGAGGCCACCCTGCAGCAGCGCAGCGAGCAGCTTGGCCAACTGAAGGCGCCGTGGGCAGAGTGGGCCGAGCAGTTGCAGCAGATCTGCCGCGATGCCGTGGCAGCCAAGCACGTCGATGGCCGCAAAATGCAGGCGCGCTTCTTCGAGCCCTGGTTTGACAAGCTGCGCAGCTGGGCCACTGATGAGCAGGCGCTGGAACTGGACCTGGGCACTGGTTTCACGCGTCTCACCCCCGCGGGTATGGCCGAGGCCTGGAAGGTTGGCGAGCCGCCGCAGCACCCAGCGCTGCACGCTATGCAAAGCCTGCCTCAGCAGCTACAGGCGCTGCCTAGCCCCGATGTACGTTTGCTCGAGCACGCTGCCAACTGGGTATCTGCACGTTTCGAGGTGGAAAAACGCCGCCGCGCTGAAATGGGCTTCGACGACATGCTTCTGCGTCTGCAGCACGCCCTTGGGCAAGAGGCTGGCGAGCGCCTGGCCGGATTGATCCGCGAGCAGTTCCCGGTAGCGATGATTGACGAATTCCAGGACACCGATCCGGTCCAGTACGGCATCTTCGAGCGCATCTACCGGATCAGCGAGAATCGCACGGAAACCGGCTTGTTCATGATCGGCGACCCCAAACAGGCCATCTACGCCTTCCGCGGTGCCGACATCTTCACCTACCTCGCTGCCCGGCGCGCCACGGCAGGGCGGCTGCACAGCCTGGATACCAACTTCCGCTCCAGCCAGGCCATGGTCGGCGCGGTCAACCGCGTGTTTCTCCAGGCGGAGGCACGTGAGCAAGGGCGTGGTGCGTTCCTGTTCCGCGAGGGGCAGAACAACCCCTTGCCTTTCATTGAAGTGAACGCCAAGGGACGCGGCGAGCAGTTGCTGATCGAGGGCCAACCGACCGCTGCCTTGCACTGCTGGCGGCTGGAAAGCGAAGAGCCGGTGTCCAGCACCCTGTACCGGCAACAGTTGGCCGCCAGCTGCGCCAGCCAGATCGTCGCGCTGCTCAATGGCGGACAGCGCGGGGCAACCGGCTTCAGCAATGCTGACGGCCTGCTGCGGGCCTGCCTGCCTTCGGACATCGCCATTCTCGTGCGTGATGGCCGCGAGGCGCAGTTGATCCGCAGCGAGCTGGCTGCCCGCGATGTGCGCAGCGTGTACCTGTCGGACAAGGACTCGGTGTTCGCCGCCCAGGAGGCCCATGACCTGCTGGCCTGGCTCAAGGCCTGCGCCGAGCCGGACTCAGAGCGCTTGCTCAAGGCCGCGCTGGCGAGCCTGACCCTCGACCAGTCGCTGGCCGAGCTTGAACGCCTGAACCAGGACGAGCGGATCTGGGAAGACTGGGTCATGCGTTTTCGGCTGTACCGCGAGACCTGGCAACGCCAGGGCGTGCTGCCGATGCTGCGCCGCTTGCTGCACGACTTCAAACTGCCACGCACGCTGATCGCCCGCAGTGATGGCGAGCGGGTGCTGACCAACCTGCTGCACCTGGCCGAGCTGCTGCAACAAGCCGCTGGCGAGCTGGATGGCGAGCAGGCACTGATTCGTCATCTTGCGGAGAATCTGGCCGGTGCCGGTCAGGCTGGCGAAGAGCAAATCCTGCGTCTGGAAAGCGACGAACAGCTGGTCAAGGTGGTGACCATCCACAAGTCCAAGGGCCTTGAGTATCCGTTGGTCTTCCTACCGTTCATCTGCACCAGCAAGCCAGTCGATGGCCAGCGCCTGCCGCTGACCTGGCACGATGAACAGGGCAATGCCCACCTGACGCTGACCCCGAATGAGCAGCAGATCGCCCGCGCCGACGATGAGCGCCTGGCTGAAGACTTGCGCCTGCTTTACGTCGCCCTGACCCGCGCCCAGCATGCCTGCTGGCTCGGCGTCGCCGACCTCAAGCGTGGCAACCAGAAGCACTCGCAGCTGCATCGTTCGGCCCTGGGCTATCTGCTTGGCGGCGGTCAACCCCTGGCGGCCTCGCCGCAGCTAGCGGACTGGCTACAAGCCTTGCAAGCAGGCAGCACACATATCGCCTGCGCCAGCGTCCCTGCGCCGGATGAGGTGCGCTATCTGCTCCCTAACGATGCCCGCGAATTGATGACCGCACGCAAGCCCCGTCGCTCTGCCGCAGAGAATTGGTGGATTGCCTCCTACAGCGCCCTGCGCGTCGGCGACCAGACCCTGGGCGCCGACAGCTCGCAAGCCCAACAGTTGATGGATGATGAGCGAGTCGATGCCCAGCAACTGCGTGAAATCCCTGCCGAGAGCGGCGACATTCATCGCTTCCCGCGTGGCCCAGGCCCAGGTACCTTCCTCCATGGGCTGTTGGAGTGGGCTGGGCGTGAAGGCTTTGCCGAAATCAGCGCCAACCCCGAATTGATCGAGCGCACCGTTGGCCAGCGCTGCAATCGGCGTGACTGGACCGGCTGGATCCCCGCCTTGAGCCAATGGCTTGGGCACATGCTCAACGAGCCGCTGCCTTTACAAGCACCAGGTGCGCAGCTGACCCTCGCGCAGTTGCGCCAGTACCAGATCGAAATGGAGTTCTGGTTCGCCAGCCATCAGGTCGATGTGCTGCGCCTCGACCAGCTGGTGACCCATCACACCCACGCTGGCACCGCCCGGCCAGCGGCGCAGGCCTCCCAGCTCAATGGCATGTTCAAGGGCTTCATCGACCTGGCGTTCGAGCTGGATGGCCGCTATTACGTGACCGACTACAAGTCCAACTGGCTCGGCCCGGATACCCAGTCTTACAACGCGCTGGCGATGGAGCAGGCGATCCTCGAACACCGCTACGACCTGCAGTACGTGCTCTATTTGCTCGCCCTGCACCGGCAATTGCGCGCGCGCTTGCCCGATTACGATTACGACCGCGATGTTGGCGGTGCCTTGTTCATCTTCCTGCGCGGCGCCAACCGCGCAGGTCATGGCCTGTATTTCGCCAAGCCGCCGCGTGAGCTGATCGAGTCCCTCGACGCACTGTTCCGCGGCGCCCTTGCGCCTGAACAGCAGGACCTGTTTGCCGGAGCCGCGCCATGAGCCGACGTCTCGACGACCTATTGCCTACGCCGCTGCAAGCTGAGCAGTTAGCGGCCCTGGCGCCGCTGAGGGACAGCAAGGATCTGCTGATCTTGCTCGACCGTTGGGTTGAGCGCGGTTGGTTGCGTGCACTGGACCGGGCCTTCGTGGGCTTTCTCGAAGAGCGGGCACCTGGCAGCGATCCGCTGCTGTTGCTGGCGGCGGCCTTGGCCAGCCATCAACTGGGGCATGGGCATGTCTGCCTGGATCTGGCGCAAACCCTGGCCGAACCGGATTTCGCCTTGTCCCTGCCGCCAGAAGGTGACGCCCTGACGGGGCCACTGCTACTGCCCTCGCAACTGCTGGCCAACCTTGATCAAGACACCTGGCGCCAACGCATCGCGGCCAGTTCACTGGTCGCTGCGGGTAACACGCCCGAGCAGCGCTCGCGGCCTTTGGTGCTAAGCGGCCTGCGCTTGTATCTGCGGCGCTACTGGAGCTATGAGCGCCAGATCGACGATGCGCTACGCCAGCGGTTGGCGGCGGATGAGTCGATTCCGGCGGATCTGCCTGCGCGTCTTGCCCAACTGTTCGAAGGTGGCACGCCGGCCGGCCAGGTGGATTGGCAGAAACTGGCCTGCGCCTTGGCGACCCGCGCCGCGTTCAGCATCATCACCGGCGGCCCAGGCACCGGCAAGACCACCACCGTGGTACGCCTGCTGGCGCTGCTGCAAGCCCCAGCGGTGGAGCAGGGCCGGCCCCTGCGGATTCGCCTGGCCGCGCCCACTGGCAAGGCCGCGGCGCGTCTGACCGAATCGATTGGCCAGCAGGTCGAGCGCTTGCAGGTGAGCGCTGAGATTCGTGCGCAGATCCCCACCGACGTCAGTACCGTTCACCGCCTGCTGGGGAGTCGCCCCGGCTCGCGGCACTTTCGCCACCATGCGGCCAACCCGTTGCCGCTGGATGTGCTGGTGATCGATGAAGCGTCGATGATCGACCTGGAAATGATGGCGGTGCTGCTCGACGCTCTGCCGCCCAAGGCACGGCTAGTGCTGCTAGGGGACAAGGACCAATTAGCCTCGGTGGAAGCCGGGGCGGTACTCGGTGATTTATGCCGGGATGCCGAGGACGGCTGTTACTCATCGGCGACCCAGGCTTGGTTGGAGCAGGTCGGTGGCCAGGCGCTGGGCGCTAGCGGCCTCAAGACCGGCGATGCTCAGCGCAACCCGCTGGCCCAGCAGGTGGTGATGCTGCGTCACTCGCGGCGTTTTGGCGAAGGCAGCGGTATCGGCCAGCTGGCACGCCTGGTCAATCGCCAGCAGGCACAAGAGGCGCGCGAGTTGCTGACGCACACACTTGCCGATGTCCATGGCCTTTCATTGCAGGGCGAGCATGACCGCCGGTTTGACCGGCTACTGCTCGACGGTCTGGGCAACGACGGGCCACAAGGCTATCGCCATTACCTGCGCACCATCGGCCGCCAGCGACCGCAACCCGGCACGCCGCTCACAGATCCTCGTTGGGAGGTGTGGGCGAGCCAGGTCCTGCAAAGTTTTGAAGACTTTCAGCTGCTTTGCGCAGTGCGCAAGGGGCCTTGGGGTGTGCAAGGGTTGAACGAGCGCGTGAGCCGAGTGCTGCACAACGCCGGGCTGATCGACAGCCAACAGCCCTGGTACGAAGGCCGTCCGGTCTTGGTAACCCGCAACGACTATGGCTTGGGGCTGATGAACGGCGATATCGGCATCGCCCTGCGCTTGCCTGACGAGCAGGGCGTATCGCTGCTACGTGTAGCCTTCCCGCGCAACGACGGCAGTGGCGGTGTGCGTTTCGTCCTGCCCAGCCGGCTCAATGAAGTGGAAACGGTGTTTGCCATGACGGTGCACAAGTCCCAAGGCTCGGAGTTCAGCCATACCGCGTTGGTACTGCCCGATGCGCTCAATCCGGTGCTGACCAAAGAGCTTGTGTATACCGGCATTACCCGGGCCAAACACTGTTTCAGCCTGATCGAGCCACGCGCAGGTATCTTCGAAGAAGCGGTCAAGCGCAAGGTGCGGCGGATTTCCGGGCTGATGCTGGAGCAGGTCTGAGGCGCTGGGGTTGGGACGGACGTACACGCTGTCTGGCGGCGATATGCTATCTTTGCGGCATTATCTGACCTGATTTTGAGAGTTTTCCCACATGATGGTGGCTGTCTCGCCCTGGGGTCGAGTAATTGGCTGTGCCTTATCGCTGCTGTTGGCGGCCTTGATGCTTTTCGCCAGCCCCAGCCAGGCAGACACTGGCGCGACCACCGCCCAAGTGCAACAACGGGCCAAGGCTGTTACCCAGGTGGTGCTGGGCATTTTCAGCTATGCCCGTTGGCCGACAGAGCCTGTGCCGTTGCGGCTGTGCCTGGTCGGGCCTACCGAATACGCCGACGACCTGATCAAGGGCAACGTGCAGAACTCTGGCCAGCCCCTGCAAGTCCGCCGCCTGTTGGCCAACGACCGGCGCATCGCCGGGGCTTGCGATGCGGTGTATATCGGCAAGCTCGACCAGGGCGAGCGCGATCATCTGTTTCAGGCCCTCAGCGGCCAACCGGTACTGAGCATCAGCGAGGCCGATGACCCGTGCACGGTCGGCAGCTTGTTCTGCCTGCGAGTGGGCGACCGGCAGGTGACCTTCGAGGTGAACCTGGACTCGGTAGCGCGTAGTGGCGTACGCATTCACCCCAGCGTGTTGCAGCTGTCCCGTCGGCGAGCGGCGCAGCCATGATTGCCTCAGCCAAAAGGGTTATCCGCCCGACTCTGCGCGCCGTGCTCGGTCGTGGACATCTCAGCGCCGCGCTGTTGGCGGTAGGACTGGCGGGTGTTTCGGTAACTTTGCTAGGCGTTTTGGCACTGCGCGTCTATGCCGACCACAACCTGCACCTGATCGCCCGCTCGATCAACTACACCGTGGAAGCCGCAGTGGTGTTCGACGACCGCGCCGCAGCCAACGAGGCGCTAGTGACGATCGCCGGCACCGAAGAGGTCGCCGATGCCAAGGTGTTCAACAACGATGGTGAGGAGTTGGCCCACTGGCAGCGTGAGGATGACGGCGTGCTCGCGCCGCTTGAAGCCATGGTTGCCAGCACCTTGCTCGAGCAGCCGATCAATCTGCCGATCATGCATCAGCAGCAAAAGGTCGGGCATATCGAGCTGATCGGCCAGGGCCGCAGCCTGCTGCGTTTCCTGCTCAGTGGTCTGGCTGGGGTGGTGCTGTGCACCATGCTCAGCGCGCTGGTTGCCAGCTACCTGTCGCGGCGCTTGCTCGGCGACATCATCCGCCCGTTGCGCAGCCTGGCTAGCGTGGCCCATGCCGCACGTCGCGAGCGCAGCTTCGACCGGCGCGTCCCCGAGGCGCAGATTGCTGAGCTGAACGAGCTGGGCAACGACTTCAACGCCTTGCTCGACGAGCTGGAAACTTGGCAGAGCCATTTGCAGAGCGAGAACGAGACCTTGGCCCATCTGGCCAGCCACGACAGCTTGACCGGCCTGCCCAACCGCGCCTTCTTCGAAGGCCGGGTCAGCCGTAGCCTGCGCAACGCGGCCCGGGAGCAGGAGCATCTGGCGCTGCTGTTCCTCGACAGCGATCACTTCAAGCAGATCAACGACAGCCTCGGCCACGCGGTGGGCGATGAAGTGCTGATCAGTGTGGCCAACCGGATCCGCGCGCAGCTGCGCGAGCACGATCTGGTCGCGCGGCTCGGTGGCGATGAGTTCGCGGTGCTGCTGACCCCGCTGCACTCGCGCGAAGATGCCGAGCGCATCGCGGAAAAAATAGTCACCAGCATGAAGCTGCCCATTCAACTCGACGATGGCGACAGCCTCACCACCTCGCTCAGCGTAGGCATCGCCTACTACCCGGACGATGGCCAAGACCCGGCCAGTCTGCTCAACGCCGCCGACGCGGCGATGTACCAGGCCAAGCGCAAGCGCCGTGGCCATTGGCAAGTGGCGCATACGGAACGTGGCGCTGCTGACGTGAAAAAAAGGAGCTAGCCGTGATTCACCCGTTTTCCCAACTGCGTTTTCCTTTGCTGACCATGCTGCTGGCGCTCTTGACCCTGGTTGGTTGCCAGAGCGTGCCCCAGGGCCTGACGGCCGAGCAGGTGGCCGTGCTCAAGCGCGAGGGGTTCGCCCCGACCGAGGAGGGCTGGGCGTTCGATCTGTCTGGCAAAGTGCTGTTCGGCAGTGACCTGGACAGCCTCAATAGGCAGAGTCAGGACATCGTCGAACGCATTGGCAAGGCCTTGTTGAGCGTCGATATCCAGCGCGTGCGCGTTGACGGTCACACCGATGCATCGGGCAAGGCCGCCTACAACCAGCAACTGTCCGAGCGCCGTGCGCAGAGCGTGGCCAAGACTTTGGTGGGCATCGGCATGCAGCCACAGAACATCCAGACCCGGGGTCTGGGTAGTAGCCAGCCGGTGGCGGATAACAGCACCAGCAGTGGGCGGACCGAGAACCGGCGGGTGTCGATCGTGGTGGCGTCTGATTGAGTCAAGTTGTCGCTTAAATCATTGGGGCCCGCTTTGCGGCCCTTCGCGGCGGTTCGGCGCCCCGACTAGCCCGCTCCCACAGGGATAGCATTGACTCTTGGCTCAGCGCTGTTCCTGTGGGAGCGGGCTAGTCGGGGCGCCGAACCGAACCGAAGGGCTGCGAAGAGCCCCAGAATCTTAAGTGCAAAGCAGTGGAATATTCACTCGCGAGCGAAACGCATCTCACGCGTTTCGCCCATCAACAACGGCGCATTCGCCTCGGTCACGTTGCGGATGTAATCCCACAGTAAGGTGATGCGCTTGAGCTTGCGCAGGTCCTCCCGGCAATACATCCAAAACTGCCGGGTAATGTCCACTTCCCCAGGCAAAACGGTAATCAAACGCGGATCCTGCGCCGCCAGGAAGCACGGCAGAATCGCCAGCCCACGCCCTTGCAGCGCTGCCGTGTACTGGGCGATGACACTGGTGCTGCGCAAATGCGCATGGGCGTTGGGGATCAAGTTGGCCAGGTACAACAGCTCCGAGCTGAAGGCCAGATCGTCGACGTAGCTGATGAACGGATGAGCGGCCAGGTCGCTGACTTGGCGGATCGGCTCGTGGCTGTCGAGGTAGTCCTGCGTTGCATAGAGCCGCAAGCGGTAGTCACACAACTTGCAGCACACGTATGGCCCATGCTCGGGCCGCTCCAGGGCGATGACAATGTCCGCCTCGCGCTTGGACAGGCTGATGAAATGCGGCAACGGCAGGATATCCACTGAGATCGCCGGCCACGCATCGACGAAGTGGCTCAGCTGCGGGGTAACGAAAAAGCTGCCGAAGCCCTCGGTGCAGCCCATGCGCACATGCCCGGACAACGCCACGCCCGACCCTGATACTTGCTCGCACGCCATGTGCAGCGTGCTTTCGATCGACTCGGCATAGCCCAGCAAGCGCTGGCCCTCGGCCGTCAGGACGAAGCCGTTGGTCCGCGACTTTTCGAACAGCAAGGTGGCCAACGCGCCCTCCAGCGAGCTGATCCGGCGCGACACCGTGGTGTAGTCGACGCTCAAGCGTTTGGCCGCGCTGCTGGCCTTGCGGGTGCGCGCCACTTCAAGAAAGAACTTCAGGTCGTCCCAGTTCAGCGACCCGAGGGAGGTGAGGTCTTTTTGCATGATGATCCGGTTTTTTTGTGCGTTCTTGTTGGATGTTTGCACATCTATACTCGAAATCAGCGCCTAGACGCCACCTCGCGTTGGCGATCTCGTCCCACAATAATTCCAAGGAGAGCGCAGATGAACGCACCTCAAACCCCCACCCAGGCCACAGTCGAGCAGGTCAAGCTGCTGATCGACGGGCAATGGGTCGAATCTAAAACCAGCGAGTGGCGCGATATCGTCAACCCGGCCACCCAGCAAGTGCTGGCGCGTGTGCCGTTCGCCACCGTGGAGGAAGTCGACGCCGCCGTAGCCGCTGCCCAGCGCGCTTTCGTCAGCTGGCGCGACACCCCGATCGGCGCACGCATGCGCATCATGCTCAAGCTGCAAGCGCTGATCCGCGAACACACCAAGCGCATCGCGCAAACCCTCAGCGCCGAGCAGGGCAAGACCCTGGCTGACGCTGAGGGCGATATCTTCCGTGGCCTGGAAGTGGTCGAGCACGCCGCGTCCATCGGCACCCTGCAAATGGGCGAGTTCGCCGAGAACGTCGCAGGTGGCGTCGATACCTACACCCTGCGCCAGCCGATCGGTGTATGCGCCGGTATTACGCCATTCAACTTCCCGGCGATGATTCCGCTGTGGATGTTCCCGATGGCTATCGTGTGTGGCAACACCTTCGTCCTCAAGCCCTCCGAGCAGGACCCGCTGTCGACCATGCTGCTGGTCGAGCTGGCGCTGGAGGCGGGAATTCCGGCCGGTGTGCTGAACGTGGTGCATGGCGGCAAGCAGGTGGTCGATGCGATCTGCACGCACAAGGACATCAAGGCGATCTCGTTCGTCGGCTCCACCGAAGTCGGCACCCACGTGTACAACCTGGGCAGCCAGCACGGCAAGCGCGTGCAATCGATGATGGGCGCCAAGAACCACGCCGTGGTACTGCCGGACGCCAACCGCACGCAAACTGTCAACGCCCTGGTGGGAGCTGCCTTTGGCGCCGCTGGCCAGCGCTGCATGGCGACCTCGGTGGCCGTGCTGGTCGGCAAGGCCCGTGAATGGCTGCCAGACATCAAGGCTGCGGCGAGCCAGCTCAAGGTCAACGCCGGGTGCGAGCCGGGCACCGATGTCGGCCCGGT
Organism: Pseudomonas sp. BT-42-2; assembly: GCF_025847435.2. Taxonomy (NCBI): domain Bacteria; kingdom Pseudomonadati; phylum Pseudomonadota; class Gammaproteobacteria; order Pseudomonadales; family Pseudomonadaceae; genus Pseudomonas; species Pseudomonas sp. BT-42-2. The sequence continues at coordinate 14,387 of NZ_JAOYTM010000008.1, forward strand.
GGTTTCCAAGCGCGCCAAGGAACGTGTGCTGGGCCTGATCGAGAGCGGTATCAAGGAAGGTGCCAAGCTTGAGCTGGACGGCCGTGGCGTGACGGTGCCGGGCTATGAACAAGGCAACTTCGTCGGCCCAACCCTGTTCTCCGGGGTGACTACCGACATGCAGGTCTACACCCAGGAAATCTTTGGCCCGGTGCTGGTGACCCTGGAGGTCGATACCCTCGATGAGGCTATCGCCCTGGTCAACGCCAACCCGTTCGGCAATGGCACTGGCCTGTTCACCCAGAGCGGCGCTGCGGCGCGCAAATTCCAGAGCGAGATCGACATCGGCCAGGTCGGTATCAACATCCCGATTCCGGTGCCCGTACCGTACTTCAGCTTCACCGGATCGCGTGGCTCCAAGCTCGGCGACCTCGGTCCGTACGGCAAGCAGGTGGTGCAGTTCTACACGCAGACCAAGACGGTCACCGCACGCTGGTTCGACGACGACAGCGTCAACGACGGCGTGAACACCACCATCAGCCTGCGCTAAGGAGGCCCCATGCGCATTGCATTCATCGGTCTGGGCAACATGGGCGCGCCTATGGCGCGCAACCTGATCAAGGCCGGCCATCAGCTGAACCTGTTCGATTTGAACAAGACCGTGCTGGCTGAGCTTGCCGAACTGGGCGGGCAGATCAGCGCCTCGCCCAAGGACGCTGCCGCCGCCAGCGAGCTGGTCATCACCATGCTCCCGGCTGCCGCCCATGTGCGCAGCGTGTATTTGAACGAAGACGGGGTATTGGCCGGGGTAAAACCGGGCACGCCGACAGTCGATTGCAGCACCATCGATCCGCAGACCGCGCGTGATGTGTCCAAGGCGGCCGCCGCCAAGGGCGTGGACATGGGCGATGCGCCGGTATCAGGCGGCACCGGTGGCGCAGCAGCAGGCACCCTGACCTTCATGGTCGGCGCCAGTGCCGAGCTGTTCGCCACGCTGGAGCCGGTGCTCAAGCAGATGGGGCGCAATATCGTCCATTGCGGCGAGGTGGGTACCGGGCAGATCGCCAAGATCTGCAACAACCTGCTGCTGGGCATCTCGATGATCGGCGTGTCCGAGGCCATGGCCTTGGGCAACGCGCTGGGGATCGATACCAAGGTGCTGGCCGGCATCATCAACAGCTCGACTGGGCGTTGCTGGAGTTCGGATACCTATAACCCGTGGCCGGGGGTGATCGACAGTGCCCCGGCGGCCCGTGGCTATACCGGCGGCTTTGGCGCTGAGTTGATGCTCAAGGACCTGGGGCTGGCCACCGAGGCGGCGCGTCAGGCGCACCAGCCGGTAATTCTCGGTGCGGTGGCACAGCAGCTGTACCAGGCCATGAGCCTGCGCGGTGAAGGCGGCAAAGACTTCTCGGCCATCGTCGAGGGTTATCGCAAGAAAGACTGAGCAACGAGGTGGGCTTCATCTTGTTCGCGGCTCGAACGGCTCTCCCCCTGTAACTGCGCACCTGGGGGAGGGGCGTTTGAGCTGCGATTTTTTTCGCTTGGTTGAGCAGCTTGGGAGCGCTAATCAGGCGAAGACGAAGTATTTGCGTACCGTCTCGACCACTTCCCAGGTGCCCTTCATCCCGGGTTCGATGACAAATACATCACCCGCTTTCAGGTGCTTTGGCTCTTCACCTTCGGGGGTGATGATGCAGTAGCCGTCGAGGAAGTGGCAGAACTCCCATTTGTCGTAATTGACCTCGAACTTGCCCGGGGTGCAGATCCAGGTGCCCATGATCTTGCTGCCGTCAGCCGACAGGTAGGCGTTGAGGTTGACGGTGTGCGGATCGCCGCCAATGCGCTTCCACTTGGTGGCGTCGACCACTGGAGTCGGGCAGGTTTCGCGCAGGACGGTGATGAAATCGGACATGGCAGGTTTCCTGTTGGTGGGTTCGAAGACTCATCACCATAGGGCTATCGACCTCGGCCCAGTTGCCTGGGCTCGACGTCCACCTGCCTGGTCGCGCTATGCCTGGCTGATCAGGCCCACCAGTAGCGCACGAAGTGAAAGAACACCGGCGCTGCGAAGCACACCGAATCCATCCGGTCGAGCATGCCGCCATGGCCTTCGATCATGTGGCCCCAGTCTTTCACTCCGCGATCACGCTTGATCGCCGACATCACCAGGCCGCCGAAGAAGCCCATGGCATTGACCGTCAGTGCCATCAGCGCCGCCTGCCAGAAGCTGAACGGGGTGATCCAGCACAGCGCTGCGCCGACCAGGGTGGCCAGGGCCACGCCGCCGAGCAGGCCTTCAAGGGTCTTGGACGGCGACAGGTTGGGCGCCACCTTGCGCTTGCCGAACAATTTGCCGCACACGTACTGCAGCACGTCGCTGATCTGCACCACCAGGATCAGCCAGGCGATCAGCAGCAGGTTGCGGCCTTCGAAACCAGGGATGTCCAGGGTCAACAGCGCAGGCACCGAGGACAGGCAGTAGACCGCGATCATCAGCCCCCACTGCACCTTCGAGGCGCGCTCGAGAAAGCGCGTGGTATCGCCGCCGAAGCTGGCCAGGATCGGCAGGAACAGGAACAGATAGACCGGAATGAAAATGCTGAACAGCCCATACCAGTCCATCGCGATCAGCAGGTACTGCACCGGCAGTGCCACGTAGAACGCCGCCACCAAGGCCGGGTAGTCGCCGCGTCGAGTTGGGGTCAGGGTCATGAACTCGCGCAGGGCATAGAACGACACGCAGTAGAACAGCACGATGACGCCGTACTTGCCGAACAGGAAGGCGATGCCGATCACCAGCACCATCACCCACCAGGCGTTGATCCGCGCGTTGAGGTTGTCGATGACTGCGTGCGGCGCCGGGCCTGCGCGCCACTTGAGCAGGCGGCCGATGACGCTGGCGAGCAGCAGCAGCGCGCCGATACCGGCGAACAGGGCATAGGTGTTGTGGTCCATCTCAGGCTTCCTTGGGGGCCAGGTTCAGCAGAGCCTGGCGGGCCCGCTCGAGAAATGCGTGCTTGCCTTCAGCGGCGTCCAGGTGCAATGGCTCGCCAAAGCTCAGGGTGCACAACAGTGGCAGCGGCAGGGCGCGGCCCTTGGGCATGACCCGGTTGAGATTGGCGATCCACACTGGCACCAGTTCGATGCTGGGATTGCCGGCGGCGAGGTGGAACAGGCCGCTTTTGAACGGCAGCAGCGGCTCATCACTGAGGTTGCGCGTGCCCTCGGGGAAAAAGATCAGCGAATCACCGGCGGCCAGGGCGTCCAGCACCGGCTGCAAGGGATTGTCGTGCGGCTCGCTCTGCTGGCGATCGATCAGCACGCCATTGAACACCTTGCGAATGACGAAATCGCGCAGCCCAGGCTTGGCCCAGTAGTCGGCGCCAGCCACTGGCCGGGTTCGCTGGCGCAAAGGGGCGGGCAGCGAAGCCCACAGCAGGACGAAGTCGCCATGGCTGCTGTGGTTGGCAAAGTACAGGCGTTGCACCGGTTGTGGTGTGCAACCCAGCCACAGGGCACGGGCGCCGGTGATCAGGCGGGCGGCGGAGGTGATGGCAAAGGCAGTCAGGGCGGCGAGCATGGCACGGTTCTTATCCGATAAAGGGGAGTGTCAGCAGGGTAGTCAGTACCAGCGCGACCTGCAGGCCCAGGCATAGCGCCTGACGGCGCAACAGGGCGAGCGCGGCCTGGCTGCGACTGGGCCAGTCGCGCGGGTCGCTGGCGTTAGCTTTCAAGTTGAGGTCGAACAGGGCGCGGTCGAGTTGTTGGGTGGCCGTCGTCAGGTCGGTGCTGTTGGCGAGGTGGGCGAATAGCTCGGCGTCCAGTGCCACACGGATCGCCCAGTACTTATGCAGCAGGCCCAGGCAAACCAGCAGGATGCACAGCGCACTGGCCAGTGCCGGCAACGCCAGCCCCAGCAGCGGCGCCAGGGCATAGGCCAAGGCCAGCAGGCTGATGCCGTCAGAGACGCGCTCCAATTGCCGGCCCCGGGCGAGCAGGGTGGCGACCAGATGCAGGTTCATGCTTGGGCTCCTAGCTGTTGCAACGCCAAGCGATGGCCGGGGGGCAACACCACGCCTGGACGGGCCTGGCGGATTAGTGCTTCAGCCTCGCTGATATCCGCGCAGCGGCCGCTGTGCAGTAACCAGGCGGCCACGGTGCTGGCGCTGCGTGAATAGCCCAAGGCGCAGCAGACCAGTACGGGGCCCTGGTCATGGAGCTGTTCGATGGTCTGGGCGGCCTGGCGCAGGAGGGCGGCGTCGGGGATGACCAAATCCAGGGTAGGCAAGCTTTTGTAGCTCGGCTGAGAGGTCGTTGTTGCCTGTGCCGGTCCCTTCGCGGGCAAGCCCGCTCCCACAGAGGTCTCGGTGGATGCGGCGGCCACTGTAGGAGCGGGCTTGCCCGCGAAGGGGCCGGCACAGGCAACTACAGCTCTGCAGGGTAGCTCTGCACACAGATCCACAATCGCCACGAACCCATTGGCCTCCCCCCGCCCCGGAATGCGCCCCAGGTAAACCCCATCACACACCTCATCGGCCTGCGGATGGCGCCGTGTCCACAACCTGGAGTTGAGCCACGCCCCCAACAGATAGGGCGCCAGCAACCAACCCGCTGCTACCGACAGCCGCCCATCGGCGCCTTTCTGAAATCCGCCAGCCCCCAGCAGCGCGTAGTTCAAGGCCACCAGCAACAGCGATACGGCCGGCCACAGCAACCACAGCCAAGCACCGCCCATCGTCAACCCTGGCCAAGCGCACAGCGCCGCGCCCAGGGCATAGCGCAAGGCCAGCCGCCAGCGTTTGCGATCACCTGCAAGGCGGGCCTGCAGCAGCGGTAATCTGCCCTCGCCGGGCCACAACCAGACGCATAGAAAACCAACCAATGCCCCTGTGGGTAAGTCGATGAAGTGGTGCTGCCAGGTAGTCAGCACCGATACCCCGATCAGCCCCATCCAGCCATGCAGCACGATGCGCCCGATTGGATTGCGTACATGCCGGGCGAACATCGTCCAGATGATCACCAGCAGCGCGATGTGCAACGAGGGCGCTTGGTTGAAAGGTTTGTCGAAGCCCATCAACACATCGAACAGCCAGCCAAACAGGCCGCCCAACTCCGGCCGCTCGAAGGTGAAACGCAGCGGCCAGAGCAGGAAACTTGCGACGCAGATCAACTGCGCGGTTAGCAGCGCCAGGGCATGCCGGTCCATTTCGCGGCGACTGCGCGGCAACAAAAACGACAGCCCGTAAAGCAGGTCGATCGACCAATAGGGAATGATCGTCCACGGCCACAATGGCATCAGCGTTTCCCAGGCGAACACCAGGCTGCCGACATCGTCTCGGGTTGCGGTGTAGGTGTTGGCCAGGCCATAGCTGAGGAAGAAAAACGGGGCGAGCAGCAATAGCCACAACACGCCACGACGAATCAGCCCGGGCTCGCGACTCATCAATTGACCCGCTGCGCCAGGCTGACACTGAAGATGCCCCACTCATCGATGCGCTGGGTGATCTTGCGAAAGCCTGCCGCCGCCACCAATTGGTCCATCTCCGCCTGGCTGCGTCGACGCATCACCCAGGCCTGGCCGCCACGGTGGCTGGTCAGGGCGCGGGCGATCATCTCCAGTTGCGGGTGCCAGGGTTGCCCGGTGTAGACCAGATATCCGCCCGGCTCGACCGCATCGGCCAGGCCTGACAGGGAGTTGCCAACTAGCTGGTTGCTGGCGAACAGCTCATACAGCCCGGACACCACCGCCAACGTCGGGCGAGGGTCGAGCGCCGCCAGGCTCTGGCGGTCGAAGGCATCGCCCTGGACAAAACGAGCAATCTCGCCGAGGCCTTTTTCGGCGATCAATGCTGTGCCTTGCTCGACATTCAGCTCGCTGTAGTCGCGCAGCAGGATCGAGTCTGGCAGTTGCTCCAGCTCCTGCAGGGCTTCGAGGATGTAGCGACCGTGGCCGGCGGCGATGTCGACGATGTTCACCGGCTTACCCTGTTCATGCAGGAGGCCAATGGCTTGGCGCAGCAGCTCTTCGACATGCAGCTTGCGTTGGCGAATGCCACGCCAGCCGATGGCATCGAGGTAGTTACGGTCGATCAGCTCGCCCAGCTTGCCCTTGCCGGTGGCTTGGTTGCGGTAGACGTAATCAAGCGTGCTGCCGGAGTCGAAGCCGGTGTCGAAGCCCAGCTTCACCCCTTCGGACAAGCCCTTGCCCAGACGCAGGCCAGCGCGGGTAGCGCGCCAGTACAGATCGCGAGGCGAGTTGCGCGGCAATGGCGCCGCCAGGCTTTCGGCTTCGGCGCAGCTGGCGCCAGTCTTGTCGGCATCGAGCAACGAGGGCGCCGCCACTGGCGAGGCAAAGCAGTGCCCGACGAAGCGGCTGATCCGCGCCAGGGCATGGGCGCGATCCCGCTCGCCGAGGGTGTCATGGAAAAAGCCGGGCAGCACATGCAGCTCTTTACGCGCGCTGCCCAGGCGTTGGAAGAACAGCTCTTGAGGCTTGCGCTCAACCACCAGATCAGCGCCGGAGACCAGCAGCTGGGTCGGTAGTTGGATCGCCTGGGCGTCGGCCACCACGCGGTCGGCCGCCTCATAGAGACCCAGCAGCATGGTCACTGAGATCGGCCGGCTGATCAGTGGGTCGGCCACATACGAGGCGACTCGCTGCGGGTCGTGGGTGAGCAGGCGTGGCTTGACGTAGCTGTTGACGAAGAAGTTGCCGCGCAGCGCTTTCAGCAGTTTCAGGCCAGGCCGGGCGAAGGGCACGTAGAGCTTGACCTTGAACGCTGGCGAGGCGAGCACCAGGCAGCGGACCTTGGGTGCGTAGTCGTGGGCCCAGGTGGCGATCAGGACTGCCCCGACACTCTGCGCCAGCACCACCATGTCTTGCTCTTCGATGCCGTGGCTGGCGTGAATATGCTCGATGAAGGTCTGCACGTCGCGCACGCTGCAGGCAAAGCCCGGGCTGTCGCCACGCGCCCCAGGCGACTGGCCGTGGCCACGGGCGTCCCAGGCGAAGAAGTCGTAGCCCGGCATGTCCAGCTCATCGACCAGGTGGGCCAGGCGCCCACCGTGTTCGTGGCCGCGATGGAACATCACCACGGCGCGTCGTGGCTGATGCTCGTTACGGGTGGCGGGCCAGTAACGGTAATGCAGCTCGACGCCGTCATGGGTAGTGAAGTGCAGCGATTGCGCTTGGCGCATGGCGAAAATCCTTGTCCGGCAGCAATGAGGGCAGCGAGGGGGCTCAGCGGGCTTCAGCCAACCCGCGACATACCCGGTTGTAGAGGGTATAGAGCGACAGCAGCGCAATGACCAGCAGCAGGCCGTTGATCCAGGTCGGGCTGAGCAGGCCGAAGGCCACCCCAGCCCCCAAAACGCCGAAGGCAAACGCCCGATCGCTCTTGCCCATCGGCCCGTCATAGCGCCGCGAAGCGCCGGCCAGCGGCCCCATCACCCCGGCGTATTCGCAGATCAGCGCGCTGATCACCACCAGCACCACCAGGGTTGGCGACACGCCAGCCAACAGCGCGAAGGGCAGGTACAGGGCGGCATCGGCGATCACGTCGCTGAGCTCGTTGAGGTAGGCGCCGAGCTTGGATTGCTGGCCGAACTCACGGGCGAGCATGCCGTCCACGGCGTTCAGTGCCATGCGCAGCAGCATCCATAGCGGAATCAGGACGAATAACCAGGTGACGTGGGCGAGCCAGGCCAACAGCACGCCCAGCAACACTGAGACCAGTGCAGCACTGACGGTGACCTGGTTGGCTGTGACGCCGCGCTCGTACAGGCGCTGGACCGAAGGGCGCAGCAAGGCCTGAAAGCGCGGTTTAAGTTGATAGATGGAGGGCACTTGAAATTCCTTTTCGGGGTGCTCATCGAAGACGCAGCAGTAGGGATTGTGAGAAATCGGCCTATTAACAGCAAGTTTGATTTTTCTTACAAGCCCTGAGGTATAGAGCTATGGGTAATGCCGAGCCCGCCGCTCGTCGTCTTGAGTATGCATGGTGTGTACTGCGCTTTGTTCTTGTTAATTTAGGTGTGTACCATACACACTAACTGCCCAAGGAAGAATCAATGCGCAGTAGGGATGTGATCGAACTTATTGAGGCGCACGGGTGGTAATCAGGTCGAGGTGAAGGGCAGTCATCATCAATTCAGACACCCCGTGAAGCGAGGCAGGGTTACGGTTCCCCATCCTAAAAGTGAGCTACCCAAAGGCACAGTGCACAGCATCTTGAAACAAGCAGGTTTGAAGTAGGGGCAGGTCCAAGGTCTGCAGGCTCGAAAATTTACGGAGAGGCGCAATGAAATTTCCGGTTGTGATGCACAAAGACGTTGAGTCGGACTACGGTGTGATCGTGCCCGATGTACCTGGCTGTTTTTCAGCGGGTGCGAGCGTTGCACAAGCGCTGGAGAATGTTCAGGAGGCCCTCGCACTGCATTTTGAAGGGCTGGTGGCCGATGGGGAGGCATTACCGCAAGCGCAGGAAATCGATGTACATGTCGCAAATCCAGATTATGCCGGCGGGGTGTGGGCGGTAGTGGATTTCGATGTCACACCGTATCTCGGTAGGGCTGTACGGTTTAACGCCACGTTGCCGGAAAACCTCTTGCAGCGTATTGATGAGAAAGTAAAACGTGATCATCGCTATGCTTCACGGTCTGGCTTTTTGGCTTCGGCCGCATTGCGCGAGCTGGCACTGGCCCATTGATTTGCAACGATTGCAACGCTGCTTACCGCTTCACCAGGCGTTCAACCAGCTTTGTGGCAAACCCCGGTAAGGCAGCGAAATCTCGCGCGCACAGCTGCAACCGGCGATTGGCCCAATCTTCGCCTAGCGCCACCCAGCTAAGTGGCAATACGGCCTCCCAGCGGCGCACCGAAGCCAGCGGTACCACGCTCACCCCCGCGCCCCCAGCGACCATTCGAATGACCCCGTCGAAGCCCTCCGCGCGGACGCGTACCTGCATGCGCAGGCCCTGACGCAGGGCCTGCTCCTCCAGGTGCAAGGCCAACGCGCTTTGGCTGCCAAGGGCCACATGGCCGTGGGCGAGGCTGTCGCTGAAGCGGGGAGCGTGCTGCTCGGCCAGGGGATGCCCGAGCGGCATGATCAACACCAGCGGGTCATCGCGAAAAGGGCGGGTTTGCAGATGCGCGCAGGGCGCGGCGGTGGAGACGATACCCAGCTCGGCCATACCCTGAGTGATCGCCTGGACGATGCGCAGGCTAGGCAGCTCCTGGACATCGACACTGACAGCGGGGTAGTCCGCCAGGTAGGCGGCAAGCAGTTCGGGCAGGTACTCGGTGAGCGCTGCGGTATTGCACAGCAGGCGCACCTGGCCTTGCTGGCCTTGAGCGTATAGCGCCAGGTCGTATTGCAGGCGCTCGACCTGCTGGGCGATCAGCCGCGCATGCTGGAACAAGGCCTGGCCCGCTGGGGTCGGTTGCACGCCACGGCGGTTGCGCTCGAGCAGGGCGATACCGAGCGACGCCTCCATCGCTCGAATGCGCGCGCTCGCCGCAGGCAGCGACAGGTGGCTGCGCTGCGCGCCAGCGGTGATATTGCCGCACTCCAAGGTGTGCTGGAACAGCTTGAGGTCAGTCAGATCGAAATGCATGTGCCTCTGTCCTGGCAAGAGCCTGGCTGAGTATATGGCAGATTCTCAGGTATTGGCCGAGGCGTCAGTATCAGCCCATGGATAAATTACTCACGTTCTACACCGACATAGGCCCGGCACTGTCGCTGTTGGTGCTGGTGACTTTTCTGCTGGCTGGTATGGTGAAGGGCGTGATCGGCCTTGGCTTGCCAACGGTCGCCATGGGCCTGCTGGGTCTGGCTATGCCACCGGCGCAGGCTGCGGCGCTGTTGATTGTGCCGTCGACCCTGACCAATCTCTGGCAGTTGACAACCGGCGGGCACCTGCGGGCGCTATCACGGCGGCTGGCGGGCATGCTGCTGATGATCGTGTTGGGCACGCTGCTGGGTAGTGCCTGGTTGGGCATAAACAGTGGGCCGTGGGCGGCGCATGCCTTGGGTGGGGCGTTGCTGGTGTATGCGCTGTATGGCCTGGTTGGGCCGGGCTTTCGCATCGCAGCGCCACGGCAGCGCTGGCTGGGGCCACTGTGTGGGCTGCTGACCGGTGTGCTGACGGCCGCCACCGGTGTCTTCGTCATGCCCGCAGTGCCGTATCTGCAAGGCCTGGGCTTGTCGCGAGAAGAAATGATCCAGGCCCTGGGCCTGTCGTTCAGCGTCTCGACCCTCGCCCTGGCAGTTGGCCTGAGCGGTCAGGATGCCCTGGGTGGGCAGGCGTTGGGCGCTTCGCTGGTGATGCTGGCGCCCGCCTTGCTGGGTATGTTCGCTGGCCAGTGGCTGCGCCAGCGGATCAGCGCCCAGCTATTCAGGCGCTGTTTTTTCATTGGCCTGTCAGTGCTGGGCGGGCATCTGCTGGTTAACGGCTAGCCGACGACGGGCTGAGCATTTCGATCATTTGGATATCGAAGTCGCGTTCCAGGTAGTCCATGCGCTGGGCGAAGAACTGCTGCATGTGCGGCAGCGCCGAGTGCACATCCAGCGCAGCCTTGTCGGCCCATACCTCGAAGAACACGAACAAGCTCGGGTCTTGCTGGTCACGCAGCATGTGGTACTCGATGCAGCCAGGCTCCTGGCGGCTCGGTTCGACATAGCCACGGAACAATTGTTCGAAGGCTTCGGCCATCTCTGGGCGGGTCTTGGCTTTAAGGATAAAGGCGTACTGCTCACTCATGGGTTGGGCCTCTGAAGGAAGTGGTACGCCGATTTTAAAGCAACAATCAAAATGCCATTCGTGAATTGCAGGCAAATGTATTTTGCTCCGTCCCTGCTGTTTCCCCCGCTCGCGAGCCCCTAATCTGCCGTCATCCCATTCGGTCCCCGGATCGAGCCAGACACAGTTAGAGGCCCACCATGAAAAAGATTCTCCTGCTCAATGGCGGTAAACGCTTTGCCCATTCCGATGGCCGCCTGAACGAAACCCTGCATGACCTGGCGCTGGCCCACCTGGACCGCGCCGGTTACGACGTCAAGCAGACCTTCATCGATGGCGGCTACGACATCCAGGAAGAAGTCGAGAAGTACCTGTGGGCCGATGTGGTGATCTATCAGATGCCAGGCTGGTGGATGGGCGCGCCGTTTACCGTCAAGCAGTACATCGATGAGGTGTTCACCGCAGGTCACGGCAGCCTGTACGCCAGCGATGGTCGCACCCGTTCCGATGCTTCGCAAAAGTACGGCAGTGGTGGTCTGATCCACGGCAAGCAGTACATGCTTTCGGTCACCTGGAACGCCCCGCAGCAGGCTTTTGACGATCCGAGCGACTTCTTCGAAGGCAAGGGCGTGGATGCGGTGTACTTCCCGTTCCACAAGGCCAACCAGTTCCTCGGCATGACCGGCCTGCCGACCTTCCTGGCAGTGGATGTGATGAAACGTCCCGATGTGCCGGCGACCATGGCAGCCTACGAGGCGCATCTGGCCAAGGTGTTCGCCAAGGCCAACTGATGCGCTGATTGCTGAGGGGGCTGCACGGGCCTTCAGATCGCTTGCAGGAGGAGGCTCAACCGGCTATCTATCATCGCGTCATTCAAGTGCAGGCCGCCAAGTGAAAACCCGTTCAGAAGAACTCCAGGTATTCGTCACCGTCATCGATTGTGGTTCGATCTCCGCCGCCGCCGAGCAGATGGGCCAGACCCCGTCGGCGGTCAGCCGCACCCTGTCGCGCCTGGAAGGCAAACTTGGCACCACCTTGGTCAACCGCACCACCCGGCGCATGGACCTGACCGAAGAGGGCCGTTTCTTCCTCGAACGCGCGCGGACCATCCTCGAACAGATGGACGAGATGGAAGAGCGCCTGTCGATGAACCGGCAAACCCCCTCGGGCCGGCTACGCATCAATGCCGCAGCACCGTTCATGCTGCATGCCATCGTGCCGTGGATCGGCGAGTTCCGTCAGCAGTACCCCGGTATCGAGCTTGAGTTGAATACCGACGATTTGATCATCGACCTGCTGGAGCAAAGCACCGACGTGGCCATTCGCATTGGCGAGCTGGCCGACTCCAGCCTGCATGCACGCTCGCTCGGCTGCAGCCCGATGCAGATCCTGGCAAGCCCGGCGTACCTCGAGCGCCATGGCACGCCGCTCAAGGTCGAGGATCTGCACCAGCATTGCCTGCTTGGCTTCAGCCAGCCTGAGGTGCTCAATCAATGGCCGCTGCGCCATGCCGAAGGCGATCGCTGGACGATCCGCCCCAGCCTGATCGCCTCCAGTGGCGAGACCCTGCGCCAGCTGGCGCTATCAGGCGAGGGCATCGTCAGCCTGTCGCACTTCATGACCCATGAAGACATCCGCGCCGGGCGCTTGCAGGTGCTGCTGGGCGAGGCCAACAACGGCTATCGCCAGCCGATCCACGCGGTGTACTACCGCAACACCCAGCTGGCGCTGCGCATTCAGTGCTTCCTCGACTTCATCCAGCACAAGCTGGCGGGGTACGCCTGCTCCCCGTGATGGAAAAGCAGTGTTCTGAACGCGACAGTTTTGGCTGATTGGCGTCGTAATGCTCCTGGGTTGTTTGCTTAGTCGAAACGCTTCGGCCTTAATGACTGATCAACAAAAACAACACCAAGGAAGCGCACATGCGTCTTGTCATGTTCCAGTCCATGGCCCTCGGGGCCGCGATCCTAAGCTGTTCGTCGGCCTTCGCCGTCACCCTGGAAGGCGGCGCGGTGGCTGCCCCCGATCAATATGGCGCACAGGTGGCCGCCGATATCCTGAAAAAAGGCGGTAATGCCGTGGATGCCGCGGTAGCCACGGCCTTCACCCTGGCGGTGACCTACCCCGAGGCCGGCAACATCGGCGGCGGTGGCTTCATGACCCTGTTCGTCGATGGTAAGCCGTACTTCCTCGACTACCGCGAAGTGGCGCCCAAGGCGGCCACACGCAACATGTACCTGGACGACAAGGGCGAGGTGATCGAAAACCTCAGCCTGGTCGGCGCCCGCGCAGCTGGCGTGCCCGGCACGGTGATGGGCCTGTGGGAAGCGCATCAGAAGTTCGGCAAGCTCAAGTGGAGCGAACTGCTCACCCCCGCCATCGGTTATGCCCAAAACGGCTTCAAGATCGCCCAGAAGCAGTACCAGTACCGCGACGATGCCCAGGGCATGTTCAAGACCGCGACCAACTTCAATGACTACTTCGGCAACATGAAGGTCGGCGAGCTGTTCAAGCAGCCAGAACTGGCGCAGACCCTCGAACGCATCGCCGACAAGGGCGTCAGCGAGTTCTATCAAGGCAAGACCGCCGACCTGCTGGTGGCGCAGATGCAGGCAGACAAGGGCCTGATCACCAAGGACGACCTGAAGGACTACAAGGCGCTGTGGCGCGATCCAATGGCCATCGACTGGCGTGGTAATGTGGTCTATACCGCACCGCCGCCAAGCTCCGGCGGCGTAGCCCTGGCCCAGCTGCTGGGGATCAAGGAAAACCGCGCCGCCGATTTCAAGGGCGTGGAGCAGAACTCGGCGCGCTACATCCACTTGCTGGCCGAGATCGAGAAGCGCGTCTTCGCCGACCGCGCCGACTACCTGGGCGATCCGGCTTTTACCAAGGTGCCAGTGGACAAGCTGATCGCCAAGGACTACCTGGCCAAGCGCGCCGAACAGGTCAACCCCACTGCCATATCCGCGACCGACAAGGTGCGTCCAGGGCTGGAGCCGCACCAGACCACCCACTTCTCGATCGTCGATAAACAGGGCAACGCGGTGAGCAACACCTACACCCTCAACCTCGACTACGGCAGCGGTGTAGTGGTCAAGGGCGCAGGCTTCCTGCTCAATGACGAGATGGACGACTTCAGCGCCAAGCCGGGTGCGGCCAATGCCTTTGGCGTGGTCGGCGGCGATGCCAACGCGATCGCTCCGGGCAAACGCATGCTGTCGTCGATGAGCCCAAGCCTGGTGACGCGCGACGGCAAGGTCACCCTGGTGATCGGCACCCCGGGGGGATCGCGGATCTTTACCTCGATCTTCCAGGTGATGAACAACCTGTATGACTACAACATGCCGCTGGACAAGGCCGTGGCCGCGCAGCGCGTGCATCACCAGTTGCTGCCCAAGGACACCATCTACTTCGACAGCTACGCGCCGCTCACCGGTGCGGTGGCGCAAGAGCTGAAGAAGATGGGCTATGTGCTGGAGGATCAGGGCTGGGAAATGGGCGATATCCAGGCGATCCGGGTGACGGGCGAGAAGATCGAGACCGCTTCGGATCCGCGTGGGCGCGGCGAGGGTCGAGTGGTCAAATAGAGCCCTTTAGGCAGGGCTGACGCAATCGCGGGACAAGCCCGCACCTACAGGGTTACTCGAACCCTGTAGGTGCGGGCTTGTCCCGCGATGCGTTCGACGTCAGACGCGGAACTGGCTGACCAGCATCTGCAAGTGACCGCCCAGACGCGCCAGCTCAACGCTGGAGGCCGCGGTCTCATCACTGGCCGAAGCGGTCTGTTCCGACACATCGCGCACGTTGAGAATGCTGCGGCTGATCTCTTCAGCCACGGCGCTCTGCTGCTCGGCAGCGGCGGCGATCTGTTGGTTCATCGACTGGATGTTCGACACCGTGCGGGTGATGTTCTCCAACGAACCACCGGCTTTGCGCGCCAACTCGACACTGCTTTCAGTCAGGTTGCGGCTGCCGAGCATGGCATTGGCCACCTGCTGGGTGCCGTTCTGCAGGCTGGCGACCAGCTCCTCGATCTCTTCGGTAGACTTCTGGGTGCGCTGCGCCAGGCCGCGCACTTCGTCGGCGACCACGGCAAAACCACGACCCGCCTCACCCGCGCGTGCTGCCTCGATGGCCGCGTTGAGGGCGAGCAGGTTGGTCTGTTCGGCGACCGACTTGATCACGTCCATGACGCTGCCGATCTTCTGGCTTTCCTGCTGCAGCAGGTTCATCGCTTCGGTGGAGCGGTGCACTTCTTCGGCCAGGCGTTCGATCTGGCTGATGGCTTCGCCCACCACCCGATCGCCCGCGCGCGCTTCGTCGTCGGCACCGGTGGCGGCGTGCGAGGCTTGCTCGGCGTTGCGTGCCACTTCCTGCACGGTCGCGGCCATTTCATGCATGGCGGTCGCTACCTGGTCGGTTTCGACTTTCTGGCTGTTGGCGCCGGCGCTGGTCTGCTCGGTCACCGCCGACAGCTCTTCAGCGGCGCTGGCAATCTGGGTAACGCCATCGCGAATACCACCGATCAGCTCGCGCAGCGTGGTGCCCATGCGGCCGATGCTCTGTTGCAGCACGCCCAGCTCGTCACGGCGGGTGACGCGCAGGTCGTGGGTCAGGTCGCCACCGGCGATGCGCTCCACGGCTGCCATGGTCTCGCGCAGAGGGCGAGTGATCTGCCGGGTAATGATGACTGCTGCCAAGACACCCACCAGCAGTGCCAGCAAGGTGGCGATGATCTGCATGCTGCGGGCTTGGGCGCTTTCGATGTCGCGACGCTCGATCTGGATCTTGTACAGCGCGTCGCTACGCTTGACGATGTCGGCCCCCTGTACAGTCATTTCGGCACGCGCCACGGCGATCGCGGCGACAGCGTCGCGGTACTCGCGCACAGCGGTCCGGTAGGCCTGCACACTGTCTTCGAACTGTTGCACGCGGGTGCTTTCGTTAGGCAGCTGGCGCTTGAGGTTGTCGACTTCCACCAGGGCCGCATCGAGCTGACGCAGGGCAGCCTGTTCGCTGGCGGCATCGCTGTCGGCAATGTAGCCGCGCACGTCTACGCGCACCTGGGCCAGTTGCTGGCGGGTCTTGCTGATGACCTGGTACTGGGCAAAGCGCACGCTGTCGTTTTCACCTTGGGCGAGCACGTCACGGCTGATGCTTTCAAGGATTTCATCGGCTTTGCTTGCCGCCTTGTTCATGTTCTCGCGGTTGGCCAAGGTGGTCTTGTAGCCAGCCCGCATCTTGCTCAGCGAGGTCTTGTAGTCGCTGATGATCGCGCCCAGCTCATTGAGCAGCTTGACGTTCTCGGGGCTCTTGAAGGTAGTCGCCAGGCGCTGCTGCTGGGCGCTGAAGGCATCCAGCTTGGCCTGGGTGTTGGCCGCAGCGGTATCGTCGCCGTTGGCGATCATGTATTGCAGGCGCGCCACGCGCAGGTCGGTCAGGTCTTTATTGAGCTGACCGATGTCGCCCATCCAGTTACTGCGGTCGATCAGGCTGCCCAGGCTGTTCCAGCCCGTCAGGGCCAAGAGGCCGGTCAGCAGCAAGACCAGGCCAAAGCCCAGTCCGAGTTTGAGGTTGACGCTGATGTTGGCAAACCAGCTGTTCATGCACGCTCTCCAGAAAATGATTTCGCTCACTTGATCTGAATCGCTGGGCGTTATTCTTCCTGAGTGCCCGCTGATTCGTGCAGGAGTTATCGGCAAGATTGGCTGGAGCTGAAACGCTTTTTCTGCAGAATTGTAACCCTATGAAAACGTTTGCGTTTTCATAGGCAACTTCGCGGGTTTTCCCGCGAAGCGGTAGGCAGGGGTTAGAGGCTACGCGCGGTAAAGGTATCGCAGCGGTTCACATCGCCATTGGCAAAACCGGTCTTGAACCAGCGCACACGCTGCGCCGAGGTGCCATGGGTGAAGGAGTCCGGCACCACCCGGCCTTGGCCCTGCTGTTGCAGGCGGTCATCGCCAATGGCATTGGCGGCGTTCAGCGCTTCTTCGATGTCACCAGGCTCGAGCCAGTTCAAGCGTTTCTGCGCCTGGTAGGCCCACACCCCCGCCAGGCAGTCAGCTTGCAGCTCCTGGCGGACCAGCAAGCCATTGTCACCCTCCATTTTCTGTCCGCGCTGGCGCGCGGCTTGTACCTGCGAAGAGACGCCCAGCAGGGTCTGCACGTGGTGGCCGATCTCATGGGCAATCACATAGGCCTGGGCAAAATCACCGGCTGCGGCAAAGCGGCTTTCCATCTCGCGAAAGAAGCTCATGTCCAGGTATACCCGCTGATCGCCTGGGCAGTAGAACGGCCCGACTGCCGACGAGGCGAAGCCGCAGGCAGAATTGACCTGGCCGCTGAACAGCACCAGCTTGGGATCACGGTACTGCTTGCCAGCCTGGGCAAACAGCGCCTTCCAGGTGTCTTCGGTGTCGCCCAGGATCGAGGCGACGAACTCGGCCTGCTCGTCATTGGCCGGCGGCGCCTTGCCTTCCACACCAGCCGGGGCGGTCTGGGTTTGCTGTTGGTCCATCTGTCCGGCGATCTGGCCGAGGATCTGCAACGGGTCTTGTCCAGTCAGCCAGCCGATACCGACGATCAGCAAGATGGCGCCGAGGCCAAGCCCTTTACCGCCGCCAAAGCGCATACCGCCGCCACCGCCTTCGCCGCGGGCATCGACTACGTTGTCGCTACGCCGGCCTTTTCGCCATTCCATGAGTGTGCTCCAGCTTGAAACATGAGGTTAAAGATTAGTTCAGGGCAGGGCGCTCTGACAGCTAAAGCTGCAGTCATAACCAAATGGTTATGTTATGGGCCGTTGAATTCAATATTCATCCCCCGCGACCTGTCGGAAACTGCAAGTCCGCCTGCCACGCACAGGCGCTCGCATAAGTCCAATAAGAGGAAAACGGCATGCCCGCCCAGGACACCAGCCGCTTCGTGATCCGTGATCGCAACTGGCACCCGAAAGCCTTAACGCCTGACTACAAGACCTCGATTGCCCGCTCCCCGCGCCAGGCGCTGGTGAGCATCCCGCAGTCGATCAGCGAGACCACCGGTCCCGACTTCTCTCATCTGCGCTTTGGTCAACACGACAACGACCTGTTGCTGAACTTCGACAACGGTGGCCTGCCAATTGGCGAACGCATCATCGTTGCCGGCCGGGTCATCGACCAGTATGGCAAGCCTGTGCCCAACACCCTGGTGGAAATGTGGCAGGCCAACGCTGGCGGTCGCTATCGGCACAAGAACGATCGCTATCTGGCCCCGCTGGACCCCAACTTCGGTGGCGTTGGTCGCACCCTGACCGACAGCGACGGCTACTACAGCTTCCGCACCATCAAGCCCGGCCCGTATCCATGGCGCAACGGCCCGAATGACTGGCGCCCGGCGCACATTCACTTTTCGGTTAGTGGCCCGTCGATTTCGACCAAGCTGATCACCCAGCTGTATTTCGAAGGTGACCCGCTGATCCCGATGTGCCCGATCGTCAAATCCATCGCCAACCCGGCAGCGGTGCAGCAGCTGATCGCCAAGCTCGACATGAGCAACGCCAACCCGATGGATTGCCTGGCCTACCGCTTTGATATCGTCCTGCGCGGTCAGCGCCAGACCCACTTCGAAAACCGCTGAGGAGCGCCGACATGCCAATCGAACTGCTGCCGGAAACGCCCTCGCAGACCGCCGGCCCCTACGTGCACATCGGCCTGGCCCTGGAAGCGGCCGGTAACCCGATCCGCCCAGAGGAAATCTGGAACCGCCTGGCCCGCCCTGAAGCGCCGGGCGAGCACATCCTGTTGATCGGCCAGGTGTATGACGGCAACGGCCATCTGGTGCGTGATTCGTTCCTGGAGATCTGGCAGGCCGATGCCGAGGGTCAGTATCAGGACGAGTACAACCTGGAAAACCCCTTCAACAGCTTTGGTCGAACCGCCACCACCTTCGATTCGGGCGACTGGACCCTGCACACGGTCAAGCCGGGCGTAGTCAACAACGCCGCAGGTGTGCCGATGGCGCCGCACATCAACATCAGTCTGTTTGCCCGGGGGATCAACATCCAGTTGCATACGCGGCTGTATTTCGATGACGAAGGCGAGGCTAACGCCAAGTGCCCGGTGCTGAATCTGATCGAACAGCCGCAGCGGCGTGAGACGTTGATTGCCAAGCGCTGCGAGGTTGATGGCAAGACGGCGTATCGCTTCGATATCCGTATTCAGGGGGAAGGGGAGACGGTGTTCTTCGATTTTTGATCCGCATTGGCTTAGAGGGGCCGCTGCGCTGTTAGCGCAGCGGTTCGGCGCCCCGTCAAGCCAGCGCCTACCGGTAGCGCGCCGTCCTCGATGACGGCGCGAACCAGTAGAGGCTGGCTTGACGGGGTTTTTGCTGCGTTCGCGGCGAGGCCATTGCGGCCTCGCCGGGTTGCGGGTCAGCGCCGAACCAGCAACACCCCGCTTTCCATATGATGGGTATAGGGGAACTGGTCGAACAGCGCACAGCGTTCGATACGGTGGGTATCGTGCAACTGGGCGATGTTCTGTGCCAAGGTTTGCGGGTTGCAAGAGATGTACAGGATACGTTCGAAGCGACGGGTCAGCTCGCAGGTGTCCGGGTCCATGCCGGCGCGTGGCGGGTCGACGAACACCGTGCCGAAGTCGTAGCTTTTCAGCTCGATGCCTTCCAGGCGGCGGAACGGGCGGACCTCGTTCAGCGCCTGGGTCAGCTCTTCAGCTGATAGGCGCACCAGGCGCACGTTGTTCACGCCGTTCTCGTCGAGGTTATGCAGTGCAGCGTTGACCGAGGTCTTGCTGATCTCGGTGGCCAGCACCTTACGTGCGCGGGTGGCCAGCGGCAGGGTGAAGTTGCCATTGCCGCAGTACAGCTCGAGCAGATCGTCGTCGCGCTCGCCCATGGCGTCGAAGGCCCAGTTGAGCATCTTCTGGTTCACGGCGCCGTTAGGCTGGGTGAACGCGCCTTCGGGTTGGCGGTAGCTGAAGGTGCGGCCAGCGACTTGCAATTGCTCGACCGCGTAGTCGCGGCCAATCACCAGGCGCTTGCCCTTGGAGCGGCCGATCAGGCTGACGCCGAGTTGTTCGGCAAGCACGCGGGCAGCGGTTTCCCAGGCCTCGTCGAGTGGACGGTGGTAGCACAGGGTGACCATCGCATCGCCTGCCAGGGTGGTCAGAAACTCCACCTGGAACAGCCGATTGCTCAGCGCCTCGCTGGCCTGCCAGGCCGCTTTCAGGCGCGGCATCAGCGCGTTGATGCGCTCACTGGCAATCGGGAAGTCGTCGATCAGGATCGCCTTGTGCTTCTCGCCTGGGGCGAACATCGCGTAGTGGCGCTGGCCTTCCTCACGCCACAGGCGGAACTCGGCACGCAGGCGATAGTGCTCGCGCGGCGAATCGAACACCGCAGGCTCTGGCGCATCGAACGGCGCCAGCAACTCTCGCAGGCGCTCGACCTTGGGCGTCAGCAGGCTTTCGTAGGACGATGGATCGAAGACAGCACTCATGCGTTTAACCAGCCCAGCTTGATGACGAACAGGATGGAGAGGATCACCAATGCCGGGTTGAGCTCGTGGCGGCGGCCCGAGAGCAGTTTGATGGCGGTCCAGGTAATGAAGCCGAAGGCGATGCCGTTGGCGATCGAGTAGGTCAGCGGCATGGCCAGGGCAGTGACCATCACTGGCGCGGCTTCGGTGACGTCATCCCAGTTTATTTCCGCCAGCCCCGAGGCCATCAGCACGGCGACGAACAGCAGCGCCGGCGCAGTGGCGAAGGCCGGTACGCTGCCAGCCAGGGGCGCGAAGAACAACGCCAGGAGGAACAGGATCGCGACGACGATGGCGGTCAGGCCAGTACGGCCACCGGCGCTCACGCCCGCAGCCGACTCGATATAGCTGGTGGTGGTCGAGGTGCCGAGCAGCGAGCCGGCCATGGCCGCGGTGCTGTCGGCGATCAGGGCCCGGCCCATCTTCGGCATGTGACCGTCCTTGCCCATCAGGCCGGCGCGCTTGGCGACGGCAATCAGGGTGCCGGAGTTGTCGAACAGGTCGACGAACAGGAAGGCGAAGATCACGCTGATCAGGCCCACATCGAGGGCGCCGGCGATGTCCAGTTGCAGGAAGGTCGGGGCCAGCGAAGGCGGCATCGACACCACGCCGGCAAAGGGCGTTACGCCCATCAGGATCGAGGCCAGGGTGACCGCGAGAATGCCGATCAGCACCGCGCCGCGTACTTTCATTGCTTCCAGGGCGACGATCAGGAAGAAGCCCAGCGTAGCCAGCACGGGGGCCGGATTCTTCAGGTCGCCCAGACCCACCAAGGTAGCCGGGTTATCGACGACGATGCCTGCGTTATGCAGGGCGATCAGTGCCAGGAACAGGCCGATGCCGGCGGCGATCGCCGAGCGCAGCGGCAGCGGAATGCTGTTCACGATCCACTCACGGATGCGGAAGATCGACAGCAGGAAGAACAGCACCGCCGAGAGGAATACCGCACCCAGCGCCACTTGCCAGGTATGGCCCATGTGCAGCACGACGGTGTAGGTGAAGAAGGCGTTCAGGCCCATCCCCGGCGCCAGGGCGATCGGGTAGTTGGCGATCAGGCCCATGGTGGCCGAGCCGATCGCTGCGGCCAGGCAGGTGGCGACGAAGATCGCACCCTTGTCCATGCCGGTCTCGCCGAGGATGCTCGGGTTGACGAACAGAATGTAGGCCATGGCCAGGAAGGTAGTGACGCCCGCGAGAATCTCGGTGCGCACATTGGTGTTGTGTGCTTTTAGTTGAAACAGCCTTTCCAGCATGCCCGCTCCCCAAGGCGCCCCCAGGCGCCGTGAATATATCGACCCCATCAGCAAAGCACAGACCGTACCGGCTGCCGTGGTTTATGTGGGGCGGAAAAAAGCCGCGCATCATACCAGCATGGATGGCGGGGGCCTATGGCCGTTGGCAGGTCACCTGGCGGACCGGACGAGCAGCCTGTTCCCACGCCTTCACGGGTTGCTGGCGCGAGCTGATCAGGAACTGTGCAACCGATCCCGATTGGCCAGGGTCGGGAACAGTTTTATCCACACCCCGGTCACCAGCAATGTGCCCACCCCACCGAGCACCACCGCTGGCACTGTGCCAAACCAGTGCGCTGTCACCCCAGATTCGAATTCGCCGAGCTGATTCGAGGCACCGATGAACAACCCGTTCACCGCACTCACTCGCCCGCGCATCTCATCGGGCGTCTCCAGCTGCACGAACGAACTGCGGATGACCATGCTGATCATGTCCGCCGCGCCCAGTACCACCAGCACCGCCAGCGAGAACCAGAACGAGGTCGACAAGCCAAAGGCAATGGTCGCCACGCCAAACACCCCGACCGCGGTGAACATGGTCCGGCCGACCTTGCGCTCGAATGGGAAGCGTGCCAGCCAGATCGACATCAGCAGCGCCCCCACCGCAGGCGCTGAGCGCAGCAGGCCCAGGCCCCATGGGCCGGTGAGCAGGATGTCCTTGGCGAACACCGGAAGCAGGGCGGTAGCGCCGCCGAGCAGTACCGCGAACAGGTCCAGGGAGATGGCGCCGAGGATGTCCGGGCGACTGCGGATGAAACGGATCCCGGCCAGCAGCGACTCGAGGCTGGCGCGGCCACGCTGAGGCAGCTGTTGGCGTGCGTCGAGGCTCAGGGTGAGCAGGCAGGCAATCGCATACAACGCCACGGTTGGGCCGTATACCCAGATGCTGCCGAAGGCGTACAGCAAGCCGCCAACCGCCGGGGCGACGATGGTCGCTGCCTGGGTCGCCGAGGCCGAGGCGGCTACTGCCCGTGGAAACAGCCCCGGTGGCACGACATTGGGCAGCAGTGCCTGGGTCGCTGGCATTTCGAACGAGCGGGTCGTGCCGAGCAGGAAGGCCAGGATGAAGATCATCTCGCGGCTGACGTTGTCAGTGGCGCTGCCCACCACCAGGGCCAGGGCAATCAGAGCTTGCAGGCTTTGGCACAGGGCGGCGACCCGGCGCCGATCGAAGCGGTCCGCCACATGGCCGGTGTGGAGCATGAACAGCACCCGTGGGGCGAACTCGACCAGGCCGACCAAACCCAGATCGAGCACGTTGCCGGTCAGTTGATAGAGGTGCCAGCCGATGGCCACGGTGAGCATCTGAAAACCACTGGCGGTGAATACGCGGGCCAACCAGAAGGCGAGGAAGGGGCGGTGTTGACGGAGCAACAGCGGGGCAGAATCGGACATCGGGAAACCTGTGGCCTCGGCGATAGGGAGGGCCAGAGCGTAACATCTGTTTGTAACAAATAGTTGCTGGGGCTGGGTTGGAGAGGAGGGGAGCTGAGCTGCACATCTGATCGCGTCACGGCTTCAGCGTGAAGAAATGATCAGCCCAGCTCTCAAGCGCTGCCTTGCCTATTCAACGAAAGGCGGGTGAGACAACGGGTCACGCGGCATTCAACCGCACGGCTAGGGCGGCCATTCGGGGCTATGCTCACTGTCAACCGTTGACCTGGATCAATCGTTCCAGAAGCAACGATTTGGCCATCAGGCCTCAATCCCTGCGATCGAACAGAACAATTCCAACGCGCCGCACTCGATAACCGTGGGGGCAGTGGGCGACAGGGCCATGAGCCCGGACGCCGGATTATCTGAAGAGGAAGCACCATGTTCGGATTAGAAGCCCTAGAGCTCGCCCGAATCCAGTTTGCCTTTACCGTGTCCTTTCACATCTTGTTCCCAGCCATCACCATTGGCCTGGCGAGCTACCTGGCGGTTCTCGAAGGCCTTTGGCTGAGAACCCACGAGCAGGTCTACCGCGACCTCTATCACTTCTGGTCGAAGATCTTTGCCGTCAACTTCGGCATGGGGGTGGTCTCCGGCTTGGTCATGGCCTATCAGTTCGGCACCAACTGGAGCCGCTTCTCTGACTTCGCCGGGGCTGTTACCGGACCGTTGCTGACCTATGAAGTGCTCACCGCGTTCTTCCTCGAGGCCGGTTTCCTCGGTGTCATGCTGTTCGGCTGGAACCGCGTCGGCCGGGGGCTGCACTTTTTCTCGACAGTGATGGTGGCCCTGGGCACCTTGGTTTCGACCTTCTGGATCCTGGCCTCGAACAGCTGGATGCAGACCCCGCAAGGCCACGAAATCATCGACGGTCGCGTGGTGCCGGTGGACTGGCTGGCAGTGATCTTCAACCCCTCTTTCCCCTATCGACTGATGCACATGGCCACCGCGGCCTTTGTCGCCACCGCGTTCTTCGTCGGCGCCTCGGCGGCCTGGCACTTGCTGCGCGGGCGTGACAACCCGGCGGTGCGCAAGATGCTCTCGATGGCCATGTGGATGGCGCTGATCGTCGCGCCGATCCAGGCGGTGATTGGCGACTTCCATGGTTTGAACACCTTGAAGCACCAGCCGGTGAAGATCGCCGCGATTGAAGGACATTGGGAGAACGTCCCCGGTGAGCCTACGCCGCTGATCCTGTTCGGTATCCCCGACATGCAGGCTGAAACGACCCGCTTCAAGATCGAAATTCCGGCCCTGGGCAGTCTGATCCTGACCCACAGCCTGGATAAGCAAGTGCCGGCAATGAAAGAGTTCCCAGCCGAAGATCGACCCAATTCGACCATTGTGTTCTGGTCGTTCCGGGTCATGGTGGGTTTGGGCTTGCTGATGATCTTCGTCGGCCTGTGGAGCTTGTGGCTGCGTAAACGCGGCACCTTGTACAGCAGCAAACCCTTCCTCTACCTGACCCTGTGGATGGGGCCGTCCGGGCTGATTGCCATTCTGGCCGGTTGGTTCACCACCGAGATCGGCCGTCAGCCGTGGGTAGTCTATGGATTGATGCGCACCTCAGAAGGAGTGTCCAACCATAGCTACACCCAGCTCGGTGTGACCCTGGTGATCTTCGTGGTGGTCTACTTCGCCCTGTTCGGTACCGGCCTTGGCTACATGATGCGCCTGGTGCGCAAAGGCCCGCACACCGGCGAGGGCGATGCGCAGCCACCGGGCGGTCCTGGCCAGCAACGCACACCCGCGCGGCCGTTGTCTGCCGCCGACGATAGCGCCGACGCCAACACCGACGCCATCAGCCTAAACAAGGAGAGCTGAGCCATGGGTATCGATCTTCCGCTGATCTGGGCTGTGATCATCATCTTCGGCGTCATGATGTACGTGGTGATGGACGGCTTCGACCTGGGCATCGGCATGCTCTTCCCGTTCGTCAAGGCCGAGCGTGACCGCGATGTGATGATGAATACCGTCGCCCCGGTATGGGACGGCAACGAAACCTGGCTGGTGCTGGGGGGCGCGGGCTTGTTCGGCGCCTTCCCGATGGCTTATGCGGTGGTGCTGGAAGCGTTATACCTGCCGCTGATCCTGATGCTGGTGGGCTTGATCTTCCGTGGTGTGGCCTTCGAGTTTCGTTTCAAGGCCAAGGATGACAAGCGGCACCTGTGGGACAAGGCGTTCATTGGCGGCTCGTTGGTGGCCACCTTCTTCCAGGGCGTCGCGCTAGGCGCGTTCATCGAAGGCTTCAAGGTGGTCGACCGCCATTACGCCGGCGGCTCGCTGGATTGGCTGACGCCATTCAGCTTGTATTCCGGGCTGGGTTTGATCGTCGCCTACACCTTGCTTGGCTGCACCTGGCTGATCATGAAAACCGAAGGCCCGCTGCAAAAGCAGATGCATGACCTGGCGCGGCCGCTGGCGTTGGTGCTGCTGGTGGTGATCGGTATTGTCAGCCTGTGGACACCGCTGGCTTATCCACAGATCGCCGAGCGCTGGTTCAGCATGCCTAACCTGATCTGGTTCATGCCGGTGCCCGTCCTGGTCCTGGTGACCTTCTATGGGCTGCTCAAGGCGGTGGCGCGCAATGCCAACTACACGCCATTCCTGTTGACCCTGGTATTGATCTTCCTCGGTTACAGCGGGCTGGGCATTAGCTTGTGGCCGAACATCATTCCGCCCTCGATCTCGATCTGGGAGGCCGCCGCGCCGCCGCAGAGCCAGGGCTTCATGTTGGTGGGGACGCTGTTCATCCTGCCGTTCATCCTGGGTTACACCTTCTGGAGCTACTACGTGTTCCGCGGCAAGGTGACCCACGAAGATGGCTACCACTAGGGAGGGCTGCACGATGACGGGTAAACATGGCATCGAGGAGCAGAAGAAGCCGCTGTGGCAACGGCTGGGTTGGCTGGTGCTGATCTGGGCGGGCAGTGTGGCGGCGCTCGGGGTGGTGGCCTGGTTGATGCGGATGTTCATGGCCGCGGCAGGGTTGAGTACCCACTGAATGCAGGTTTTGGGACCGCAACGCGGTCCCAAGACCTTTGGGTTTACTTGCGGGCCTTGAGGATCACGAACTTTGGCGTAGCCGCCACCTGGTCAACCCCCCGGAACAGCCGCGCCAGCTTGCTGTGATACCCCAGGTGCCGGTTACCCACGATGTACAGCGCGCCGCCCACCACCAAGGCATCGCGCGCCTGCTGGAACATCCGCCAGGCAAGGAAGTCGCCCACCACCTGCTGCTGGTGGAACGGCGGATTGCACAGCACCACATCCAGCGACTGCTTCTCCTGCCCAGCCAGACCATCGGCTGCGCGCACCTCTACCGGCCGATCGCCCAACGCCGCCTGCCAGTTATCCAACGCCGACTGCACCGCCATGTACGACTCGTCGACCAGCGTGTACTGCGCCTCAGGATTAACCAGGGCACTGGCGATCGCCAGCACGCCATTGCCACAGCCAAGGTCGGCTACCCGAGCCTGGCCCAGATCACGCGGCAGGTGCGGAAGAAACGCGCGGGTGCCGATATCCAAGCCTTCGCGGCAGAACACGTTGGCATGGTTGACCAGCTCCAGAGCTGGCGTATCCAGGCGGTAGCGCGTGGGATAAGGCGAGCTAGCCCGTGGCCGTTCGGCCACGGTGGCGGTCAGCAAACGGGCTTTTTTCTGCGCCAGCGACGCCTGTACCGGGCCGATGTACTTTTCCATCAGGTCGCCCGCTGCCCGCGGCAGGTGTTTGATCATGGCCGTGGCGATCACTTGCGCACCTGGGGCCAGATGGCCTTGCAGGCGAATCAGTTGTTCCTCGAGCAGCGCCAGGGTCTTCGGCACCCGCACCAGCACTCGGTCAAACGGCCCTTGCCAGGAAGCGTTGGCGGGCACGAAAGGCACGGCGTCGAAGGGCTTGGCGTTACGCGCCAGGTTCTTTTCCAGGGCCACCCGCGCCAGGTGCGAATCACCGCTGCTGACCACCTGCACATCAGCGCACAGGCTGGCCGCCAGGGCGCCGAAGCTGTCGTTGAGCACCAGCACCCGGCAACCCGTCGGCAGCGCCTGGCTGGCCAGGTGCTCGAGCAGATACTCATCGGCAGCGTCGAACGCTTGCAGGGGGTCGTTGACCTGTTCCGGTTGGCGGATCAGGTCGAGTTCGGCAAAGGGGCTGGTCAACAAAGGCATGGCATGGGGCTCGGGTACGAATCTGCCCGGCGCAGACCACGACGAGCTTGAAGCGCGCAATTCTACAGGGCTTTGCCCAAGCGGTGGGCTGCCTGGCGTCAGAACAGTCCGCGGCTGGCGGCGATGGCAATGGCAGCGGCCTTGTTGGAGGCGTTGGTCTTGGTGATCACGCTGCGGATGTGGAAGTTCACTGTGCTGGTCGACAGCGACAGGATCCGGGCAATCACTGCCGCGGTCTTGCCGTCGGCGGACCACTTGAGCACTTCCAACTCGCGTTCGCTGAGTTTGGGGATCGGTGCCAGTGCAGCCAGGTGGTGCTCACTGAGCCGCTCGTGCAGGGTATGGCACAGCCAGACGATACGCGCGCTTTTGTCATAGAACTCAATGGTGTCGATCTTGCCCTGCGGCCTGGCTACGCTCAACTGTGTTTCATTATGCCGCTGGTCGTGCACCGATTGGCTCCAGCCATGGCGCAAGCCATAGGAGCACGCCGTACTGCGCAGTGCTGGCACTTCGCGAAACAGCTCGTCATCCCATAGCACCGGGAGAGTGGATTCATGACAGCGCTTGACGATAGGGTCCTGCTTGATCAGCTCAGCTTGCGTATAGAATGCGTTCCATTCAGCTGGGAAGTTGTTGTACAGGATGATTTGCGGCCGGCTAGCGGCGAGATGGATATGCAAAGCCAAACCCATGTAGGGCATGCCCATATCCTGTACCAACGCCAACGCACGCTTGAACAACTGCTGCGGGTCGCGCTCATCCTGCAGCTGTTGCAGCTGCTCCGGGTTCCATTGCGACATTGAAACGCTCCCTGATAGCTCCCTGGATTCAACTCCACTACCACCCGGCACATTGTAGGAAAAGACCTAGCGTTGCGTTGGGATTTTTTCGCTATAGCCCCCTAAGCCATGTATGACACTCCGTTTGGCTTGCCCCTGCAAACCGTCGGTGTTCATCGCCGCCGCTTTGGGCGAAACTGTGCACACTTGATTTATGGAGCCCGTCATGACCGCCAGCGCCGACAAATTTACTCGCCAGACCTTGCTCGACGTGCAACCGCTGACGCCCAGCTTGTTCTCCTTGCGAGTCACCCGCGACGCAGGCTTTCGCTTTCGCTCCGGCCAGTTCGCCCGGCTGGGTGTGACCAAGGCCGACGGCAGCGTGGTTTGGCGGGCCTATTCGATGGTTAGCGCGCCGCATGATGAGCATTTGGATTTTTTCTCGATTGTAGTCCCAGGAGGCGAGTTCACCAGCGAGCTGAGCCGTCTGGGCAAAGGCGATACGCTGTTGATCGACCGTCAGGCGTTTGGTTTTCTAACGCTTGATCGCTTCATTGGCGGTCGCGATCTATGGCTGCTGGCGACCGGTACCGGCATTGCACCGTTCATGTCGATCCTGCAGGACTTCGAGGCCTGGGAACGTTTTGACAACATCAAGCTGGTGTATTCGGTACGAGAAGCCAATGAGCTGGCTTATCTAGAGGAGATCGCTGGCCTGGAGCAGCGTGACTACCTGGCTGAGTTCGCTGGCAAGTTGCAGTTCATTCCGGTGGTAACCCGCGAGCAGCACCCTGGGGCATTGAATGCGCGCATTACCACACTGATCGAAAATGGCGAATTGGAGCGGGCGGCGGGGCTTGAGTTTTCGCCTGAGCATTCGCGCGTCATGCTCTGCGGCAACCCGCAGATGATCGATGACACGCGCAAGGTACTCAAGGCGCGCGATCTGCAACTGAGCTTGAGCAAGCGGCCGGGACAAGTGGCGGTAGAAAACTACTGGTGAGAATCAGCTACAAGCCCCAAGCCCCAATCCCCAATCCCAAGAAATGCCCGATCAGAGCGCGGCCCTGCTTTTCTTGCAGCTTGGCGCTTGCAGCTCGTAGCTGCGGTCAGGGCAGACGATTCTGGTTCTGCGTCTTGAGCAGATCGCGAATCTCGGTCAGCAGGGTTTCCTGCGGGGTAGGCGCTGGCGGTACGCTCGGCGCCACGGCTTCTTCGCGCTTGAGGCGGTTGATCACTTTGACCCCCATGAAGATGGCGAAGGCGACGATGAGGAAGTCGATCACGGTCTGGATGAACTTGCCGTAGGCCAGCATCACTGCCGGAGCATCGCCCTCGGCCGCCTTGAGGGTAATCGCCAGGTCACTGAAGTCCACGCCGCCGATCAGCAGGCCCAGCGGTGGCATCACCACGTCACCGACGAAAGACGAAACGATCTTGCCGAAGGCGGCGCCGATGATGATACCGACGGCCATGTCGACGACATTGCCCTTGACCGCAAACGCCTTGAATTCACTGATCATGCCCATGGTTGTGTTCCTTGTAACAAATGGATAAGTAAACGCAGTGTAAGCCACTTAAACGCTTCATGCGTGATGTGTGCAGCTAGAGACTGCGGTTAGATCGAATAGTTTTGTCGCATCCCGCGGCGTTCGAGACACGTCCAGCTCAGCTATCATGGCGGTTTTTTCCAGGAGACTGCCCCCATGGCCAAGGCCAAGCGCTTGTATGGCTGCACCGAGTGCGGCGCGACCTTCCCCAAATGGGCCGGCCAGTGCGGTGAGTGCGGCGCTTGGAACAGCCTGACCGAAACCATGATCGAGAGCGGCGGCGCGGCTGCGCCGAGCGGGCGCGCCGGCTGGACTGGGCAGCAGGCGCAGATCAAGACCCTGGCCGAGGTCAGCGTTGAAGAAATCCCGCGCTTCACGACCAGCAGCACCGAGTTGGATCGGGTGCTCGGTGGTGGCCTGGTCGACGGCTCGGTGGTGTTGATTGGGGGAGACCCAGGGATCGGCAAGTCGACCATCCTGTTGCAGACCCTGTGCAACATCGCCACCGGCATGCCGGCGTTATACGTGACGGGCGAGGAATCCCAGCAGCAGGTGGCGATGCGCTCACGGCGCCTGGGGTTGCCGCAGGATCAGCTCAAGGTCATGACCGAAACCTGCATCGAAACCATCATCGCCACGGCGCGCGTGGAAAAACCGCGGGTGATGGTCATCGACTCGATCCAGACCATCTTCACCGAGCAGCTGCAATCGGCGCCTGGCGGGGTGGCGCAAGTGCGCGAGAGCACGGCGCTGCTGGTGCGCTATGCCAAGCAGAGCGGCACGGCGATTTTCCTGGTCGGCCATGTTACCAAGGAAGGCTCGTTGGCCGGCCCGCGGGTGCTGGAGCACATGGTCGATACCGTGTTGTATTTCGAGGGCGAGTCGGACGGCCGCCTGCGTCTGCTGCGCGCAGTGAAGAACCGCTTCGGCGCGGTCAATGAATTGGGCGTGTTCGGCATGACCGATCGTGGTCTGAAGGAGGTATCCAACCCTTCGGCGATCTTCCTCAACCGGACCCAGGAAGAGGTACCGGGCAGCGTGGTGATGGCCACCTGGGAAGGCACCCGGCCGATGTTGGTCGAGGTACAGGCGCTGGTCGACGACAGCCACCTGGCCAACCCACGGCGAGTCACCTTGGGCCTGGACCAGAACCGCCTGGCCATGTTGCTGGCGGTACTGCATCGCCATGGCGGCATTCCTACCCATGACCAGGACGTATTCCTCAACGTGGTCGGTGGGGTCAAGGTATTGGAAACCGCCTCCGACCTGGCGCTGCTGGCGGCCGTCATGTCCAGCCTGCGCAACCGGCCATTGGCCCACGGCCTGCTGGTGTTCGGCGAGATTGGCCTGTCGGGTGAAGTGCGCCCCGTGCCCAGTGGCCAGGAGCGCCTCAAAGAGGCTGCCAAGCACGGCTTCAAACGCGCCATTGTGCCCAAGGGTAATGCGCCCAAGGTGTCGCCAGCGGGCTTGCAGGTGATTGCCGTGACGCGTCTGGAACAGGCTTTGGACGCCCTGTTCGAGTAAGCGGGTTCTCTGCAATCGCAAGCTGGGCGACCGCACCGTGCAGCGGGCCTGTCGCAGCTACAGCTCGACCCTGACACTGCGCAGCCCGCTGGTGCTCGACCGTCTGATCGGCCGGATCCAGCGCATGGCGCTGACTGGCAAGCTCGGCATGGTGCACCCGCGATAGCGTCATCAACACCCACAAAAAAGGGGAGCCGACGATGCGCATCGGCTCCCCCCTGACCGCTTCGATCAGCGATCAATGCTCGGCAATGGCCTTGCGCCGTGGCGCCTCGTCGCCATGCTCATCGGCTTCGAGCAACGGCACTTCATTACCTTCGGCATCGAACAGCTTGCCATCCTTGAAGTAGTCGCCATCGCGCAATGCCGAGATGTCCGAGTACTGGATGGTGCGCTCGTAGGCGGCGGCAAATACCGACTGTTGGTCCGAGTTGCCAGTGGTGAAGTGGTTGAAGATCAGGTTGAGCAGAATTGCCATGATCGCCGCCGAGCTGATGCCGGAGTGGAAAATGGTCTCGAACCAGTTTGGGAAGTGGTGGTAGAAGTTCGGTGCGGCGATCGGGATCATGCCAAAGCCCAGCGAGGCGGCGACGATGATCAGGTTGACGTTGTTCTTGTAGCTGACCTTGGACAGGGTGCGGATGCCACTGGCGGCAACGGTGCCGAACAGCACGATCCCTGCACCGCCCAGCACCGGCGTCGGCACTGCGGCAATCACCCGGCCCATGATCGGCAGCAGGCCCAGCACGACCAGGATCACACCACCGGTAGCGACCACATAGCGGCTCTTGACCCCGGTCACGGCCACCAGGCCGACGTTCTGGGCAAAGGCGCTCTGGGTGAAGGAGCCGAAGATCGGCGCGAGAATGCTCGAGGCCATGTCGGCGCGCAGGCCATCACCCAGGCGCTTGGAATCGACCTTGGTGTCGATGATGTCACCGACGGCGAGGATGTCCGCCGAGGTTTCCACCAGGGTCACCATGATCACAATGCACATCGACAGGATCGCAGCGATGTGGAAGGTCGGCATGCCGAAATGGAACGGGGTAGGGAAGGCGAACATTGGGCCTTCGGTGACCTTGCTGAAGTCAGCCATGCCCAGCGACCAGGCGATCAGGGTTCCGGCGACCATTGCCAGCAAGATAGACAACCGCGAGATAGCCGCGCTGCCCAGTTTGCTCAATAGCAGGACGATGGCGAAGGTCGCCGCCGCCAAGCCGATGTTGGCCATGCTGCCGAACTCCGGCGAGGCGCTGTTGCCGCCCATCACCCAGCGTGCAGCGACTGGCATCAGGGTCAGGCCGATGGTGGTGATGACGATACCGGTCACCAACGGCGGGAAGAATTTGGTAATGCGCGAGAACACCGGGGTAATCAGAAAGCCGATCAGCGAAGCCGCCATGACCGCACCCAATACACCCTGCAGGCCACCGCCGCCTTCGCTACTGAGGATCGCGCCCATGGTCGCCACACCGGCGAACGACACACCCTGTACCAGCGGCAACTGACAGCCGAAGAACGGTAGGCCCAAGGTCTGCAACAGCGTCGCCAGGCCACCGGCAAACAGCGAGGCGGCGATCAGCAGGCCGATTTCTGCAGGGTTCAAACCTGCAGCCTGCCCCAGGATCAGGGGTACTGCAACGATCCCTCCATACATGGTCAGCACGTGTTGCAGACCATAAGCCAGGTTGGCACCCAGCCCGAGGTTTTCGTCCTCGGGGCGTTGGGCGGGAGACGTGCTAGGGGACGTAGTCATGGAGCAGGCTCTCTGTTTATTGTTGTGCCGCTACTGTAGACACTTCCTACATTAGATGGCCACAAAAATTGTATACAATATTTTGATTGGAGCGCGCACAAGGGTGGCCGCAAACAGCGCGTTTACTGAATGCAGAATGCGTTCCAACTAGTCAGAGGCGGTGCAGGATGGATGTGTACAAGCGCCCAGACGCCCCGCAAGAAGCTGTCTGGGTAGACAGGAAACAGAAGGTGGGAAGTACGTTAGCTAGCTAAGAGATATCAATCTTCGATGAGTTCGCGCAGTTCGCGCATCATTTCGGTGCTGTCAGCCAGGTTCAATTCCACAAGACGGTGCAAATGGCTCATCGAGTCGAGGTCGATGTGCAGGCAGACGAATCCGAGCCGGTCGGGTTCTTCGTGACGCAGTTCGACCTGCATGCGCAGCTGGGTCTGTTGGTCACTAAGATGGATGACTGCATCGAAGTCTTGCGTGGCATCGGCGTCCCATGGTTCAGGTCGTTGGATCAGCAGCCCTTTGAGCGACAAATCGAGCAATTTTACCGGCCAACGTCGGTCGCCCTGACGCAATTCGGTGGGCGCATCGAAGGCAATGCGCTGAAAGCGCCGGCGTTCATCGTGGTTGCTCATGGGAAAGCCCTCCGGAGTACATCCTGACTATAGTTAATTTCGTACCTGCATCAGGTAAAGCAAACGGGCAGCAAAGGCTCTAGACCAAAGCAAGTGTGGCAATGCGCGATGACACGCCCTAGACTCGATGGGCGGTCTTTCCAATCCACCAGCTGGAAGTAAACCATGAACAACAATAATAGCCTGCTACGCCACCTTCCGTGGCTGGCGCTGGCAGTCCTGGGAGCCTGTGCGCTGGGTGTGGTTGCCCTGCGTCGCGGCGAGGCGATCAATGCCTTGTGGATCGTGGTCGCGGCAGTGGCTATCTACTTGGTCGCCTATCGCTACTACAGCCTGTTCATCGCCACCAAGGTGATGCAACTGGACCCCCGTCGGGCGACGCCCGCGGTACTCAATAACGATGGTCTGGACTATGTCCCGACCAACAAGCACATCCTCTTCGGTCACCACTTCGCGGCGATCGCCGGTGCAGGGCCGCTGGTCGGTCCGGTGCTCGCGGCGCAGATGGGCTATTTGCCCGGTACGCTGTGGCTGATCGCGGGCGTGGTGCTGGCCGGTGCCGTTCAGGACTTCATGGTCCTGTTCATGTCCACCCGCCGCAACGGCCGCTCGCTGGGCGACATGGTGCGCGAGGAGATGGGCAGGATCCCTGGCACCATCGCCTTGTTTGGCTGCTTCCTGATCATGATCATCATCCTCGCGGTGCTGGCGCTGATCGTGGTCAAGGCCCTGGCCGAGAGCCCATGGGGCATGTTCACGGTGATGGCGACCATCCCGATCGCGATGTTCATGGGCATTTATATGCGCTACATCCGCCCGGGGCGTATCGGTGAGATTTCGCTCATCGGTGTGGTCTTGCTGCTGCTGTCGATCTGGCTGGGGGGCCTGATTGCCGCAGATCCGGTTTGGGGCCCGGCCTTCACCTTCACTGGCGTGCAGATCACCTGGATGCTGGTCGGCTACGGCTTCGTCGCGGCGGTGCTGCCGGTCTGGCTGGTGCTGGCGCCGCGTGACTACCTGTCGACCTTCCTCAAGATCGGCACCATCGTTGGCCTGGCCATCGGTATCCTGATCATTGCGCCGGAACTGAAGATGCCGGCCCTGACCCAGTTCACCGACGGCACCGGTCCGGTGTGGAAGGGCACGCTGTTCCCGTTCCTGTTCATCACCATCGCTTGCGGTGCGGTGTCCGGCTTCCATGCGCTGATCTCTTCGGGGACCACGCCCAAGCTGCTCGACAACGAAACCAACGCCCGCTACATCGGTTACGGCGGCATGCTGATGGAGTCGTTCGTCGCCATCATGGCCATGGTCGCCGCTTCGGTGATCGAGCCAGGCGTGTACTTCGCCATGAACAGCCCGGCCGCAGTAGTCGGCGCCGACGTCGCATCGGTGGCGCAGACCGTCAGCAGCTGGGGCTTCTTGATCACCCCTGAGCAACTCGAAGCGGTTGCCCGCGACATCGGCGAGCACACCATCCTGGCCCGTGCCGGCGGTGCGCCAACCTTGGCGGTGGGTATCGCGCAGATCCTCCACCAGGTGTTGCCGGGTGAGAACACCATGGCCTTCTGGTACCACTTCGCGATCCTGTTCGAGGCGCTGTTCATCCTCACTGCAGTGGACGCCGGTACCCGTGCCGGGCGCTTCATGCTGCAAGACTTGCTGGGCAGCTTCGTGCCGGCGCTCAAACGCACCGAGTCGTGGGCGGCCAACCTGATCGCCACCGCGGGCTGCGTAGCGCTATGGGGCTACCTGCTGTACCAGGGCGTAATCGATCCGCTGGGCGGCATCAACACCTTGTGGCCACTGTTCGGTATCTCCAACCAGATGCTGGCGGGTATCGCCCTGATGCTCGGCACCGTGGTGCTGATCAAGATGAAGCGTCAGCGCTACATGTGGGTCACCCTGCTGCCTGCGGTATGGCTGCTGATCTGCACCACCACTGCTGGCTTGATCAAGCTGTTCGATCCGAACCCGGCAGTCGGCTTCCTGGCCCTGGCCAACAAGTACAGCGTGGCGCTGGATGCCGGTCAGGTGCTGGCGCCGGCCAAGGACATCGGCCAGATGCAGCACGTGATCTTCAACGCCTACACCAACGCTGGCCTGACGATCCTGTTCCTGCTGGTGGTCTTCAGCATCCTGTTCTTCGCCCTCAAGGTTGGCTACCGCGCCTTGGGTCACAAGGAGCGCAGCGATAAAGAAACCCCATTCCAGGCCTTGCCTGACGCGTAAACGAGAGGATTGCAGCTATGTTCAACGACCTGGGTCGACTGGGTAAGTACCTGGGGCAGGCTGCCCGCCTGATGGTCGGCATGCCCGACTACGACAACTATGTCGAACACATGCAGGGCAAGCATCCGGACAAGCCGGTGATGAGCTACGAGGAGTTCTTCCGAGAGCGCCAGGAAGCCCGTTACGGTGGCAAGTCGGGGCCTAAGTGCTGTTGAACCAGCGGCAAGCGTGAACCTGTGGGAGCCTGGGTAACCGGCTCCCACTTTCATTTTCGGCTTGAGGAGATTTCTGCGTGCAAGCGCCCATTCCCGTAACTGTCCTGACCGGCTTTCTCGGTGCCGGCAAGACCACCCTGCTCAAGCACATGCTCAAGGCCGAGCATGGCCTGAAGCTGGCGGTGATCGAAAACGAGTTCAGCGAAGCCGGCATCGACAGCCAGTTGCTGGGCGATGAGCCAGTACAGGTCATGACCTTGGCCAATGGCTGCGTGTGCTGCACCATCCACACCGACCTGACCAAGGCCCTGTACCTGCTCCTGGAGCGCCTGGACGCTGGTGAAATCGCCTTTGACCGGCTGGTGATCGAATGCACCGGCCTGGCTGATCCTGCGCCGGTGGCGCAGACCTTCTTCATCGACGAGGAACTGCGCGAGCGCTACATCCTCGACGGCATTATCACCTTGGTCGATGCCGCGCATGCCGAGCTGCACCTGACCCAGGCCATCGCCCAGGCGCAGGTGGGTTTTGCCGATCGTCTACTGCTGAGCAAGACCGATCTGGTCGAGCCGCAGGCGGTGCAAGCACTGCGCGACCGGCTGGCGCGGATCAACGGTCGAGCGGGCATCCGCGTGGTTGAGCATGGCCGCATCGATCTGGCCGAACTGCTCGATGTGCGCGGCTTCAACCTCAATACCGATTTGGGTGTGAGCCTCAAGCCAAGCTTGCGCCCGGTGCTCAAACCGGCCACCCCGGACCGCATCTCGACCTTGGTCCTGCGCACCGAAACCGCGCTGGATATCGACCGCCTCAGCGACTTCATGAACGAGCTGCTGGAAAGCCACGGCAAGCAACTGCTGCGTTATAAAGGCGTGTTGAACATCGCCGGAGAACAGCGCCGACTGGTGTTCCAGGGCGTGCTGAAGCTGTATGGCTTTGACTGGGATACTGAGTGGAAACAAGGGGAAGCGCGGGAGAGCGTGATGGTGTTTATTGGTGATGAGTTGCCAGAGGAGAAGATTCGTTCAGGCTTCGACGCATTGAGCGCGGACTGAAGATGCAGATCGCATCAAGGCTGCCTGGCGCATGCCGGTAAGTTTTGTAACGCACTTCAGGTTCTGCACTTGGCGCAAGCTCAACAAAAAACCGCTACCAGTTACCTGGCAGCGGTTTTTTCATACCCGACGATCAGGCCGTCGGATAGGCGCTCTTAGTTGCCGTAAACCGGCAGCTTCTTGCAGATAGCCTTGACCTTCTCACGCACGGCGTCGATCACCGCTTCGTTGTTCAGGTCGGCGAGGATGTCGCAGATCCAGCCGGCCAGCTCGCGGCACTCGGTTTCCTTGAAGCCACGGGTGGTGACGGCTGGGGTGCCGAAACGCAGGCCCGAGGTGACGAATGGCGAACGTGGGTCGTTCGGCACCGAGTTCTTGTTGACGGTGATGAAGGCTTTGCCCAGTGCGGCATCAGCGTCCTTACCGGAGATTTCCTGCTTGATCAGCGACAGCAGGAACAGGTGGTTTTCAGTACCGCCGGAAACCACGTCGAAACCGCGCTCGATGAACACGCTGGCCATGGCCTGGGCGTTCTTCACCACTTGCTGCTGGTAAGCCTTGAACTCAGGCTGCAGGGCTTCTTTGAAGCAGATCGCCTTGGCTGCGATGACGTGCTCCAGCGGGCCACCTTGGGCGCCTGGGAATACTGCCGAGTTGAGCTTCTTCTCGATGTCGGCGTTGGCACGGGCCAGGATCAGGCCGCCACGTGGACCGCGCAGGGTCTTGTGGGTGGTGGTGGTGACCACGTCGGCGAATGGCACTGGGTTCGGGTAGACGCCAGCGGCGACCAGACCGGCGACGTGAGCCATGTCGACGAACAGGTAGGCACCGACCTTGTCGGCGATTGCGCGGAAGCGTGGGAAGTCCAGCACCTGCGAGTAGGCAGAGAAGCCAGCAACGATCATCTTCGGCTTGTGCTCGACAGCCAGACGCTCGACTTCGTCGTAGTCGATCAGGCCGTTGCCGTCGATACCGTACTGGATGGCGTTGTACAGCTTGCCGGAGGACGAAACGCTGGCGCCGTGGGTCAGGTGACCGCCGTGGGCCAGGCTCATGCCCAGGATGGTGTCACCGGCCGACAGCAGGGCCAGGTAGACCGCGGCGTTGGCCTGGGAACCGGCGTGTGGCTGGACGTTGGCGTAGTCGGCGCCGAACAGTTCTT
The DNA here is from genome assembly GCF_025847435.2 of Pseudomonas sp. BT-42-2. Taxonomy (NCBI): domain Bacteria; kingdom Pseudomonadati; phylum Pseudomonadota; class Gammaproteobacteria; order Pseudomonadales; family Pseudomonadaceae; genus Pseudomonas; species Pseudomonas sp. BT-42-2. The sequence goes on from NZ_JAOYTM010000008.1 coordinate 52,450, forward strand.
TGGCGCGGTCGATGGCCAGTTGCTCGACCACGTCGACGTACTCGCAACCACCGTAGTAGCGCTTGCCTGGGTAGCCTTCGGCGTACTTGTTGGTCAGTACCGAACCCTGGGCTTCCATGACAGCTGGGCTTGTGTAGTTTTCCGAAGCGATCAGCTCGATATGCTCTTCCTGACGCTGAGCTTCTTGCTCCATGGCGGCAAACAGATCGGCGTCGTACTTGGCAATGGTCAAATCACGGCTGAACATGGCGGTCCTCAAGGATCGGGGCAGAATTGGGTGTGCATTCTAACCGATTGATTCGCCCCTGGCATATGAAGTGGCGTCATGTCGCGGACCAATGGAGTTCATGTGGCATGCCGCGGCCCATCTGGGCTGGCTGGGATTTTCAGTTGACTCTCAGGTCCGTTTTTAAAAGCCGGTGCAGATGAGCAGAATTCGCCTCACTGGAACATGAACAGCGTCTCGTTACTGAACTGCGCCTCGAACTGATTGGCCGGCATCGGCCGGCCGAACAGGTAGCCCTGTACCTCGTCGCAGCCATGTTCGCGGAGGAACTCCAACTGCTCATGGGTCTCCACGCCTTCGGCGATCACTGCCAGGTTGAGGCTGTGAGCCATGGCGATGATAGCGCGGGCGATCTGCGCGTCCTGTTCGCCTTCAGGCAACCCGTCGACGAAGGTGCGGTCGATCTTCAGCACATCGATGGGGAACTGCTTGAGGTAGTTGAGTGACGAGTAGCCGGTGCCGAAGTCATCGACCGCGATGCTCAGCCCCAGCATTTTCAGGCTGTCGAGGATCTGCATCGCCTCATGCACTTCGCGCATCAGGATACTTTCGGTCAGTTCAAGCTCCAGGCACGCCGGCGGCAGGCCGGTTTCTTCAAGGATGGTGGCGATCCGCGTGCCAAGCTGACCATCGGAGAACTGCCGCGCCGAGATGTTCACCGAGACCTTGGGCACCCGTACCTTGGCCTGGTGCCAGGCCTTGAGCTGGCGGCTGGCCTCGCGCAGCACCCAATCGCCAACGTCGACCACCAGGCCGAGCTCTTCGATCACCGGGATGAAGTCCCCCGGCGGCACCAGGCCGCGCCGCGGATGCCGCCAGCGCAGCAGCGCCTCGGCGCCGGTCAGGCGTTTGCCATCACCGCTGAACTGCGGCTGGTAATAAAGGATGAACTCGTTCTGCTCCAGGGCATGGCGCAGGTCGCTCTCCAGCTCCAGGCGCTCCAGGGCGCTGGCGTTCATCTCGGTCTGGTAGAACTGGAAGTTGTTCTTGCCGCGCTCCTTGGCGTGGTACATGGCGGTGTCGGCGTTCTTCATCAGCTGGCTGAGCTCGCTGCCATCCTGCGGGCTCAGGGCGATGCCGATGCTGGCAGTGACGAAGAACTCGCGGTTCTCCAGGACGAAAGGCCGCACCAGGCTGCCGAGGATATTCTCGGCCACATGGATGGCGCGGTTCAACGCCTGCTCGCGCGAAGCCTTGGGTTGCAGCAGCAGAGTGAATTCGTCGCCGCCCATGCGCGCCACGGTGTCGTCGTTAGCGACGCACTCAAGCAGACGCTGGGCCATGTCCTTGAGCATGCGATCGCCTGCGGCATGGCCGAGCGAGTCGTTGATCGGCTTGAACCGGTCAAGGTCAAGGAACATCAGCACCACCCAGGATTTTTGCCGTTCGGCTTGCTGCAGGGCGGTATACAGCCGGTCCTGGAACAGCGTGCGGTTGGGCAAATGGGTCAGGGCGTCGTAATACGCCAGGCGGTGGATGCGTTGTTCGCTGGCCTTGCGCTCACTGATGTCGGTGAAGAAGCACACGTAGCTGGCCAGGTCGCCCTCGTCGTCGAGCACAGCGGTAATCCCGACCCAGGCCGGATAATGCTCGCCATCGCGACGCTTGAGCCACACCTCGCCCTCCCAGCTGCCACGCAGGTGCAGCTGCTTGAGGATATAGCCCAGGTGCGCACCCTGTTGCTCTTCGACGGTGAGCATGCCCGGCAGTTGGTCGAGCACCTCATCGACCGCATAGCCACTGACCCGGCTGAACGCTTCGTTGGCCTGGACGATATAGCCGGCAGGGTCAGTGATGAGGATGGCCGAGGTCGAGTGCTCGAATACCGTGGCAGCCATGCGCAGGTCTTTTTCGGCTCGGCGCTGTTGGCTGATGTCACGGCCCACGCCGAGAACGCCTTCGAAGCGCTCGTGCTCATCCCACACCAGCACCAGGCGCAGTTCGATAGGGATCTTGCGGCCATCGGCGCGCAAGCAGTCGAATACAAACAGCTGGGTGGGCAGTTCGCGGCGCAGTTTGGCCAGCTGCTCAGGGTCATCAAGGACCTTGCTGACCCGCTCCATCAGGCTATAGATGCCTGTCAGTTGAGCTGGATTGGCGACGATCGATTGCCAGCCGTTGTCGAAGATCCAGTCGGCCTGATAACCCAGTACCGCCAGCACCGAGGGGCTGACGTAGTTGAGTTGCAGGTTGTTGTCGGTAGAGAAGATCACGTCGCTGATGCTTTCGGCGAGCATACGGTAGCGCTGCTCGCTGTCACGCAACGACTCGCTGGCCTCGATCTGCACCGTGACATCCTTGCCTACGCCGATGATGCGGGTGACCTGGTCATCGCTGTCGCGGGTCAGCACCTGCTCGCGGATGTCGTAGCAGCGCCAGTTGCCATCCCGGTGGCGGAAGCGCAGCTGGCAGTGCAGCGATTGGCTGTGCCCGCTGTCGCGCTGTAGCTGGCGCAGCTCGCGATAATGCGCGGCGTCTTCGGGGTGAAGCAGCAGCTCCCAGAAGCGGTCGCCCATCTGCGCCAGTTCGGCGCGGTCGTAGCCCAGGGTCTGGCCCAGGTGGCGGTTGCTGAAGATCATCCGCTGGCTGGCAACGTCCTGCACATAGAGCTGGTCGGGCACGGTGCGCACAACGTCCGACCAGAAGCTCTCGCGCTCGAGCAACGACAGCTCGACCTGCTTGCGGCTGGTGATGTCGCTGATACTGAGGATCACCGCCTGGTAGTCGCGGCGTTGCAATGGCAGGCGCGACATCAGCCACAGGTGCAGCTCGCCGCCCAGGGGGGCGGGCAGGCGCACTTCCAGTTCGAGCAGCATGCGCTGCTCGATCAACGCATCGATCAGTTGCATGCCAACGCTGTCACGGCCATCACCGGTACCTTCGATCAGCCGCTGCCAGGCGCCCTCGTTGCACTGGACATTGAGCAGTTGGCGGGCGACTTCATTGATCTCGGTGATCTTCAGTTCTTGCAGCAACGAGCGGCGCAAGCCAGGGTCGAGCGCCAGGCTTTGCTTGAGGGCGGCATGATTGCGCAGGTGATAGCGGTCGAGTTGTCCGGGCAGGCTGGACAAGTCCAGCACGCACAAGGCCACGCCCGTGCCATCGAAGATCTCCTGATAGCGTCGTCGATCTTCCTGCAAGGCGCGCTGACGACGGCGCATGTTGATCAGCGCGAGCAACGGCAGCAGCGCGCAGATCAGCACCAGCAGGCATTTGCCGATCAATGCGGGCAGTAATTTCTGCTGCGCATGGCCGACGTCATACAGACCGCGCAGTTGCCAGGTGCTGTTATCGATGAATGCCAGCATCACACTTTGTAGCGGCTGGTCACTGACCGGGGTAGGCCCATGGCGTTCGAGCACTTCGCCACTGCGGCTGTTTTCCAGCAGCCAGAGTGGGTGATCGGGGCCGTCCAGGTGCGCCGTCAGTTGCAGGTAGTAATCCGCCGACAGGCGCAGTAGCCAGTAGCCGCGGCCCTGTTCGGCAGGTTGGCGCAGCAGCAGATAGATCAAGCTGTTGTCGGGCGAATTGGTGAAGAAGTAGCTGCGTCCTTGATTGAGTTGGAGTAGCTCGTCAATCATCTGGCGGTCGGGACTGCCCTCGAAGCTGTCGCTCAGAATCCGTCCACTGCTGTCCAACCAGGCTACATGGCGCAGGCCAGGCAGGCGCGCTTGCAAGGTTGCGCGCAGCGCTGGCAGCGCTTCGGGCGTCGGCGGTTTGACATAGGGCTGCACCAGGTTCACCGCCTGCTGCGCTTTGAGTGCCATGTTCAGGTTCAGGTGATCGGCCAGTTCAGCGCTCGCTATCAGGCTGTGTTGGCGCAGATCGGCCTGGGTATGGCGGAACTGGGCGAACAGCTGCCACAGCAGCAGGCCCAGTAAAACCAGCGCCAGCAAGGCCAAGGTGCCCTTGAGTGAGCCACGCAGGGAGGCGGTCCCGGCAGGGGGGGCAGGGCGCAAGATTGACGGTTGGTTGAGATTGGTCAAGCGGTGGTCCTGCGATTGGGCTGGCGATGGCAGGGACGGTACATGCATGGGCCGTGCCTGTGCCTGAGCACGGCGCGCACTATAAATCTGTAGACATGGAGCCGGCTAGCATGCCTGCAAATATGGCAAAGTGCCAGTGTGTAGTCGGGTTGCCGACGGTCGTGCTTGGCTGGGGCTGGTCGGCAAGTCCCTGCAACCTGTGCGAGAATGCCGGCCGCTTCATTGTCAACGCTTCTGGAGATGTACGGTTTTGGTTACCCACTATTCCACCAATGGCCTCGATTCCGCCTGCGGGCGCAGCAGTCAGACCCTGGTCAGCACTGTCGTGGCCGATGACGTATCTTGCAAGTCCTGCCAGCGCACGCTGAGCAAAGCGGATGCCGCTGCCGCTACTGTGCGCAAGAGCCCGTCGTTGGCTGAACTGCGTAAGTCGGCGAAGGCGGTTGCCGAGCCTGTCGCTGTTGCTGGCGCACCTGTGGCCAAGCCGGCCGCCGCCAAGCCTGTCAGCAAGCCTGTGGTTCAGCCTGTCAGCAAACCCGCGGCGACGCCTGGCTACAATGCCAAGGCTGCGTGGGCTGCGCGTCTGGCCGAGCAGGCCGGCAATCGCCTGCCGCGTGGCGTGCAAGCGAAGCAGCGTCGAGCCTAAGCCCGCTGGCAGCCTGTTGCGCCCTGATCGCGGGGCAAGCCCGCTCCCACGCAACTGCCATTGGCTGTCGTGGGAGCAGGGCACGCAATTTTCTCGCGGACCGGCTTCGCTCCGGTCCGCCATCCGGCCATCTGTATAACGTCACGACTTGGCGTAGAATGGTCGACTTTGTTCAATGACACCCCGTAAACACATCCCCCTGGCATCAGCCAGGTCGTACGTCGATGTCTTTACCTATCTGATAGAGGGCTTGGTTTTGGCTCAATACGTCTACACCATGCATCGGCTGAGCAAGGTCGTGCCGCCGAAGCGGGAAATTCTGAAGAACATTTCCCTGTCGTTCTTCCCTGGCGCCAAGATTGGCGTGCTCGGCCTCAACGGCTCGGGTAAATCGACCTTGCTGAAAATCATGGCCGGCGTCGACAAAGAGTTCGACGGCGAAGCCCGGCCGATGCCGGAGCTCAATGTCGGCTACCTGCCGCAGGAGCCGCAGTTGGACCCTACCAAGACCGTGCGTGAAGTGGTCGAGGAAGCGGTCAGCGTGATCAAGGACGCCCAAGCGCGTCTGGATGAGGTCTACGCCGCCTACGCTGACCCGGATGCCGACTTCGACAAGCTGGCTGCCGAACAGGCCAAGCTCGAGGCGATCCTGCAGGCTGCCGACGGCCATAACCTGGAGCGCCAGCTGGAAGTCGCCGCCGACGCCCTGCGCCTGCCGGCCTGGGACGCCAAGGTCGAGCATCTGTCCGGTGGTGAAAAGCGCCGTGTGGCCCTGTGCCGCCTGCTGCTGTCGGCCCCTGACATGCTCCTGCTCGACGAACCAACCAACCACCTGGACGCCGATTCGGTGGCCTGGCTGGAGCGCTTCCTGCACGACTTCCCGGGCACCGTGGTGGCGATTACCCACGACCGCTACTTCCTCGACAACGTCGCCGGCTGGATCCTCGAACTGGACCGCGGTGCGGGTATCCCATACGAAGGCAACTACTCGGGCTGGCTGGAGGCCAAGTCGGATCGTCTGGCGCAGGAATCCAAGCAGCAGAGCGCCCACGAGAAGGCCATGAAGGAAGAGCTGGAGTGGGTGCGCAAAGGCGCCAAGGCTCGTCAGTCGAAATCCAAGGCCCGTCTGGCTCGCTTCGAAGAAATGCAGTCGCAGGAATTCCAGAAGCGCAGCGAGACCAACGAGATCTACATCCCGGCCGGTCCGCGCCTGGGCGACAAGGTCATCGAGTTCAAGAACGTCACCAAGGGCTACGGCGATCGCGTACTGGTCGAGAACCTCTCGTTCGCCATGCCTAAAGGCGCCATCGTGGGTGTGATCGGTGGTAACGGTGCCGGTAAATCGACCCTGTTCCGCATGCTGATGGGCAAGGAGCAGCCAGATTCGGGCAGCATCGAGATCGGTGAAACCGTGCAGCTGGCCTGTGTCGACCAGAGCCGCGAAGACCTCGACGGCAACAAGACCGTGTTCCAGCAGATCTCCGACGGTTCCGACCAGATTCGCATCGGCAACTACGAGATCCCGGCGCGCACCTACGTTGGCCGCTTCAACTTCAAGGGCGGCGACCAGCAGAAGTTCGTCAAGGACCTCTCCGGTGGTGAGCGTGGCCGTCTGCACCTGGCCCTGACCCTGAAGGAGGGCGGCAACGTCTTGCTGCTCGACGAACCGTCCAACGACCTCGACGTCGAAACCCTGCGTTCGCTGGAGGAAGCCTTGCTGGACTTCCCGGGCGCCGCCATCGTGATTTCTCACGATCGCTGGTTCCTGGACCGTGTGGCTACCCACATCCTGGCATACGAAGACGACTCGAACGTGGTGTTCTTCGAAGGTAACTACACCGAGTACGAAGCCGATCGCAAGAAGCGCCTGGGCGATGCTGCTGCCCAGCCGCATCGGGTACGGCACAAGAAGCTGGCGCAGTAAGCCGGTTTTAGCTGCACAACAATGGGGCCCTTCGGGGCCCCATTGTTGTGCCTGTTGCAAAGCGCTGTGTGGGAGCGGGCTTGGCGTGCGATGGCGCTTTTAGGGCTATTTAATCGCGGGCTCTGTCGCTATCGCGGGGCAAGCCCGCTCCCACGATGATGTGTGTGGTTTTGTATACACTTATATAAAACGCACCAAATAATTTCATAAAAACGACATTTCGCCCTGTTCCAGTGCGATTGCTTCTTGGTAAAGTCGGGAAAAAACCAATAAGTCCAATCCTCTCTTGGTGAGATGTCTAGCATGATCGAATCCGTCGACGACTTCCTCGCGCGTCTGCAACAACGCGACCCTGCCCAACCCGAATTCCACCAGGCCGTGGAAGAGGTCCTGCGCAGTCTGTGGCCTTTCCTCGAAGCCAACCCGCATTACCTGCAAGCCGGTATTCTCGAGCGAATCGTCGAGCCGGAGCGCGCCATCCTGTTCCGCGTGTCCTGGGTCGATGACCAGGGCAAGGTCCAGGTCAACCGCGGTTATCGTATCCAGATGAACAGTGCCATTGGCCCGTACAAGGGGGGCCTGCGTTTCCACCGCTCGGTGAACCTCAGCGTGCTGAAGTTCCTGGCCTTCGAGCAGACCTTCAAGAACTCCCTGACCTCGTTGCCGATGGGCGGCGGCAAGGGCGGTTCGGACTTCGATCCGAAGGGCAAGAGCGATGCCGAAGTGATGCGCTTCTGCCAAGCGTTCATGAGCGAACTGTACCGCCACATCGGTGCAGACCTGGACGTACCCGCCGGCGATATCGGCGTGGGGGCGCGCGAGATCGGCTTCATGTTCGGCCAGTACAAGCGCCTGGCCAACCAGTTCACCTCGGTGCTGACCGGCAAGGGCATGACCTACGGCGGCAGCCTGATTCGTCCAGAAGCCACCGGTTACGGCTGCGTGTACTTCGCCGAAGAAATGCTCAAGCGCCAAGGCCTGCGCATCGACGGCCGCCGAGTCGCCATCTCTGGCTCGGGTAACGTCGCTCAGTACGCTGCGCGCAAGGTCATGGACCTGGGGGGCAAGGTCATCTCGCTGTCCGATTCCGAGGGCACCCTGTTCTGCGAAGCCGGTCTGAGCGATGCGCAGTGGGATGCTTTGATGGAGCTGAAAAACGTCAAGCGCGGGCGCATCAGCGAGCTGGCTGATCAATTCGGCCTGGAGTTCCGCAAGGGCCAGACCCCGTGGACCCTGGCCTGTGACATCGCCCTGCCGTGCGCGACGCAGAACGAACTGAACGCTGAAGACGCCCATGCCCTGCTGCGCAATGGCTGTATCTGCGTGGCCGAAGGCGCCAACATGCCGACCACCCTCGACGCTGTGGATATCTTCATCGAGGCGGGCATCCTCTACGCCCCGGGCAAGGCTTCCAACGCCGGTGGCGTGGCCGTCAGTGGCCTGGAAATGTCGCAGAACGCCATGCGCCTGCTGTGGACCGCCGGTGAAGTGGACAGCAAGCTGCACAACATCATGCAGTCGATCCACCATGCATGCGTGCATTACGGCGAAGAGGCCGATGGCAAGGTCAACTACGTCAAGGGCGCGAACATCGCGGGCTTCGTTAAAGTGGCCGATGCGATGCTGGCGCAGGGTGTGGTTTAACACGCGCTTGCGGGACGGCCTCCAGGCGCATGCCTGGGGGCTTTGATTACTTGCGCCGATAGGCTCGTGCCGCGCCCTGATCCTTTTCCTGCTGCCACTCCCGATCACGCTCATCCCAGAAGCGTTCGCGATAGTCGCGCAAATCTTCGTTGCTCTGCATTGCCTGGCACTGCCGGAAGCCATCATCCCAGCCGCTTTCATACTGGCGGTTGTGCAGATAGCGGGGCACATCCTTGCGAAAATCTCCGACCATCAACCCGGCAGCCTGACGGCCGCTGCTGCAGCCATCCTGGAAACCATCGGCATAAGCCGGTGGATAGCCTTGGTTGACCATTTGCTCATGGGTGGACTGGCAACCTGCAAGCAACAACGCTATCGACAAACCGAGCCAGCACCGCGACATATCCACAACCTCCGAGCAATGTGGAAAGTCTAGGGGCTGGTTTGTCGTGATGCTGTCAAAACGCCGTTAATGCAGCATTGTGGCCTACGCCAACCCGTGGCGGACCGGGCTTGCCCCGCGATGGCGCCAACTCAGTAGTGATACCACTTGAGCTCCAGCATCACCTCGTTCTGCGCTGAAGCCAAATGGCTGAACTCGCGCTTGGCACTCAACCGCAGCCCCAGGTCTGGGCTGATTTCCCACTGCTGATTCAGACTCACACTGCGTCGAACCTCACCATTGGTGAAGTAGTCGCCCTTGGCCTCCAGGGTCAGGTTGCCCAGGCCATTGCGCCACAGCAGCCCCCCATTGAAGCCTGCAGCCGGGGAGATGAATTCGGCGAAGTCGTTGTGATGCTCGACCCGCACCGTACCCAGGGCAAAGCCGAGCAAGCCATCGGCCAATTGCCATGTCCCGCCAGCGCCACCGTTGACGTGACTCACCAGCACTTCGTCATCATGTTTGCCCGGCACCCGCTCAAGCCCCCCGGCCACCTGCCAAGACAGTGGCTTGAGCAGCTCGTTACGCGGTGTCAGCGAGCGAATGGTCGCCAGGTCCAGGCGCTGTACCTGCCAGTCGTTGCCTTCGTATTGGCGCAGCTTGAGCTGAAGAATCTCGATCTGCGCACCCAGCGGGAAGCCGTAGGCGTTGTCGTTGAGGTCGTGATAGGCCATGCGCAAGCCGTACTCGGCATAGGCACGGTCGTCACGGCTGCCCACGCCCAGTTGCCAGGTGCGCGACTGGTGGCCGTTCTCTGGCAGTCCAGGGCGCTCGATCTGCAGCGGCGGCGGTGGGTTGCGGTTGATCGCCCGCAGCAGCTCGAAGCTACGTTTGGCCTGGCCTGGATCGCGCTCCTGGCCGTTGGCACGGTAGCGCTCCAGGCGATACGCCGCGTCCTGCACCAGCGCCTGGCGCTGACGGGGCAGGGCGGTGAAGTCGGGGTTTTGCAGGTGTGCGGTGTCGGCACTTAGCGCCAGCACCTGTTGTTTCTCCTGATGATCGAGCGCATCGGCCCGCGCCAGCAATTCGCGCTCACGCGAGGGGCGGTAGCGCACACCGGAGACCAGCCCCGACTGCTTGACTGCCTTGACCGTATCGGTCGGGATCGCCGTGAGCGGGAACTGCGAAGTCAGGTCCAGCCCTGGTCGGGCTACCTGCAACAACTCCAGTAGGCGATAGGAGCAGTTTTCGTCGAAGAAGAAGTAATCGAACTGGATCTGCTTGAGCTCCCAGACATGCTCGACCATGCGCCCGGTTTCTTGTGGGGTCAGGTCCAGCTGGTACTCCCACAGGTCGCGGTTTTCCAGGCTGCGGTATTCGGACAATTTTTCCTGGTAGGGCATCAGCGCGAACAACCCGGGATAGCCGCCCATCAGCCCTTTCCAGGCATACAGGATGCTGTTGTCGCTGCCTTCGATATAGGCGCCGAAGTTGATCGCGTAGCTCAACAGGGTGGTGTCGTCATCGCGGGTCTTGGCCTGGTCGATGCGCAGCAGGGTGTGGCCGAACATCGACGACGGGCTGTTCAAGTAGGCTGCCGGGAATATCAACACCGCGCTATGCGGGTCGACCGACTGGTACCACTGGCGATACTCCTGGCAATCGGGCTGCGGCAGGTCTTTGAGGTCAAGCTGCTCGCGCAGCCAGCGGGTGCGCGCCGGGAACACGCACTGGGCGTGTTTATCGCCAAGGCTGGCCGGCGCATACAACGCCTGCACGGTGGCCGCCAGCTCACGATCGGGGTGGTGGCCGCCATCCTCGGCAAGGAAGAAGTTTTTATCGTCGACATAGCTGCGCCAGCCGCCAAGCTTGCCGGTCTCATAGTGACCAAGGGCGATCCAGTAGGGCGTCGCCGCCAGCTGTTGCAAGCGTGCCGGGTCAACCTGGGGCGCAGCGTGAAGCTCGGCGCTGGCAAGCAGCGTCAAAAGGGCAAGGCGTTTGAGCATGTCGGGCAACTACGTCTGAATGATGCCGATGGTGGAATGCCAAACCCGCCCCGAAACCGGGGCGGGAAGGGCCGGACTCAAGCCTCGGTGGCGTACTTGGCCAGTTGTGGGTCGCTCTTGAGCACGGCAAGGGTGTTGCTGTGCACGGTTTCGGCGGTGACATCGGCGCTGGAGAAGATCTCGCCGAAGTGCTGGTGGGTGACCGCGGCAAAGTGCGCACGGTCTTCAGGCGCTACACCGAGGACCACAGCATAGGTGGTCAAGGCTTCGCCCTGGCCCTGGGCCATGTCTTCGGAAAGCTCGTTCATCATGCCGTTCATGGCGAACCAGGACTTGCCGCCGTAGGTCAGCGAAGCCTTGGTCGAACAGCCGTTGGTGCCGGAAGTCATACCGAACGTGGCGTTGCCGGATGTGCCGTTGGTGGTGGAAGCCAGGAAGTGGGCGGGAGTGCCGCGCTGGCCTTCGAACAGCATGTTGCCCCAGCCGCAATTCGGGCCGCCTGGCGCTTCGGCCATGGCGTTAAGCGAGACGACGGTGAACAGGGTACCCAGAAGAATCCGTTTCATAGCTTTGTTCTCTTTCTCAGTAGACGTACCAATGGTCAGGGGTTCTGGCAACGCCGTTGCCAGGTCGGGAAAGCAAACCGCCAACCCGCGCAAGGTTGGAGTTTAGGCATGATCCAAAGGTTGCGTAGCTTATTGCGAAAAATTGCATCGCTAATCGCCGTATCCTTGCTGCGACATAAAGTCCCAGTGAGCCTTGCAAGGCGCGGGCAGGCAGCGCCAGAATGCCTCCATCGCCCCGCCGAAGTAAGGAAACCCAATGCCCGATCCTGTCGCTGCGCGCCTGCGTCTTGCGCCTGAAGCCCTGACCCGGCGTTTTTCTCCTGAGCAGTTTGCTTTCACTCATACCGACGATCTGGAGCCGTTTCGTGGAGTCCTGGGCCAGGAGCGTGCTGTCGAGGCCCTGCAATTCGGTGTGGCCATGCCGCGCCCTGGTTACAACGTGTATGTGATGGGCGAGCCGGGCACCGGCCGCTTCTCGTTCGTCAAGCGCTACCTCAAGGCTGAGGGCAAGCGCCAGCAGACCCCGGCTGACTGGGTCTACGTCAATAACTTCGAAGACTCGCGCGAACCCCGCGCGCTGGAGTTGCCGTCGGGCACCGCCAGCGAATTCATCAGCGACATGGGCGGTCTGATCGACAACTTGCTGGCGACCTTCCCGGCCGTGTTCGAACACCCGTCCTACCAGCAGAAGAAAGGCGCCATCGACCGCGCTTTCAACCAACGCTATGACCGCGCCCTGGATGTGATCGAACGGGCGTCGCTGGAAAAAGACGTGGCGCTCTATCGCGATGCCAGCAACGTCGCCTTCACCCCGATGAGCGAGGGCAAGGCGCTGGATGAGGCCGAGTTCGCCCAGCTGCCGGAGGAGGTGCGCGAGCGTTTCCACGAGGATATCGCCGAGCTTGAAGAGCGCCTCAACGAGGAGCTCTCCAGCCTGCCGCAGTGGAAACGTGAGTCGAACAATCAGCTGCGCCAGCTCAACGAAGAAACCATCACCCTGGCGCTGCAGCCCCTGTTGGCCCCGCTGTCGGAGAAGTACGCCGAGAACGCGGCCGTCTGCGCCTACCTGCAATCGGTGCAACTGAACCTGCTGCGCACGGTGGTCGAGCAGTTGGTCGATGACAGCAAGACCGACGCCGTGGCGCGCAAGATGCTCGAGGAGCAGTACGCGCCGAGCCTGGTGGTCGGCCATCACATCAGCGGCGGCGCGCCGGTGGTGTTCGAGCCACACCCGACCTACGACAACCTGTTCGGGCGGATCGAATACAGCACCGACCAAGGCGCGCTGTACACCTCCTATCGCCAACTGCGTCCGGGTGCGCTGCACCGAGCCAATGGTGGTTTCCTGGTCCTTGAAGCCGAGAAGATGCTCGGCGAGCCCTTCGTCTGGGATGGCCTCAAGCGCGCCTTGCAATCGCGCAAGCTGAAAATGGAGTCGCCGCTGGGCGAGCTGGGCCGGGTGGCCACGGTGAGCCTGACGCCGCAGGTGATCCCGCTCAACGTCAAGCTGATCATCATCGGCTCGCGTCAGCTGTACTACGCCTTGCAGGATCACGACCCAGACTTCCAGGAGATGTTCCGGGTGCTGGTCGACTTCGACGAAGACATGCCGATGGTCGACGAGAACCTGGAGCAGTTCGCCCAGTTGTTGCGCACCCGCACCAACGAGGAGGGGATGGCGCCGCTGACCAGCGATGCGGTGGCGCGCCTGGCCACCTACAGCGCACGCTTGGCGGAGAATCAGTCGCGTCTGTCGGCGCGCATCGGCGACCTGTTCCAACTGGTCAGCGAAGCCGACTTCATTCGCCAACTGGCCAATGACGAGATGACCGACGCCGGGCATATCGAACGCGCCCTCAAGGCCAAGGCCACCCGTACTGGGCGGGTCTCGCAGCGAGTGCTCGACGACATGCTTGCCGGGATCATTCTGATCGACACCGAAGGGGCAGCGATCGGCAAGTGCAACGGCTTGACCGTGCTTGAAGTGGGCGATTCGGCGTTCGGTATGCCGGCGCGGATTTCCGCCACGGTATACCCGGGCGGCAGTGGCATCGTCGACATCGAGCGTGAGGTCAACCTGGGCCAACCGATCCACTCCAAAGGGGTGATGATTCTCACCGGCTACCTGGGCAGTCGCTACGCCCAGGAATTCCCCCTGGCGATTTCGGCGAGCATCGCCCTGGAGCAGTCCTACGGCTATGTCGACGGCGACAGTGCTTCGCTGGGTGAAGCCTGCACGTTGATCTCGGCGCTGTCGCGCACGCCACTCAAGCAGTGCTTCGCCATCACCGGCTCGATCAACCAGTTTGGCGAGGTGCAGGCGGTCGGCGGGGTCAACGAGAAGATCGAGGGCTTCTTCCGCCTGTGCGAGGCGCGTGGCCTGACCGGTGAGCAAGGGGTGATCATTCCCCGCGCCAACGTCGCCACCCTGATGCTCGATGAGCGCGTGCTGCAAGCGGTGGAGTCGGGGCTGTTCAATGTCTATGCGGTGAGCCAGGCTGATGAAGCGCTGAGCCTGTTGGTCGGCGAAGAGGCCGGTACGCCGGATGACAAGGGCGAATTCCCCGAGGGCAGCGTCAACGCGCGGGTGGTCGAGCGGCTCAGCGAGATCGCCGAGATGATCAGCGAAGAAGACATCAAGGACGCAGAAAAGGAGCGTTTGGAGGAGATGGTGGCCCAGGCTAAGCCTGCGTAAGTCAATAAATCGGCGCTGGCGGCCATGTGCTACCGTTCAGCGCCGGTTTTCCATCTTTTTGCGGCTTTCTTCTATGCTGGAACTTAAGGATGGCTACAGCGTTCAGGATGGAAACAGCCTGGTGATCGAAGGCTGAACTGGGCTTTTCAGAGGGGACGCGGCCATGCGCAACCTCAGCCTCACCCGCCAGTGCCTGGGCCTGGTGACCCGCATCGAATGCAGCATCCGTCCGCTTGCCGGCGACAATGGCATGTGGACGTTGCTGTTCGCCGCCGGCATGGCCGGCGAACAACCCTCGGCAATCAAGGCCCAGGGGCCCTTCCATGGGCCATTGGTGGCTGAGTCCGTGCTCAACGCCATCGTCGACAGCCTCACCTTGCATGGATACCAGGTGGCCGAGGATCCGCAGATCTGGTGTCTGCACTTGCAGGCGCAGCTGCGCAAGATCAACGGCGAGCGCTGTCGAAATCTTGGGGATTATCAATTCCACCCAGAAACCTGATACACCGGGTTGGCCTTTTCGCGGGCAAGCCCACTCCCTCAGGCAAGGTGCCGCTGTGAAGATGAGCGCTATCCCTGTGGGAGCGGGCTTGCCCGCGAAAAGCCCGACTCGGTTCCCAGGCCTGGCTACTGCGGCAACCCGCCGCAGGCTTTTGCTGTCACAGGTGGCTGGCTATACTCGCCCTCGCTTTCCGCTCACCTGACGAGTCTCTATCCTCCATGGAACGTATCCTCGAAAACGCGATGTACGCCTCGCGTTGGTTGCTTGCCCCTATCTACTTTGGCCTGTCGCTTGGCCTGCTGGCGCTGGCGCTGAAGTTTTTCCAAGAAGTCCTGCACGTCCTGCCTAACGTCTTCGCCCTGAGCGAGGCCGACCTGATCCTGGTGATCCTGTCACTGATCGACATGTCGCTGGTCGGCGGCCTGCTGGTGATGGTGATGATCTCGGGCTACGAGAACTTCGTCTCGCAGCTGGATATCGACGACAGCAAGGAGAAGCTCAACTGGTTGGGCAAGATGGACTCCTCCTCGCTGAAGATGAAGGTTGCCGCCTCGATCGTGGCGATCTCCTCGATCCACCTGCTGCGGGTGTTCATGGATGCCCAGAACATCTCCACCGACAAGCTGATGTGGTACGTGATCATCCACATGACCTTCGTGATCTCGGCGTTCGTCATGGGCTACCTGGACAAGCTGACCAAGCACTGATCGCGCTGCGCGTTGAGGTTGTACAACCGCCCGTCCGTTGTAAAACGGACGGGCGGTTGCGTTTAAACCTTGTGCTTTTGTTTCAGCTGTACAAAAGATGAGCGATCACGCGTGGTTCCCCCAGCGAGGTGCTCCCATGAACCTGCATGAACTGAACGGTGAGGCCAGGGCGGGCCGGGTCGATGAAGTCAACCTGATCGCCATCGAAGGCGGCGACTATCTGCTAGAGGCCCGTGTGCGCGGGCGTGCCCATCCACTGGCCGACAACCGTGGCGAGCGCTTGCGGGTGCGCTCGGTCGAGGATGCGCGGCATTTGCTGCAGGCCATGCCGCTGCTGTCGATGAACCTGATCCATTGGTCGGTGCAGGACGAAATGTGTGGCATGGGCAATCATCCCGAAGAAGACCTCAAGGTGCCGATCTCGCCGCGCTCGGCCTGGTAGCTGATCTGCTGCGCCGCAGTGTGCTAGGCTGCTCGCCCTTTTGATCAAGGGCGCGGCGTCACTGCGCCCTGCAGCGGAGCAAGCTAATGTCCGAACTCAATCTGTCCACCGACGAAACCCGCGTCAGCTACGGCATCGGCCGTCAGCTGGGTGGCCAACTGCGCGACAACCCGCCACCAGGCGTGAGCCTGGAAGCCATCCTGGCTGGCTTGACCGACGCTTTCGCCGGCAAAGAAAGCCGCGTCAGCGAGGCTGACCTGTCGGCTGCCTTCAAGACCATCCGCGACATCATGCAAGCCGAAGCTGCCGCCAAGGCTGAGCTGGCTGCTGCTGCCGGCCTGGAATTCTTGGCTGAAAACGCCAAGCGTGACGGCATCACCACCCTGGCTTCCGGTCTGCAATTCGAAGTGTTGACCGCGGGCGAAGGCGCCAAGCCGACCCGTGAAGACAACGTGCGTACCCACTACCACGGCACCCTGATCGACGGCACCGTGTTCGACAGCTCCTACGAGCGTGGCCAACCGGCTGAATTCCCGGTGGGCGGCGTGATCGCTGGCTGGACCGAAGCCCTGCAGCTGATGAACGCTGGTAGCAAATGGCGCCTGTACGTGCCGAGCGAATTGGCCTACGGCGCTCAAGGCGTTGGCAGCATCCCGCCGCACAGCGTACTGGTGTTCGACGTCGAGCTGCTCGACGTTCTGTAAGACCTGTTGCGCCCTTTCGCGGGCAAGCCCGCCCCCACAGGATCACCACTGTTCTCAATACCAGTGGGCCCTTGTGGGAGCGGGCTTGCCCGCGAACGAGGGCGCAGCCCTCGCGCTCTGCTATCAGTTCCAGTCTGTCCCCCCAGGGCGCAACGCCCGTGCATAGCAAAACAGAAACAAATTACGCACCAGCTCCTTGAGCACCCCTGGCTCACTCGAATTCAATCCAGTCATATCCAGGTCACCCTGGTCGCGCAATTCATCCAGCGCTTCTTCCTCAAGCACAGCGCACACTTCGCCGGTCTCGCGGTGGAGAATTCTCAGGTAAGGGTGGGGGCGGTCCAGCCAGGCGTCGATCAGATAAGTCATGGCTATTCTCCTTGGAGAGCAATTTCCAATGAGAATAATTCTTATTATCAAAATAGCAAGGGTCTATTGGCGTTTTTTCGCCAATGGTCACTCGATCCTGTTGCAGGATCTGTTGGGGCCACCGGCTGGCAGCCCCGAAGAAGGGCCGATCAGACCTTGCGCACGAACTCGGATTTGAGCTTCATCGCGCCGATGCCGTCGATCTTGCAATCGATGTCATGATCGCCGTCGCACAGACGGATGTTCTTGACCTTGGTGCCGACCTTGACCACCAGCGACGAGCCTTTGACCTTGAGGTCCTTGATTACGGTGACGGTGTCGCCATCTTGCAGGACATTGCCCACCGAATCCTTCTTCACCACGTCATCGCTGGCTGCTTCGGCTTCGCCGTTGGCCGACCACTCGTGGGCGCATTCAGGGCAGATCAGCTGAGCGCCATCCTCGTAGGTGTATTCGGAGTTGCATTTGGGGCAGGGTGGCAAAGTGCTCACTACGGTTCCTCGGACAGACGGGTAAAAACCCACATTATATAAGGTTTTGTCTGGCAAATGTGCGTTGAGCGTGCAAATGCAATCGCGGGGCAAGCCCGCTCCCACGTAGCGAAGGGCATACGTGGCAGCGGGCTTGCCCCGCGATGGGTGTTACGCGATATCAGTGGGTACGAGCGACCGCAAATTCACTCAGCTCGACCAGTGCATCGCGGTATTCGCTGGCTGGCAGCACTTCCAGGCAGGCAATGGCACGAGCGACATAGTCGCGGGCCATCTGCGCGGTGTAGTCGAGGGCGCCAGAGGCTTCCACGGCTGCGCGGATCTGCTCCAGATCATCCAGGCCGCCTTTTTGGATCGCCTGGCGCACCAGGGCAGCCTGCTCGGCAGTGCCTTCGCGCATGGTGTAGATCAGCGGCAGGGTCGGCTTGCCCTCGGCCAGATCGTCGCCGACGTTCTTGCCCAGGGTTTGCGAGTCGCCCTTGTAGTCGAGCAGGTCGTCGACCAGCTGGAAGGCTACGCCCAGGTGATCGCCAAAGGTGCGCAGGGCCTCGCGCTGTTCGTTGCTGGCTTGGGCCAGTGCCGCGGCACTGTGGGTCGACGCTTCGAACAGCATCGCGGTCTTGCCGCGGATGACCTCCATGTACACCTCTTCGGTGGTGCTGGCGTCACGTACCCGCGACAGCTGCAGCACTTCACCCTCGGCGATGACCCGGGTGGCCTTGGAGAGGATCTGCATGACCGGCATCGAGCCCAGCTCGACCATCATTTCGAACGAGCGCGAATAGAGGAAGTCACCGACCAGCACGCTCGGCGCATTGCCCCACAGGGCATTGGCGGTGGAGCGACCACGGCGCATGCCAGACATGTCGACCACGTCGTCATGCAGCAGGGTGGCGGTGTGCAGGAACTCGATGGTCGCGGCGAGCAGGCGCAGGTCGTCGCCTTCGCGGCCCAATGCCTTGCCGCACAGCAGCACCAGCAGGGGGCGCAGGCGCTTGCCACCGGCGGAAGTGATATAGTCGCCGATCTTCGATACCAGCGGCACGCGCGAGGTCAGCTGCTTCTTGATGATCTCGTCGACGGCGCTGAAATCGTCAGCTACCGCGCGGTAGAAGGTTTGGGGTTGCATCGGCTGCTCCATTGGGGTTGCGCGGCATGCTAGGTCGCGGGTCCCGGTGTGTCAAGGCACGGTGCCTGGCGGCCGGGGGCGGGACTTGCAAGGCAATCTTGGGTTGCGTACAATCGCGCACCCTAACTTTCCTGGGCAGCACCTGCCTTACGCAATTGCGCCGGGCCGTTCCAGCCTTGTGCAGCCATGCCAGCCAATACTCATCATATAAAGAGCTGGGTGAGCAGGATTATCGGAGAAATACCATGTCTTACGCAGTAATCGTTACCGGCGGCAAGCAGTACAAAGTCGCTGAAGGTGAATTCCTCAAGATCGAGAAACTGGAAGTCGCTACTGGCGAATCCGTGACTTTCGATCGCGTCCTGCTGGTCGCCAACGGCGACGACGTTACCATCGGCGCTCCAGTCGTTGCTGGTGCCAAGGTCGTTGCTGAAGTCGTTTCGCAAGGCCGTCACGACAAGGTTCGTATCATCAAGTTCCGTCGTCGTAAGCACCACATGAAGCGTATGGGCCACCGCCAGTGGTTCACCGAGATCAAAATCACCGGCATCCAGGCTTAATTTCCTAGATCCCCTGAATTTATTTGGAGAATTGAACCATGGCTCACAAGAAGGCTGGTGGTAGTACTCGTAACGGTCGCGACTCAGAATCGAAACGCCTTGGCGTGAAGATGTATGGCGGCCAGGTCATCAAGGCCGGCAACATCATCGTCCGCCAGCGCGGCACCCAGTTCCACGCCGGCTACGGCGTTGGCATGGGCAAAGATCACACCCTGTTCGCTAAGATCGAAGGCGTGATCAAGTTCGAGAAGAAAGGCGAGTTCAACCGCCGTTACGTGAGCGTCGTCGCGGGCTAATCGCGCTGTCGCTGGAGAAGCCCCGTCATGCGACGGGGCTTTTTCGTTTGTGGTGAGCCTCTTGCAAAGCTGTTTGCCTGGGCTGCCGGCGTTGGTCTCTGCGTATCGGGGTCGCCGCGCTCATTTTTGCAAGAGCCTCATGTTTTTGAGTCATTTCAGCTCGTCACCTGACGAGAGGCGGTTTTTATGAAGTTTGTTGACGAAGTATCGATCCGGGTCAAAGCCGGTGATGGCGGTAACGGTTGCATGAGCTTCCGCCGCGAGAAGTTCATCGAGAACGGTGGCCCCAACGGTGGCGATGGTGGCGACGGTGGCTCGGTGTTCATGGTCGCCGACGAAAACCTCAATACCTTGGTCGACTACCGCTACACCCGTCACCACGAAGCCCAGCGCGGCGCCAACGGCGGCAGCACCGACTGCACCGGCAAGAAAGGTGAAGACCTGATCCTGCGCGTACCGGTCGGCACCACGGTGATCGACGCTTCGACCCAAGAAGTGATCGGCGACCTGATCGCCCCTGGCCAGAAGCTGATGGTCGCCCAAGGCGGCTGGCACGGCCTGGGCAACACCCGTTTCAAGTCCAGCACCAACCGGGCACCGCGCCAGACCACCCCAGGCAAGCCAGGTGATCAGCGTGACCTGAAGCTGGAAATGAAGGTGCTGGCCGACGTCGGCCTGCTCGGTCTGCCCAACGCCGGCAAAAGCACCTTCATCCGCGCAGTTTCGGCCGCCAAGCCGAAAGTCGCCGACTACCCGTTCACCACCCTGGTGCCGAACCTGGGTGTGGTCAGTGTCGACCGCTGGAAGAGCTTCGTCATCGCCGACATCCCGGGCCTGATCGAAGGTGCCTCCGACGGTGCTGGCCTGGGTATCCGCTTCCTCAAGCACCTGGCCCGTACCCGCGTGCTGCTGCACCTGGTCGACCTGGCGCCGCTGGATGAAACCAGCCCGGCCGATGCCGCTGAAGTGATCGTCAACGAGCTGACCAGCTTCAGCCCGTCGCTGGCCCAGCGCGAGCGCTGGCTGGTGTTGAACAAGTCGGACATGATCATGGACGACGAGCGCGACGAGCGCGTCAAGGAAGTGGTCGATCGCCTGCAATGGGAAGGTCCGGTCTACGTGATCTCGGCCATCTCCAAGCAGGGCACCGAGCAGCTCAGCCGCGACCTGATGCGCTATCTCGAAGACCGCGCCGATCGCCTGGCCAACGACCCGGCCTACGCCCAAGAGCTGGCCGAGCTCGATCAGCGTATCGAAGACGAAGCCCGTGCTCAGTTGCAGGCCCTGGACGATGCCCGCACCCTGCGCCGCACTGGCGTCAAGAGCGTGCATGACATCGGCGACGATGACGACTGGGATGATGATTTCGAGGACGACGAAGACGGTCCGGAAATCATTTACGTGCGCGACTGACCGGTTGCAGTACACTAAACGCCGCTCAAATGAGCGGCGTTTTGGTATCTACAGATTCGACATAGGTTGGAAGAAGATGCGAAGCAAGGTGACGGGCGCGAAGCGCTGGGTCGTGAAGATCGGCAGCGCCCTGCTGACCGCGGATGGCAAGGGCCTGGACCGCGGCGCCATGGGTGTTTGGGTCGAGCAGATGGTGGCCTTGCGCGAAGCAGGCGTGGAACTGGTGCTGGTCTCCTCTGGGGCCGTGGCGGCAGGCATGAGCCAGCTCGGTTGGAGCAAGCGACCGAGCGCGATGAACGAGCTGCAGGCCGCTGCTTCGCTGGGCCAGATGCGCCTGGTGCAGGCTTGGGAGTCGAGCTTCGGCGAGCACGGCAAGCACACCGCGCAGATTCTTCTGACCCACGACGACCTTTCCGACCGCAAGCGTTACCTCAATGCCCGCAGCACCCTGCGCACCCTGGTTGACCTGGGTGTGGTGCCGGTGATCAACGAGAACGACACCGTGGTCACCGACGAGATCCGCTTCGGCGACAACGACACCCTGGCCGCCTTGGTGGCCAACCTGGTGGAAGCCGACTTGCTGGTGATTCTCACCGACCGCGACGGCATGTTCGACGCCGACCCACGCAACAACCCCGATGCCCAGTTGATCTTCGAGGCCCGCGCCGATGATCCGGCACTGGATGCCGTGGCTGGCAGCACGGGTGGTGCACTGGGCCGTGGCGGCATGCAGACCAAGCTGCGCGCTGCGCGCCTGGCGGCGCGTTCCGGCGCCCACACCATCATCGTTGGTGGGCGTATCGAGCGCGTGCTCGATCGGCTCAAGGCCGGCGAGCGCCTGGGCACCTTGCTGTCACCTGAGCGCGGCATGCTCGCGGCGCGCAAGCAGTGGCTGGCTGGCCACTTGCAGACCCGTGGCACCCTGGTGCTCGACGCCGGTGCCGTACAGGCCCTGCGCGGGGCCAACAAGAGCCTGTTGCCGGTCGGTGTGAAAACCGTCCAGGGCAGCTTCCGGCGTGGCGAGATGGTGGTCTGCGTCGGCCCTGATGGCCAGGAGGTCGCGCGCGGCCTCGCCAACTACAGTGCCCTTGAAGCGCAGAAGATCATCGGCCAGCCGTCCGATGCCATCGAAGCCCTGCTCGGGTATAGCGCAGAGCCTGAGCTGGTGCACCGCGATAACCTGGTTCTGGTCTGAGGAAATGACAGTGTTGAAAAGGCTGATTGCCGTGGCGGCGCTGGCGCTGCCGATGGTCGCGAGTGCCGAGGAAGTTGGCCAGGTGTCCACCGTGTTCAAGTTCGTTGGGCCTAATGACCGGATTGTCGTCGAGGCGTTCGACGATCCCAAGGTCGAGGGCGTGACCTGCTACCTGTCGCGGGCCAAGACTGGGGGGTTGAAGGGTGGTTTAGGCTTGGCCGAGGATCGCGCCGAAGCGTCGATTGCTTGCCGTCAGGTTGGGCCGATCAACTTCAAGGGCGAACTCAAGGATGGCGAGGAAGTGTTCAAGGAGCGCACCTCGCTGGTGTTCAAGACCATGCAGGTGGTGCGTTTCCTCGACAAGAAGCGCAATACCTTGGTCTATCTGGTGTACAGCGACCGCCTGATCGAAGGCAGCCCGCAAAATGCGGTGACGGCGATTCCGATCGTGCCGTGGGCGCAGTAAGACTGCGTTGAAATGATCGCGGGGCAAGCCTGCTCCCACGATGCCATCCCGCCATGCTGGGTGGGCTTCGTGGGAGCGGGCTTGCCCCGCGAGGGTTCTACGCCCTGATCAGGCCAATTCTTCGGCCTGATCTTCGCGAACGATGGCCTTCACTTCATCGATGCGGCTGATGTACTTCCAGTCCGACTCGTCGATGTAGATACCATTGGGCCCGCTACCCCCTTCCAGATCGATGGCCACCCGCGCCGACACCTGCGGCTTGACGCTCGCCAGAATCGGCACGAAGCCCAGTTGCTGGCTGGTTTCCAGCAGCGCCGCCTGGTTGCGTTCGTCGATGTCTGCCGCCTCGTCGAGGTAGTAGGGCAGGCGAATACGTCCGGCCAGGTCACGGTCCATCAGGTGCAGCAACAAGTACATGTTGGTCAGCGCCTTGATGGTCATGGTGGTGCCGTTGGAGGCGGCGCCGTCGATGTCGGCGTGGATCACCGGCTGGCTGTTGATCTTGGTGATCTCGAACGCCAGTTCGAACAGGTCCTTGAGGCCCAGCTGGTTGTGGTTGGCCGCCACCAGCCGCGCCAGATACTCCTTGGCCTCTTCGTTCTTGTGATCCTGGTCGGCGCTCTGGGTCAGGTCGAACACCGACAGGGTTTCGCCTTCTTCGTACTGGCCGGCGCTGTGGATGATCTGGTCGATGTGCTTGAGCGCTTCCTTGTTCGGCGCCAGCACCACGCGGAAGCTCTCCAGGTTGGACACCTGGCGCTTGTTGATCTCGCGGTTGAACAGGGCCAGCTGGTGCTCGAGGCTGTCGTAGTCGCTGCGGATGTTGCGCAAGGTCCGGGCGATGTCGGTGACCGCAGCGCGGCGGGCCTTGGCCAGGGTCAGGGCTTCTTCGGTGCGGTGCGAATAGGCGTTGATCAGCAGCTGCAGGCGACGCTCCATATCGTCTTCGCTGTCGAACTTGGCCACGCCCTTGAGGCGTACCTGGGCGTACAGCGCTTCGATCTGGTTGTCGACCCGTTGCAGGCCCTGCCAGCTGTCCTGGTAGTCGTTGAGCAGCGGCAGCAGGTTGTCCATCGAGTCGTCCACCGGCTCCATGAACGGCGTGCCGAACGGAAGGTCGGCCGGCAGCAACTGACGACGACGCAGGGCGTCTTCGAGGGTGCGTTGCTTGGCTTCGAGGTCGGCGATTTGCCGGCCCACCAGTTGCAGCTTGGCCGAGAGCTGCTGAACGCGCTCGGTGAAGGCGTCGCTGGAGCGCTTGAGCTCGTCCTGGGCCGCTTCCAGCTGGCTGAGTTGCTCGAGCTTCTCCGGCTCTTCGGCGCTCAGGGTTTCAGTGCGGCGGAAGTCTTCCAGGGCTTTCTGCGCATCCAGTACCTGCTGGTACAGGGCTTCGGTCTGAGCCTTGCTCGCCGAACGGTCGGCGGCTACTGCTTGCTGGGTCTTGAGCTGCTTGAGCTCGCGATCCAGGCGGTCTTTCTGGTCGCGCAGGGCAGCGCGGTCGGCCAGTGCTTGCAACGCTGGCGGATCGATGTGCGACAGGTCGATGGACAGGCCAGGTGCTTCGAAACGCTCGCCCTTGAAACTATCGAGCACGGCTTCGAGGGATTTCACCCACAGGTCGCTGTCATCCAGTTCGATGCCGCGCTCGCCCAGCGGCAGGCTGAACAGGGCGCCGTTGAACAGGCGCATCAGGCGGTCGACGTCCTGTTGCGAGAACTCTTCGCGCAGGCGGGCGTAGCTGTTGTTGTCGGCGTGGTCGAGCTGCTGCTTGACCGCTTTGACGCGCTTTTCCAGATCGCGCACGCGCTCGTCGAGGTCTTCGGCAGAGAACTGTCGCGACTGGGCCAGGGCGCCGGCCAGCTCATCGTGGGCGTCCTTGGCGGCGAGCAACTGCTGCTCCAGGACCTTGACGTCGGTGACCAGGGCAAAGCGATGCTTGAGCACCGACAGTTCACCCAGCCAGCGCTGGATGCCGGTGATCTCACGCTCCAGGCGCATCAGCTCCTGGGTGCCGCCGCGCTGGTCGTTTTGCAGGCGATCTTGCTCGGCGCGGTAGTGCTCGGACTGGATCACCAGCTCTTCCTTGCGCGCCATGGCGTAGTCCTGCCAGGTGCCCAGCAGGTTGTCGAGCAGCGGCGACAGGCGATGCAGCTTGCCGCGCAGGATATCGCGCTGGGCCACGCCGCCGGCCAGGGCCTCGACCAGTGGCCCGGCAGCGACCAGGGCGTTGTAGTCGCCTTCCATGCGGCGTACGTCGCGGAAGGCTTCTTCGCAGGCGGCGATGTAGTCGACGCTACCCGAGCGCAGGCTGTGCTCGAAGGCATCGAGGAACAGCTGCTTGAGCTTGGCGGCGGTGATCTCGCGCATGTGCAGCAGGTTGATGAACAGGGCGCGGAAGGTTTTCAGGCTCTGTTCGCTGGTCGAGCGTAGCGGGATCAGGGTCAGGTCCAACGGCACCGAGGTGTGGCCGCCCACCAGCAGTCGACGCAGTTCGTCCGGCTTGAGCTCGTAGGCCTTCAGGCCGTTGCGCTCAAGGTTGGTGAACAGCTCTTTCTGGCGCAGGCAGGTGTCGTCTTTCTGGTAGTGGGCCAGGTCCAGCTCGCCCTGGTAGGCGAAGAACTGGTGACCGAAACCGCCGCCTGGGCCGCGGCCGACCACGCCGATCACGTGCGGGCCGTGCGGCAGGTTCAGTTCGCAGAGGATGTAGCTGGTGTCGCTGGCAAAGTAGAAGCGCCGCGACTGCTCCAGGCTGTACTTGCCGAAGCTCATGTCGGACATGCGCGCCAGGATCGGGAACTGCAAGGCGTTGATCGAGGCGGACTTGCCCAGGTTGTTGGCGCCGTAAACCGACAGCGGGTGTTCCAGAGGGAACAGGCCCAGGCTGTAGCCGGCGGTGTTGAGCAATGCGAAGCGGCGGATGCCGTAGCGTTCCTGGCTCATGCGTCAATCTCCTGTTGCTCTTCGCGGATGGCCCGGGCCAGGGCGTCTTCTTCGCTTTCCTCGCCGTCGAACGGGCTGAGGTCGAGCGGGTCGTCGGTGCGCGCCAGCTCCTCGGGGCTCTCTTCTTCGACCAGTACCGGCGTCGGCAGGGGCAGGTCGCTGTGCAGGGTGGCGGCCAGGTCGCGGTCCTGCTGGACCGACAGGCACACATCGAGGAAGCGGTGCATCGGCGGCAGGAAGCGGTAGATACCACCTTCTTCATGGGCGAAGCCCAGCTGGGTCATGCGCCGCAGGATCTTTTCTTCCAGCTCGTCAACGGTCTGCACTTCAGCCTGGATGAACAGGTCGCGGTATTTCTCCAGCAGCGACGGCAGTTCATCGCGGCCAATGCTGCCGCCATCGAGCACGGCAATCGGGTCGCGGCCCTGGTCGGCCAGGTGCTCGACCAGGATGAAGGTGAACAGCGAGAGGCGCTGGGCGGTCTTGTTGACCTGCGCGGCAGCCAGCTCCGGAACGAAATAGTAGAAGCCGCGGGTATCGCACACCAGCTCGAAGCCCAGGGCCTTGAACAGGGTGCGGTACTGGTCCTGGAAGTTCGACAGCTGGGCGTACAGCTCCGGGTCGCGGCGGCTGACATGGAAGCCCTTGAACAGCTCGCGGAAGATCGGCGCGAGCTGGGACAGTTCGGAAAGATCAAGATGCATTGGCTGGGCTCGCGTTGGATTCAGGCGATGGTGCGGTCAGGGCGAACGAGCGCAGACTCACCCGATGTTCACGGGTGGTGTAGTCACGCCGCTCGAGGCGTTCGCGGCTGAAGCGCTTTTCTCGCGACAGGCGCGAGAACCAGTACAGCAGTTCGTCGGTGGCGCCTTCGGGCTCCTGCTCCAGCAGCCAGACCATCAGGTCGGGCAGGGGCAGGGCGTCCTGGCAGCGTTCGAGCATTTCCTTGACCGTGCGCGGCGCGCGCGGTGCCGGGCCCTTGTTGGTCTTGTGCGCCTTGGGGAAGCGCGCAGGCTTGGGCTCGAAGCGGGCCAGGGCGTAGACGTAGGCCTCGACCTGGCTGGCGCTGCCGAGGAAGGTGCTCTGCGGACGGGTGAACATCGGCATCGCCGCCTGTGGCACGGCGTCGATGCCTTTGCGGCGGATCACCGACAGGGCCAGGGCGGCGCCACGGGTCACGGCGTTATGCCGGCGCGCTTCTTCGCGCAGCGGCAGCAGCAGCTCGCGGGCGTGACGCAGGGTCAGCTGGGCGCTGGTCTGCATCTCAAGGATGCGCGCGTGGGTACGCAGCAACATGTCGTCGTCGACCAGGTGACCGAGTCGCGCCTGTTCGCCGAGCAGGCGCAGCAGCACGGTCTCGACCTTGCGCACGCCTTGCTCGAAGGCGCCGTCGGCGTTGACCAGCTGGATCATCGGCTCGACGTACTCGTCCCAGGTCGCCAGAACCTCGGCATAGCGCTGACGCAGGGGGATCTGGCGGTTGCTGGTCTTGGCCCGTTCGGCCACGGCGACCAACGCCTGCTCGTCGTTGTCGAGCTTCTTGAGGACGTCGCGCACACGCATGTCGAGCAGGCGCAGCTGGCGCGCCAAATCGTCGCTGTCGCGGTTGTCGAAGGCGTCCTGGATATGTCCGGCCAGGCGCTCCAGGTGGCGCAGGTAGGCTTCGATCTCCAGGCACAGGCCCAGGCGGTGTTCGCGACGCAGGTAGGCGAGGAAGTCGTGGATCTGGGCGTTGAGCTCGAAACGGTTCGGGCTTTTCGCCACCGGCACCAGGATGTCCAGGCGGATCCACACATCCAGTAGCTGGGTGATGTCCTGCGGGGTGCTTTCCACCTGCTGGCGGCCCAGTTGCTGGCGCAGCTCGATCAGGCTCAGGGTGCCCTGGTCGAAACGCTCGCACAGCGGCTCGATCAATGCCCAGTGTTCGGCTAGGGCGCGCAGGACGCGCTTGGGTTCGATCATTGGCGGGTCGACTCGTTGCCAAGTTAAAAGCGGCGATTGTACTGCATCCGGGGGGGAGGATTTCACCCCTTGGTCTGTAATGAGGATTTGCAGGGCCTGCAGCGCCTTCATCGCGGGGCAAGCCCGCTCCCACGCTGCGCCTACGTATCTGGGCGCTACGTGGGAGCGGGCTTGCCCCGCGATGGCGTCAGTACAGGCAATAAATTTCCGCCAGCCAGTAGCGGCGCAAGCCGGCCAAGGGCGGTAGAATGGCCGACTGACTTCTCCCTGGATGACCGTGCTGTGCTGATCGAGTCCCGCCGCCGCGCCTACCTTTGCGCCATGCAAGTGGTCCATTGGCTGCCGCGCGCCGAACTGCCGTTCGCCGCGCCGTCGCGCCCGGAGCTGCTGTTGCCGCAGGCGCCGGTCGAGGACATCGAGTTCGACGTCCGCCCTGCCGCGCCCAGCGCTACGCCGCCGCCAGCTGCGCCACAAGCGCGCTCCGGCGAACGACCGAAAATCGAGATACCTCGCCCAGCCAGCACCGCCAAGCCTGCGCCCAAGGCGGTCGAGGCCGAAGAAACCGCGCCTGTGGTACGCCCGGCACCGGTGCCGCCGCCACGTTTTGCTTTGCAGCTGCTGCGCGCCGGCAGTTGCCTGCTGTTGGTCGAGCTTGCCACCGGTCAGCCGTTCCAGAGCCGCGACCCGTCCTACCTGCTGCTCAAAGATATGCTGCGCGCCGCCGGTCTGCCCGATGCGCCGCAAATCATCGGCGAGCCGGTGCGCTGGCCGCTGCTGGTGCGCGGCAATATGGACCAAGGCCCGGAAGCCGCCCGTGATTTCGTCCAGGGTTTTATCCAGGCGCGGCTGGAAGAAACCCCCTGCACCTGCCTGTGGCTGGTCGGCCTGCCAGCGCTGCGCTTTGCCGCTGAAGTTCAGACTGAAGCCTATTACCAAGAACTGAAGGTCGACGGTCTGGGCGATGCCTGGGCCTTGCCTGGCCTTGAACTGTTGATGGACGAGCCGCACCGCAAAGCGGACGTCTGGCAAGCGATGCGCCAGCTGATGGCGCGCTGGAAGAGCGTTGAATGAGTGATTCGATCAGCTTCCGCCCGATGACCGAGGCGGATCTGGATGCCGTGCTTAAGATCGAATATGCCGCGTTCAGTCATCCCTGGACCCGTGGAATCTTCCAGGATGCGCTCAAGTCATATGAAGTGTGGCTGATGTTCGACGGTCAGCAGCAAGTCGGCCATGGGGTGATCAACGTGATCATCGACGAGGCGCATCTGCTCAATATCACCGTCAAGCCGGAAAACCAGGGCCGCGGCTTGGGCCTGCGCCTGCTCGAGCACCTGATGGCACGGGCCTATCAGCTCAACGGCCGCGAGTGCTTCCTGGAAGTGCGCGCCAGCAACCAGTCGGCCTACCGTCTGTACGAACGCTACGGATTCAACGAAGTCGGTCGGCGTCGGGACTACTACCCGATGGCTGGCGGACGCGAAGACGCCCTGGTGATGGCCTGCACTCTGTTCGAAGAGTGACCCCGCAGGGGTAGGTCGAGTCACACAGGCATAACCTGATGAGGCAAGACCATGCACGACCTGCAGGAATTGATCGACAACAACGAGCGCTGGGCGGATGCCATTACCCAGCGCGATCCCGATTTCTTCGCCAAGCTGGCTCGCCAGCAGACGCCGGAATATCTCTGGATCGGCTGCTCCGATGCGCGGGTGCCGGCCAACGAGATCGTCGGCATGCTGCCGGGTGATCTGTTCGTGCACCGCAACGTCGCCAACGTGGTGTTGCACACCGACCTCAACTGCTTGTCGGTGATTCAGTACGCGGTCGAAGTGCTCAAGGTCAAACACATCCTGGTGACCGGCCACTATGGCTGCGGTGGGGTGCGTGCGGCCATGCAGGATCGTCAGTTGGGCCTGATCGATGGCTGGCTGCGCTCGATCCGCGATCTGTACTACGAGAAGCGTGGCGAGCTGGCCAAGCTGGACAGCATCGATGCGCAGGTCGATCGTCTGTGCGAGCTGAACGTGATCCAGCAGGTGGCCAATGTGGCGCACACCAGCATCGTCCAGAATGCCTGGCACCGGGGGCAGGAGCTGTCGATCCATGGTTGCATCTATGGCATCAAAGATGGCCGCTGGAAGAGCCTGGACACCACCATCAGCGGCTTTGCCCAGTTGCCGCCGCAGTACCGCTTGCGGCCTTTGGAGTAAAGCCCCTGAGTATTGCCTGAGCGGCCTTGGCCTGTTCGCGGGCAAGCTCGCTCCCACAAGGACGACACCCATCCCTGTAGGAGCGGGCTTGCCCGCGAACGAGTCGCGCAGCGGCTCGCCGTGCTTAACTGCATCTCAGGCAGCCGACGGATAGGGGGGGCAGGGATGGAGCGAGCAAGGAAACTGATACTGGCAGCGAGTCTGCTGAGCGCTGCGGTCACCCAGGCCGACGAGCGCGACGTGTGGATGTTCGCCCAATGGGCGGGAGATCATCAGACCCGGCCGTTTCGCCAGATGCTGGTCGATGCTCGCCTCTACGGCATCGTGCCGATCCATCAATTGCTGCGTTCAGCCTCCGATTGGCGCCTGTGCAGGGCTTCACCCTTCGCCGTACCACCCGCCAGCCAGTGGCCGGCGGTACGCTCGACCCTGGCCTTGATCAAGACCCTCGACGACCGGGGCGCGCTGCGTCAATTCGAGGTGGTCTCGGCCTATCGCGACCCGCGCCTCAACGCCTGCGCCGGGGGCGCGGTGGGTAGCGCGCATACCCGGGCGTTCGCTGTCGACCTGTTGTTGCCCGCCTGGGCCGATCCCAATCCACTGTGCAGCTTCTGGCAGCAACACGGCCAGGCCTGGAACATGGGCTTGGGTCGCTATCCGTCCGGGCGCATTCATATCGACACGGCGGGCTATCGAACCTGGGGGGGGGATGGCAGCGCTGGTTCGTCGTTCTGCGCCAAGCCTAAGTGAGTCAGGCAAGCCTGGCATTGGTTGATCACCCATTGCGCGAAGCGTTGCCGTTGGCTGCCGTCTTGCAGCGGTTGCGGGCTGAGCAGGTGATAGGCCGAGCCGTCCCGCAGGAAGCCGAAAGGGGCTTGTAGCTGGCCGCTGTCCAACTCGTCACGCACCATCAGGGCCGAGGCGATCGCCAGCCCTAGGCCGGCGCTGGCGGCCTGGATCGACAGATAGAAATGCTCATAGTCACTGCGCTCGGAATGTCGGGCGTGCTGCTTGCTCAAGCGCAGCCAACTGCTCCAGGCGTCTGCCCGGGTGCGGCTGTGCAGCAGGCGTTGGCCATCCAGGCGCTGATCCTGGCCTGGGCGGCAGACTGGGCCGACCCATTCGTCACAGATCTTCAGGCTATGCAGCTGGCGGTCCCAGTGAAAATCATCCCGGCGCAGCGCCAGGTCGATGCCGCCGCGGGCAAAATCCACCGGGCCGCCGGCTGCGACCAGATGCAGCTGGATATCTGGATGGGCAGCGTGAAAGCCAGGCAGGCGGGGGATCAGCCAGCGCATGGCGATGGTCGGCTCGCAGGACAGTACCAGCACCTTGTCTTGCTCTTGTTGCTGCACGCGCTGCACCGCGCTTTGCAGTTGCTCGAAGATCGATTGGGTCGCGGCGTGCAAATCGCGCCCGGCGGGGGTGAGGAAAATCGCCCGGTTGCGCCGCTCGAACAGCTCGACTCCGAGGCTCTCTTCAAGTAGGCGCACCTGGCGGCTGACCGCACCGTGGGTGACGTGCAGGCGCTCGGCGGCGCGCACGAAACTCCCGGTTTGTGCGGCGATGTCGAAGTAGCGAAAGGCGTTGAGTGGGGGTGTTTTCATTTTTTTATGTCGGCTGTGCGGGCCTCATCGCGGGGCAAGCCCGCTCCCACGGGGGCCACGTCCCCGCGATGATGCCGGTACAGACAAAGAGAATATGTGAATAAAACTAGCAGATTAGTCGCACTATAAATCGATTTTTACCTGTGGATAAGCCTTCGATAATCAGCGCTCTGTGCATTTTCATCGCCTATCGAGGAGATACCCTGTGAATGAATTGATCGCCGTAGCCCTGTTTACCATCCTTGCTGTCATCAGCCCGGGCGCGGACTTTGCCATGGTCACCCGCAGCAGTTATGCACAGGGCCGCAAAGCTGGACTGGCAGCCGCGTTGGGCATTGCACTGGGCGTGCAGGTGCATGTGCTGTACACCGTGCTGGGGATTGCCGTAATCATCAGCCAAAGCCCGGCGCTGTTTTTGGCCATGAAAGTGCTGGGGGCGGGTTACTTGGTCTACTTGGGCTACAAGTCGCTGACCAACACCACGCGGATTCGCCTTGATGGGCTCGGGCAGGATGACAGTGCAAGCCTGTGGATGGCACTGCGCAGCGGCTTTCTGACAAACGCGCTAAATCCCAAGACCATGCTGTTCGTGGTCAGTGCCTATACCCAGGTGGTCCAGCCAGGTAGCCCATTGGCAGTGGACTTCGCCTATGGCGCATTCATGTCCGTGGCCCATTGGCTGTGGTTCAGCCTGGTGGCGGTGTTCTTTTCCAGTGCAGCCTTGCGCAAGGCCATGATCGAGCGGCAGGTGGTGGTCGATCGGCTGATTGGTGTGGCACTGATTGGCCTGGGCTTGGCGGTGATGGTGTCAGGCGTGCGCTGATGGCTTTTGCCCGGACAAAGAAAAAGGGCTTACCTTGCGGTAAGCCCTTTTCGAATTTGGTGGCTACACAGGGACTTGAACCCCGGACCCCAGCATTATGAATGCTATGCTCTAACCAACTGAGCTATGTAGCCAACTGGCGCGCATTATTCTCTTCAAAGGCCCCTCTGTCAACACTCATTTCAAAAAAAATTTACACGCTTTCAAAAGCTTAGCCGGCTAGGGCCGATTCAGCGGACGATCAGCCACTGCCCAAGCAGGCTGTGCAGCTGCAATTGCTGTTCGCGGGCGAGCTGCTCCAGGCTTTCTGCCGGGCGATCCAGGTTGAAGTCGCCACTGACGCGGCGATAGGCGGTTTGCTCATCCATCAGCCAGACGCGCTTGCCCTGGTAGCCGGCCAAACGCTGCAGGACCTGCGCCAATGGCACGTCCTTAGCGAGCAAGTGACCGTTGCGCCAGGCATCGGCGTGCTTGGCGTCGATCTTCTGTACCGGATCGATGCGGCTGTCGGAGAAGGTCACCCGCTCGCCGGCCGACACCATACGCTGGTCGCCCCCCTGAATAACCATCGCCTTGCCATTGAGCACCACCAGTTCGTCGTGCGCGGGCGTGCGGGCGATCATCAGGCGAGTGCCAAACACCTGGATCCGCGCATCGTCGACCTGAACTTCCATTGCCCGGCCATCGAGCATCACCTCCAGATAGACTTGCCCTCGCACCAGATGCAATTGGCGGGTGCGGCCCCGCAGATCGACGTTCATCGCGCTGGCGCTGTCCAGGTGCAGGGTCGATCCGTCGGCCAGGCGCACGCTGCGCCGCTCGCCGCTGGCGGTATGCAGCTCGCTGGCCAGGCGCTGCATCAGCGGCCAGTAGAGGTAGGCCAGGGCTGCCAGCAGCAACAGGAACACTGCTGCCAAAACCTTGCCCAGATGGCTGCGGCGGGCCTTGAGCAGGCGTGGCCGCGGCCGAGCTGTGGGCGGCTTGAGCTGCTGCCAGTACGCCTCGAGTTCGGCATAGGCACGGGCATTGTCAGGCTCCTGGCACCAGGCGGCGAAGGCGCGGCGTAGCTGCTCGTCGCTACCGGGCTGGCGCAGGCGGGAGAACCACTCCAGCGCCTCGCGTTCGGGATCGGGCTGAAGCTGCAGGGCGGGCATCGGGCTCATGGTCGGGTTGCTCGCGAGAAAGGGCGTAGTCGCGCAATGGTGGCAGGGCAATGTGCCATGGATGCTAAATATATTGAGAACCATTTACAAGTGCGCGGCGGACCGGTGGCAAAAAAGCTAGCTATGTATCTATTTGTTTCCCGATAATCGGATCCCAAACCTGCGGACGGATATCTAGCCCATGGCCATCAGTAGTACCCAGACCACCACCCCTGTGTCGGCTGCCCAAGGCACCAACCCCTTGGTGATGCGCATCATCGGCTTTTGCGCGCTGGCGCATCTGATCAACGACCTGATCCAGTCGGTGCTGCCGGCTATTTATCCGATGCTCAAGGCCAACTACGACCTGAGCTTCGCCCAGATCGGCCTGATCACCCTGACGTTCCAGATCACCGCCTCGCTGTTGCAGCCGTGGGTAGGTTTTTTCACCGACAAGCGTCCGACCCCTAACTTGCTGCCGCTGGGCACCCTGTGCACGCTGGTGGGGATTGTGATGCTTGCGTTTGTCGGCAGCTTCCCGATGATTCTGCTGGCCTCGGCGCTGGTCGGCATCGGCTCCTCCACCTTCCACCCCGAAACCTCGCGTATCGCCCGCCTGGCCTCGGGCGGGCGCTTTGGCCTGGCCCAGTCGACCTTTCAGGTCGGTGGCAACGCCGGTTCCGCGTTCGGCCCGCTGCTGGCGGCGGCGATCGTCATTCCGTTCGGCCAGAGCCATGTCGCCTGGTTTGGCCTGGCAGGGCTGTTCTTCTTTGCCGTGACGCTGATGCTGCGCCGCTGGTACAAGGCCCACCTCAACCAGGCCAAAGCGCGCAAGGCGGTGCAGGCGACCCATGGCCTGTCGCGCCAGCGGGTGATCGCTGCGCTGATCGTGCTCGGCCTGCTGGTGTTCTCCAAGTACTTCTATATGGCCAGTTTCACCAGCTACTTCACCTTCTATCTGATCGAGAAGTTCGAGCTGTCGGTGGCCAGCTCCCAGCTGCATCTGTTCCTGTTCCTTGGCGCGGTGGCGGCGGGGACCTTCTTCGGTGGGCCGATTGGTGATCGCATCGGGCGCAAGGCGGTGATCTGGTTCTCGATTCTTGGGGTGGCGCCGTTCACCCTGGCCCTGCCGTATGCCGACCTGTTCTGGACGACGGTGCTGAGCCTGGTGATCGGCTTTATCCTCGCCTCGGCGTTTTCGGCCATCGTGGTGTATGCCCAGGAACTGGTGCCGGGCAATGTCGGCATGATTGCCGGGATCTTCTTCGGCCTGATGTTTGGCTTTGGCGGGATTGGCGCGGCGCTGCTCGGCTATGTGGCCGACTTGCGCGGGATCGAGTATGTGTATGGGTTGTGCTCGTATCTGCCGCTGTTTGGCTTGTTGGCGGTGTTCTTGCCGTCTACGGGTAAGCGCTGAGATTGTTGGGGCCGCTTCGCGCGGTCCCAACAATTGACGAATCGATCGGCCTTGGCCTAGAGTGCCGCCTCCTCTTTACCTGCGTAGTCGATGCAATGCGCCGTACTCAGCGTCTCCTCCAAGCCCGCCAGCCTGCTGCCCAGGCCTGTCGGCGTGCCTGGCCGAGCGACACGGTGCTCAAGCGGCGACGCAGCGTGCTGTTTGCCTTCACCTTCTCGCCACACCTTGCCCTGAGCTGATCCGCGTGCCTGCGTCCAACGCCTCCCCGGCGTGATTGCGGGCGTTTGCGTGCGAACATTTTTCAGTGATTTCCAGCCGACCGGGCCAGCTAGGCCTGGGTGCGTCGGCTTGCAAGGAGTGGTAATGAACATGCGTTTGCTGGCGGGCCTGTTGTTCGCCGTTTCGGTCGTGGGTTTCAGCCTGGGGGCGAGCCTGCCGCTGGTGTCGTTGCGTCTGCATGAGGCGGGCGCGAGCACCCTTGAGATCGGTATTCTGTCGGCCATTCCAGCAGCGGGCATGATGCTTTCGGCGTTCATGGTCGATGCCTGCTGCCGGCACCTGACCCGGCGCACCATCTACCTGCTGTGCTTTAGCCTGTGCACCTTGAGCATTGGCTTGCTGGAATGGGCGTTCTCCTCGATCTGGCTGCTGGCCCTACTGCGCCTGGGGTTGGGCCTGGGCATGGGCATTGCGATCATCCTTGGCGAGTCGTGGGTCAACGAGCTGTGCCCTGAGCACAATCGCGGCAAGATCATGGCCTTGTATGCGACTAGCTTCACCGGGTTCCAGGTGCTGGGGCCGGCGATGCTGGCGGTGGTCGGCGCCAACAGCCCTTGGGTCACCGGCGTGGTGACGGCCTGCTATGGCCTGGCCTTGCTGTCCATCCTGGTTACCGTGCCGAACGACCATGTACAGCACGAAGATGACGGCGAGAAGAGCTTCACCCTGGCCGGGTTCTTCCGTGTGGCCCCGGCGCTGTGCGTGGCCGTGCTGTTTTTCTCGTTCTTCGACGCCGTGGTGCTGTCGTTGCTGCCGGTATACGCCAGCAGCCATGGCTTTGCCGTGGCGGTGGCGGCACTGATG
Organism: Pseudomonas sp. BT-42-2; assembly: GCF_025847435.2. Taxonomy (NCBI): domain Bacteria; kingdom Pseudomonadati; phylum Pseudomonadota; class Gammaproteobacteria; order Pseudomonadales; family Pseudomonadaceae; genus Pseudomonas; species Pseudomonas sp. BT-42-2. The sequence goes on from NZ_JAOYTM010000008.1 coordinate 88,046, forward strand.
GTGACCGTGGTGTTCGCTGGCGACATGCTGTTCCAGTTGCCGTTGGGCTGGCTGGCTGACCGGGTCGAGCGGACCGGGCTGCATTTGCTGTGCGGTTTGATAGCGATGGCGATCGGTATCGCTCTGCCGTGGCTGCTCAACCTGACTTGGCTGCTGTGGCCGATGCTGGTGCTGCTGGGCGCGGTTGCCGGTGGCATCTATACCTTGGCGCTGGTGTTGATCGGCCAGCGCTTCAAGGGCCGTGACCTGGTTACGGCCAATGCCAGCGTCGGCTTGCTGTGGGGTGTCGGCAGCCTGGTCGGGCCATTGGTCAGTGGCGCGGCGATGGGCGTTGCCCCGCACGGCTTGCCGATGGCCTTGACGTTGATGGCAGGGTTGTTCGTCTGCTTTGCCCGGCAGTCGTATCGCCGGGCCGCAAGGCTCAAGGTGGTGGCTGAGTGATGTTTTTGCCGTGAACGAGGGCAGAGCCCTCGTTTGGCTCAGAAAGTCCCGCGCAGCGTTACCGACACATTGCGCGGATCACCCCAGTAATAGCCGGTTGGGGTAGCCGCTACCTGGCGGTAGTACTTTTTGTCGAACAGGTTGTTGGCATTGAGCTGCAGCGAGTAATGCTGGTTGAAGCGGTAGTTGACCATCGCGTTGTAGACTGCATAGCCCGACTGACTCGCCACGGCATCGGCGTTAACCCCGCGCGAGCTGGCAGTCGCCTTGGAGTAGATGTCACTCTGCGCCTGCACGCCGCCGCCGATGGTCCAGGCATCGAGCTCACCCGGCAGGCGATAGCTGGTGAACAGTTTGAGCATGCGCTTGGGGTCGGTAGTGCGCACCGCATTGCCCTGGTTGTTAGGGTCATTGAGGTATTCGGTGGTGTTGTAGGTATAGCCACCGCTCACGTTCCAGCCGGGCAGCACTTCCCCGGAAATCTCCAGCTCGAAGCCCTGGCTGCGGTTCTTGCCAGCAGCGATCTTACAATAGCCGGTGTTGCCGCCACAGGGCATGCCGCTGGCTACGTCGTCGATGCCATTGCCAACCTGGTAAATGCGAAAGAACGCTAACGATGCATTCAGCCGGCCATCGTAGAACTCACCTTTGATACCGGTTTCATAGGCTTCGCCCTCGACTGGCTTGAGCACCGAGCCGCTGATGTCGGTGGTGGTTTGCGGGTTGAATATCTCGGTGTAGCTGGCGTAGGTGCTGAAGTTCTCGTTGAGGTCGTAGATCAGCGCGGCGTACGGCACGATCTTGTTGTCGACGCTGAACTTGCCATTACCGCTGGTGTTGTTCTCCTGCTCGTAGTCGTACCAGTTGCTGCGCGCACCGATGATCGCGGTGAGCGGCTCGGCCAGCGAGATACGCCAGGTGGCATAGGCCCCTTCTTGAGTGGTACGGGTGCGCACCGGGTGGGCGGTGATGTCGATGTCCGGTTCAGGCAGGCTGGTCTTTGGGTCCCAGTCGCGGATGTCGAATTGGCCGGAGGCAGTGAACTTGGTGGCCGAGGCATAGGAGTCGTTGCGGATACGCTCGACCCCAAGCATCAGCTCATGGGTGCGCCCCAGCAGCTCGAACGGGCCGTTGAGGGTGGCGCTGAGGTTGTTCTGGATACTCTCGCCGCCATCGCCCTCGGTGACCTGATAACTCATCAGGTAGGGGTTGTTGGTCGGGTTGGCGCTGCCCGTGGCACGGCTGAAGTAGGTCTGCTTGAAGCCATGATCATCGAGCTCGAAATGCGTGCGCTGGGCCATCAGCTTGAGCTTCCAGTCGTTGTCGAAGCGGTGCTCAAGCTCAGCGAATGTCTGTAGGTTGCTGCGATCCCAACGGTTCCAGTCCGCGCCCAGGTAGGTGCTGCGGCCCAGCGGCAGCGGCGAGCCGTCGTAGTCGGCGGGCAGGTTGCCCCAGGCGCCAGTGGCGTCCAGCTTGGTCCACTCAAGGCCGGTGGTCAGGGTAGTGCTGTCGTTCAGGTCGAAGGCGAGCACGCCGTAGAACACTTCCTTGCGCTCCATGCGCGAGTCCTGGAAGTGATCCTTGTCGTCATGCACGGCAATGACTCGGCCGCGCACGTTGCCGGTTTCGGTCAGCGGGCCGGAGAGGTCGGCGACGTAGCGCTGGGCATCCCACGAGCCGAGGGTCACGCTGCCTTCGCCCTGGAACTCGGCGGTCGGCCGTTTGCGCACCAGGTTGACCGTACCGGATGGGTTACCCGCGCCGCGCAGCATGCCGGTCGCTCCTCGCAGGATCTCGGCGCGATCGATGATCGCCGAATCGCTCTGAATGAACGAACCACCCCCACTGCCTTGCACCACGGTGGCGCCGTCATACTGAATGGCGTCGATCGAGTACCCACGCGAGTAGTACTGCACGCGCTCGCTGTCGGTCATGTTGACCACCACGCCCGGGGTCTGCTCGAGCAGATTGGTGAGGTTGGTGATGTTCTGGTCGTCGATGCGTTGGCGGGTCACCACGGTCACCGATTGTGGTGTGCGCCGAATGCTCTGCGGCGACTTGCCGATGGTGACTGCACCGGTGGTGTAGGAGCCGGAGTGCTCGGTGGTCTCACCCAGCTGGTTGCTGGAGATAGTAGTGGCGCCCAGCTCCATGGCATCGCCGACCTGCAAGGCGGGGATCAACAAAAAGCTCTTGTCACTCTCCTGTTGCACCTGCACGTCACTGCCTTGCAACACAATCGACAGGGCCTGGGCGCTGTCATAGTGGCCTTGCACACCGCGGGTGGTCTTGCCTTGCAGGCTGTTCGCATCGAACGACAGGTTCAGGCCACCTTGCCGGGCCATCTGGTCCAGCGCAGGGGCCAATGGGCCAGCGGCAATGTTCCAGTCCAACTGCTGGCTCTGGCTGGCCGCTGCGTGGGCCACCAGCGGCAGCGCGCAGCTGCTCGCCAGGCTCAAGCCGAACACGGCGGCGCGTACGGCGTGGCGTAGCCTGACGTTGCGGGGAGAACAAGGGTGAATCATGAAGCGCTCCTGAAGGTTGTGAAGACCACTTTTCGGGCTTTGTTCCTTCAGGCCGAGCGAGAATGAGATTCCACCTCATTTATTTTCACGTTTTTCATGCAGCCCCGATGCTGACCCAATAGCGCGTGCGGTAGTCGATCCGCAGCGGCAGGCTGCGCGCCAGCAGCTGGAGGATTTGCTCGGTGTCGGCCAGTTGATAGGTGCCGGACACTTTCAGGTCGGCTACTTCAGGTGCGCAGCGCAACAGCCCCGGGCGATAACGCGATAGTTCAGCGGTGAATTCGCTGAGCGGCATCTGCTGCACGCTGAGTACACCCTCGGTCCAGCCCCAGGGATCGCCATGCACCAGCGCCGGCTCGATTGCGCCGGACGCGGCCAGCTGCAGCACTTCGCCTGGGTGCACCTGGCGTAACGGCGCCGAGTTGGGCATCAGGGTGACCTCGCCGCGGCGCACTGCCAGCAACAGGCCTTGAGCGTTTTCGCGCAGTAACAGTTGGCCGTCGTGGGTGCTCAACGCACCGAGTTGGGTGGCGATGATGAAGGGGCGCTTGTCGTTGGCATTGCTGTCCAGCGTCAGCTCGCCGCGAATCAGCGTCAGCAGGCGTTGATCGGCGCTGTAGCGCAAGTCGATGGCGCTGGCGGTGTTGAGCTGGATGCGGCTGCCGTCGCTGCCTTGCACGTCACGGCGCTCGCCTGTTGCGGTGCTGCTGTCGGCCAGCAGGGCGGGCAGGCCCAGCGGCTCGCGCGCCGCCCAAGCGAGGCTGCCACCCACCGCCAGGACGGCGAGCAACTTGAGATGGTCGCGCCGACTGATCTGCTGGCGCCGGCTGCCTTCGAGGGTGCGCCGGCTGAGGTCGCTGGGCAGGCCGGCGAGTTCGTCGCTCAGCGTTCTCACCCGCTGCCAGGCCAAGGCGTTGTGCGGGTGGCTGGCCAGCCACTGCTGGAACTGCCGCTCGGTGCGCGCACTCGGTTCGTCGAAGCGTAGCTTCACCAGCCAGTCGATGGCTTGATCGACCTGCGCTTGTGCGGGAATGCGCTCAGGCGTCGGCATAGCGCAACCGATAGCAGGTGCCCAGGGCCTTGGCCAAATCACGTTCGATGGTCGCGCGCGAGACATTTAGGCGCAGGGCGATCTGGGCGATGCTCAGGCCATCGAGCTGGGCCAGCAGAAAAGCCTGGCGCACTCGCGGTTTCAACTGGTGCAGGGCACGGTCGAGGCGCTCGAGCGTGTCGAGAATCACCATTCGATACTCTTCGCTGGGCGCCTCGCCTTCTGGCAAGTTGGCCAGGCTCTCTTGATAAGCCCGCTCCAGCGCCCGACGGCGGAACTGATCGATCATCAGGCCACGGGCGATGCTGCTCAGGTAGGCGCGTGGCTCTTTCAATGGCGAAACCTGGCGCGCCCGCAGCAGGCGCACGAAGGTGTCCTGGGCCAGGTCGGCGGCGTTCTCCCGGCAACCGACCCGGGCCTTGAGCCAGCCGCGCAGCCAGGCATGATGGGACTGATAGAGCAGATCGATTTCGGCCGGCTTGAGCGTGTCGTTCATCGGCATCGTGGCAACGGCCCTGACCCTGGAAGTAAGTGCGTTTGTTAATAGTTCTCAATTCTAGGCGGGGTCGATGAGCCAGGGCAACGGTATACCAAGAAATTACCGCGCAAGATTCAGCGTTTCTCCGATAAACGGCTGGGCTAAGGTGATAATCCTGTTCACTTAAGATTTTTGGGCCGCTTTGCGCCCCTTCGCGGGCAAGCCCGCTCCCACAGGTATAGCGCCGGCGGTCCGAGCGGCGCCATGCCTGTGGGAGCGGGCTTGCCCGCGAAGGGGCGCAGAGCGGCCCAAAAGCAGGCGACAAGGGCTTTGAGTGAACCGTATTAGGGCTAAGATGAGGGTTTTCTGCACTGGGTAGTCGTCGATGATCCTGGCCGATCTTTCACCCGCCGCGTTTCGCGAGGCTGCAGATTATCTCGCGGCGCTCGATCCGCATTGGTCCCAGCACATTGCTGCGACCGGGCCATGCCTGCATCAGGCCACGCCCGGGCGCGAGCCCTATGAAGCGCTGGTGCGAGCGATTGCCTACCAGCAACTGCATGCGCGTGCGGCCGAGGCGATCCTGGGGCGGATGCTGGCGCTGTTTCCTGGTTCGGCGTTTCCCAGCCCTGAACAACTGTTGGCGACCCGCCCCGAGGCGTTGCGTGCCTGTGGTTTTTCGGCGAGCAAGTTGGCGACTGTGCAGGGCATTGCCCAGGCCCGCCTGGACGGTATCGTGCCCAGTCGTGAGCAAGCGCTGGGGCTTGCCGATGAGGTGCTGATCGAGCGGCTGGTGACCTTGCGTGGGGTAGGGCGGTGGACGGTGGAGATGCTCTTGATCTACTGCCTGGAGCGCTCGGACATACTGCCTGTGGATGATTTCGGCGTGCGCGAAGGCTATCGGCGGATCAAGGGCCTGGACAAGGCGCCGACACCCGCCCAGATGAGATCGCTGGCAAGTGTGTGGAGCCCGCACCGGACCGTGGCCGCCTGGTATCTGTGGCGGGCGGTAGGTTGATGGGGCTGCGCTGCCGCGCAGGGAAACAGGGTTCCAGCGTGGGAGCGGGCTTGCCCCGCGATCACCGGCAAAGCCGGTGCCAAACGCTGCATCGCGGGGCAAGCCCGCTTCCACGCTGCCCCAGTCAAATCAAAGAATTATGTTTTGTTCCATGAGAGCGAGCTTGCCTGCGAAGGGCCGCGCAGCGGCCCCATAATCGTGAAGTTTACCCGCAAGAATCGGAGTGAACCCGGCACCGGCAGCTGGCAATCTCACTCCCAACCACCGCCAGGAGCCACCCCCCATGAAGCCCGCCTACGCCACCGACGCCGAGCGCTGGCTCGCCGTGCAAAACCGCGACAACAGCGCAGCCGGGCACTTCGTCTACGCCGTGCGCACCACGGGCATCTACTGTCAACCTGGCTGTAAGTCACGCCTGGCCAAGCGCGAAAACGTCACCTTCTTCGCTGATCCTGGCGCCGCCGAAGCGGCAGGCTTTCGCGCCTGCCAACGCTGCGCTGGAGCATCCCGGCGCAGCGATCTGATCGCCCGCGCCTGTCGCCTGATCGAAGCCAGCGACAGTGCCCCCAACCTCGATCAGCTGGGCATCGAACTGTGCCTCAGCCCGTTTCACCTGCACCGCCTGTTCAAGGCCGAAACCGGCTTGACGCCAAAAGCCTACGCCTCGGCCTTCCGCGCCCAGCGCCTGCGTGATCGCCTGGGCGACAAAACCAGCTCGGTGACCGACGCCATTTACGACGCCGGCTACAACTCCAACAGCCGCTTCTACGAAAGCGCCGGTCAGCGCCTGGGCATGCTGCCCAAGCAGTACCGTGGAGGTGGCAAAGGCGCCAGCATCCGTTTCGCCCTGGGCCAATGCGCGCTGGGTGCCATTCTGGTGGCGCAGAGCCAGCGCGGTATCTGCGCCATTCTCCTGGGTGACGACCCCGAAGCGTTGCTCAATGATTTGCAGGATCAATTCCCCAAGGCGCAACTGATCGGCGCTGATCCCGATTTCGAGCGCTTGATCGCCGTCATAGTGGGGTTCGTCGAGCAACCCGCCCTCGGCCTGGACCTGCCACTGGACGTTCAAGGAACGGCCTTTCAAGAGCGGGTCTGGCAGGCATTGCGTGAGGTCCCGGCAGGCCAGCGCGTCAGCTATAGCGATATCGCCGAGCGTATCGGCGCGCCCCAGGCGGTCCGCGCGGTGGCGCAGGCCTGCGCTGCCAACCGCATCGCCGTGGCCATCCCTTGCCACCGGGTGGTGCGTCGGGACGGCGATATCAGCGGGTATCGTTGGGGCGTCGAGCGCAAGCGACAGTTGCTGGACCGAGAGACGGCACTCTCCTGATCACGCGCAGCAGCGTAGAATTCCCCGCCAGTTGTGCTTGTGAACAATAGGGGATTTCAATGAGGCGTGTAAGCCTTGACCGTTTCTGTGTAGGGATTCTGGCCCTACTCTTGTGGGTGGCCACACCGGCTTGGTCGGCGGGTGCCACCCCCGTGGGGCAATTGCTGGCCGGGGAAATGCCTGCGCTGGAAGAAAACGCCAGCCTGGAGCAACTGAGCGACCGGCTCGACCAGATCCGCCAGGGCGTGACCACCAATGCCAATGACGACCAGCTCTCGCAGTTGCGCCAGGCGGCCATGCAGGTGCAGCGCCAGGCCGATGCCCAGGTGGCACTGCGCACGACCGATCTGGAGCGCGTGGAAGACCAGCTCAAGGTGCTCGGGCCAGTGCTGCCGGACGAAGCCGACAGCATCACCCGCCAGCGTCAGCAACTGACCAGCGACAAGAAGGCCTTGCTCGCCCAGCAGCAGACCGCCACCCAGCTGACCCAGTCAGCGCGCGACCTGTCGACCCAGATCGTCAACCTGCGCCGCAGCCAGTTCAACTCGCAGATCACCAGCCGCGCGGCCAGCCCGCTGAGCCCAGCGTTCTGGTCGAGCTTTATCCGACCGACCGACGATGATGTTGCCCGCCTGCGGGCTCTGCGCGGCGAAGCAGCCGATGCCCTGGCCAGTGCCTTCAGCCCTGAAAACCGCTGGCTGTTCATCACCAGCCTGATCGCGGCGCTACTGGTGTGGACCCTGGTAAGGCGGGTACTCGAGCGGCTGTTGGCCGATGCGATGATCCGCTGGTTGCCTGAAGGTCGCCTGCGCCGCAGCGCCCTGGCCCTGAGCGTCAGTCTGGCGACCCTGGGCACCATTTCCGGCTCGGTGTCGCTGGTGCGTTGGGGCCTTGAGACCAGCGCCGAGCTGGGCGCCGACATCGCCAGCCTGATCAACCATGTGTTGACCCTGGTGGTGTTCAGCGCCTTCATCACCGGCCTGGGCCGTGCCATGTTGATGTTGCAGCGTCCCTCTTGGCGTTTGCCGCCGATCCCGGATGAGGTCGCCAGTGCGCTGGGATGGTTCCCGAAACTGCTGGCGCTGGCGCTGATGGTGCTGCTCACCCAGGAGCGGATCAACAGTGTGATCGGCACCAGCCTGGCGCTGACCTTGGCCACCAACGGCTTGACCGCCTTGGTGGTGGCGTCGATCTTCTTCGCCGCCTTGGTCCGCTACCGCCGTACCCGTCGCCTGCATAAGCTCGAGCGACCGCCAGGCCTGGCCGGGCTGATCCCGTTCGTCATCGTCGTATGGTTGGCGCTGACCGTGTTGGCGCTGCTGACCGGTTACCTGACCCTGGCTTACTTCCTCACTGCCAAGCTGTTGTGGATCAGCGTGGTCGCGACCTGTGCCTACCTGCTGGTCACGGTGTTCGGCGACCTCTGTGAAACCCTGCTTTCACCACGCCAGCCGGGCGGCTTGGCGCTGGCCTCGGCACTCGGCCTAGCCCAGCGTCACCAAGCCCAGGCCAGCACCATCCTGGCCGGGATTGGCCGCACCTTGCTATTGTTCGCCGCCGCGCTGCTCGCGCTGATGCCGTCGGGCACCAGCCCGGGTGAGCTGCTGATGAGCCTGGCCGATTGGGATGGCAGCGGCGGTAAGGTGCTCGGTAACCTCAACATCGTCCCGCAGGATATCTTCCTGGCCTTGGCGATGTTCTTCGGTGGTCTGTTCGCCATTCGCGTGGTCAAGCGTTGGCTGAGCGAGCGCCTGTTGCCGGAAACCGACATGGATGCCGGCATGCGCGCGTCGTTGGTGACCCTGGTCGGTTACCTGGGCTTCCTGTTCCTGGCGATGCTGGTGATGTCGACCCTGCGCATCAACCTGACCAGCCTGACCTGGGTGGTCAGTGCGCTGTCGGTCGGTATTGGTTTCGGTTTGCAGCAGATCGTGCAGAACTTCATTTCTGGCTTGATTCTGTTGACCGAACGCCCGGTCAAAGTGGGCGACTGGGTCAGCCTTGCCGGGGTCGAAGGCGACATCCGCCGCATCAACGTGCGCGCCACCGAGATCCAGATGTCCGACCGCTCCACGGTAATCGTGCCGAACTCGCAGTTCATTTCGCAGAACGTGCGTAACGTGACCATGGGTAATGCGTTGGGGGTAGTGAGCATTACCCTGACCTTGCCGTTGGAGACCGACGCCAGCCAAGTGCGCGAGCTGTTGCTCAATGCCTACCACGAGCATGAAGCGATCCTCGATGCACCGACCCCATCGGTGACCTTCAAGGACCTCACCACCAGTGGCATGGTGCTGAGTGTCAGCGGCTACGTGGCCAGCCCACGGCAGGTGTCGGGAGCGCGCAGTGATCTGCTGTTCACTGTGCTGGGGCGCCTGCGAGACGAAGACATTCCCTTGTCGTCGCCGCAGAGCATGGTGCTGGTGCAAGAAGGCCAGCGGCCGGCCGACGAGCCTGCTGCGCAGTAAGTCAGTGTTTCAGCGTTGAGATCGAGCGCCGCACGAGCGGCGCTCAGTCTCATGAACGCAGCACATTTAGCGGCCTGCGCTTAGCCCAGACTCCGCGTCACATGCTTGACCGACTGATACGCCGCCAACCCCCAAGGCCCAAGCTCACGCCCGATCCCGCTGCCCTTGGTGCCGCCCCATGAGGTTTCAACGAACACCGCCTGCACCGAGTTGATCCACACATGGCCAACTTCCAGCGCATCGGCCACGCGTTCGGCGCGTTGCAAGTCGGCTGAGCAAACGGTGGCGACCAAGCCAAAACGGCTGTCGTTGGCCTGGGCAATGGCTTGCTGTTCAGTGCTGAAACGCCGAGCGCACAACACCGGACCAAAGATCTCTTCCAGCCACAGCCGGCTGTGTTCAGGCACATCGACATACAGCGTGGGGCTGACGAACCAGCCATCGCGATCGAGCACCTTGCCGCCCGCCAGGCACTGCAAACCCTCTTCCCGTGCAGTGGCAAAGTAGCCGGCAACCTTCAGCCATTGCGCCTGGCTGGTCAGCGGCCCCATCTGCACCTCTTCAGTCAGGGGATTACCTACCTGCATCGTCTCCAGCGCCGCTTGCAAGCGCGCCAGCAGTGCATCGGCAATGCCGTCCTGGACCAGCAGGCGCGAGGTCGCCGAGCACATCTGTCCGGCGTTCCAGGTGATACCGGCAACGATCCATTGCACCGCCTGGTCGACATCGCAATCGTCGAACACGACGATCGCCGACTTGCCGCCCAGCTCCAGCGTCACCGGCCGACACTGCGCCGCGCTGGCGCGCATCACCTGGCTGCCAACGCCATTGCTGCCGGTGAACGACAGCTTGTCCAAGCCGCTGTGGCTGCTCAGTGCCGCACCGGTTTCGGCCTTGCCGTTGACAATGTTCAGCACGCCTGCCGGCAGGCCAAGTACGTCGGCGATCTGGCCGTAGGCTTGCTCGATCAGCGGGGTGACTTCCGAGGGCTTGAGGACCACCGTGCAGCCAGCTGCCAGGGCAGGGGCGAGCTTCCAGGCGCTGGTCACCAGCGGGAAGTTCCACGGCACGATCAGGCCCACCACGCCGACCGGCTCCAGGCGCGTGCGCGCCCTGAAGCCAGGTACCGCCAGCGGCACCTCGCGGTTCTTCTCTGGGAGTTGCTCGGCAAGATCGGCGTAGTAGGCGAAAGTCGCCACGGCATCGTCCAGATCGATCTCAGCCTCATGGCGCGGCTTGCCGTTGTTGCGCATCTGCAAGGCGATCAGTGGGTCGCGGCGCGCGCCGAGTTGCTCGGCGAAACCGCGCAGCAGCGCCGCCCGTGCAGTGGCAGAGGTTTGCTTCCAAGCCGGCAGGGCGCGGCGGGCGGCCGCCACCGCCTGGTCGACTTGCGCAGTACTGGCCGACATCAGCTCGGCGAAGGGCAAGCCCAGCGCTGGCTCATGCACCGTGATGCAGTCGTTGCCTTGGCCTTCGACCCAGCGGCCGTCGATGTAATGAGGAGTGGTCATGGGCGAATTCCAGTCAGGCCATTTCGGCAGCAGAGGTTACCGGGATGTGTGGGCTGCTTTTGCAGCGCACCCAGCGCGGCCCGAGAGGGCCATACACGCCAGCAGGTTCAGGGAACAGGTTGAGCAGCAGCAGGTACAGCACAGCGGCGATTCCCAGGGTTACTGGCAGGCTCAGGTCGATGCCCCCGGCCAGTTCGCCAAGCGGACCGACGAACTGCCCCGGCAGGTTGACGAAGCACAGGCCGACCGCCGCGCTCGGCAGCCAGGCGCCCATGCCGCGCCAGTTCCAGCCATGCAGGAACCAGTAGTGACCGCCACGTTGGCCGCGGGTGAACACCTGCAGATCATCGGCGTGGTAGAAGCCGCGACGGGTGATAAGACCGAGGATCATGATCACCATCCAGGGGCTGGTGCAGGTGATGATCAGCACGGCGAAGGTCGACACGCTCTGCACCAGGTTGAAGGTGAAGCGCCCCAGGAAGATGAAGCCGATGGCTGCCACGCCAATCAACAAGGTGGCACCTGCGCGGCTGAGCAGTCGGGGGAATACGCTGGACATGTCCAGGCCGGTGCCATACAGGGCGGTGGTGCCGGTAGACATGCCGCCGATTACCGCGATCAGGCACACCGGCAGGAAGAACCAGCTCGGCGAAATGGCCAGCAGCCCGCCCACGTAATTGTTGGCGGCGATGTAGTCCGGCGCCTGGCTGGCCACCAGGGTGGCGGTGCACAGGCCAAACAGGAACGGGATCAAGGTGGCCGCCTGGGCGGCGATCACCGCCAGCATGATGCGCGCCTTGGGCGTCTCGCGCGGGATGTAGCGCGACCAGTCGCCGAGAAACGCGCCAAACGACACCGGGTTGCTCATGGCCAGGATCGCCGCACCGACGAAGGCCGCCCAGAAGCCTGCCTGGCCGAGATTGACGCTACCGGCAAAGCCCGCGTCGAAAGGCCCGGCGAAGGCGAAGAGGCCCAGCAGGAACAACAGGCTGGAGGCCCACACGGCGATCTTGTTGACCCACAGCATGAAGCGGAAACCAAAGATGCACACCACCAGTACCAGCACCGCGAACAAGCCATAGGCCAGGCCCAGGGTCAGATCGGTTTCCGGCAGCCCGGCCAGGCGCTTGGCGCCGCCAACCAGGGCATCGCCCGAGCTCCACACCGACAGCGAGAAGAACGCCACGGCAGTGAGCAGTGACAGGAACGAGCCGACGATACGCCCGTGCACGCCGAAGTGCGCGCCGGACGACACCGCATTGTTGGTGCCGTTGAGCGCGCCGAACAGGCCCATCGGGGCGAGGATCAAGGCGCCGATGCCGACCCCCAGCAGAATCGCCCAGACGCCGGCCTGGAATGACAGGCCGAACAGCACCGGGAAGCTCCCCAGTACCGCAGTGGCGAAGGTATTGGCGCCGCCGAAAATCAGGCGGAACAGGTCAAGCGGGGTGGCGTCGCGTTGATCGTCGGGGATCTGTTCGACGCCATTGGTCTCGATACCAGTCGAGTGGCTCATGATGATGCTCCAGCGCGGTTGTTGTAGGTCGGCGCAGTGCGCGGACCCTCTTGTGGGTGCGTTGGCAGTGGCGGCAGGGCCGCAAAGGCTAAAACGGTTTCAGGCTTGGCTAACCACTGAAAGGTGTTCATGGCAGGCCAGCCAGCGCTCATCCTGGCGGCGGAAAACGATGGTCTCGCGCTCGTTCAGCGCGTGCTCTTCACCCGCGATGCGAATGCGCGTGGCGACATCGTGGATGAAGATCGCCAGCTCACCTTGCAGGCTGAGGTGGACGTTGCTCGACTGGCACGCGAGCACGGCAAAACCTTCGGCTTGCCACTGGGCCCAGAGCTGTTCATAAGCACGGCGTGACAGCAGGGGTTGCGCCAATGTGTGGAAAAGAAAGGTGGCGTCTTCGCTGAAGCAGGCGAAGTAGCGGGCGCTGTCGTTGCTGGCAAAGGCGGCGACGAGGTCGGCGGCGGCTTGCCGTACCTGGAGTGTCTGGTCCACGGGAGTGGCCTCACGGTTATTGTGATTGTGGTGATGCGATTCTGGTGAGGGAGGGGCGAGGGAAAAATCGCTGTGGGCAAATAATTAGTTCAGAAATCTGTAAACCAAGGGTTTTGCATGCTGCGTGAGAGTTGAGACAGGTGGGTGGTAGTGGCAATATGCCTTGCGCCCCGCTAGGGCGTTTCCCTTCTTGAAGCGAGCTGGCCTGTCAGTAGGCGGGTGGCATGGAGTGCTGCGCATGAATGAGTTGAATAGAAGCCTATCGGACGCAATGCCTGAGGCGACCTTCGTCTCGGACGTTGACGAGGATAACCCCGCACGTATTTCGGCCTTCTTGCTGACATGGACCCCGGATCCCGCCTGGCAATCGCAGAGCGTTTCTGTTGGCACCCGAGAAGAGATTCAGCTCGATTGCTACTTACTCCAACCCCAGGTTGGGGATCGGGTGTATTTGGTATCGCCTGGTGCCACGCCGGGCATTGTCGCTCGCGGCACCGTCGCTCAGGCAGGCGCCAACCGCTTGCACATTGCCATAGAAGAGCGGCGTCCGGATTGCGCGCGTGGTTTGCTGCCTCTTGAGTTGTTGACTGAGGCTTTGGCAATGCGAAGCTGGAGTCCGACCATTACCGGCACAGGCCTCCCGCAGTCCAGAGCAGAGGTGTTGGACGAGCTCTGGCGCAATGGGGCAGGCAAGCATAGCTTGCGGCAGTTCATTGAATGGAGTTCGGCAGACGATGCCTCATCACAGCCTAAATGGTTGCGCAGCTATGAGGCAGCCACCCAATACGCAGAAGGGCTCAGCCAGCGCCGAGTGATGCTCGACCGTTCGGCTCTGGAGCAATTGTGGATTGACCGCAACAACGGCATATCCAGTTTGAAGCAAGGGGTGATGTCATCTGAGGAGTTCAATGATCAGTTCCCTTTGATCGAAGCCATGACCCTGAAGATCATGGCAGCGCCCACCCCGGAAACTTACGACAGCATTCTTCAACAATGGCGCGATAGCGTGCGTGCCGGGCATTTCCATACCAATCGACCGGCAATGATCAGCCGGGTGTTTGCCGCATTCGCGCCGCAACTTTATACCAGCATCCTCACCGATAAAGACTGTCAATTGTTATTGGCAGGGCTCAAGTCGAAGTTCCAGCTCGGCGCGGGTGCAGGCCTGGGTGGATGGTGTGAGCTCAACCGACAGATCAAACAATGCTTGCAAGCGGCGCAGGTCAACCCAAACGACGTATTGGAAAACAATATTGCCATGTGGCAGTTGCTCGCAGCCTTCAAGGGCGGCAAGCCGGTAGCGCTTGAAGCCGAGCCTCAATCGCTGGATGCAAGGCAATGCGCGAATGCACCGCTCAACCAGATTCTGTTCGGCCCGCCGGGTACCGGAAAAACCTATCACACTGTCAATGAAGCGCTGGCCATCCTTGAGCCTGAATTACTCACGCGCCCTGGTGTTACTCGCCAGGCGTTGACCGAGGCATTCAACGGATATGTGAAAACCCAGCAAGTCGTGTTCTGCACGTTCCACCAGAGCTTCAGCTACGAAGACTTTGTGGAGGGCATACGCGCCGACAATGAGGATGGGCAGCTGGTTTATCGGATTGAACCGGGGATTTTCAAGGCGCTCTGCAGCAACGCCGCGGCGGACATCGATATCGACAATGATCCGTTTGAACAGGCCTTCACACGACTGAAGGAAAAGTTGAGCAGTGGCGGACAACCGCTGACCGCACAGACGGTGAGAAATCACTCATTTGACTTCGACTATGTGGGCGGTGAAACCTTCCGGGTGTTTCCTGCTGTCTCTGCCGATCAGAAGATGCCCTATCGTGCATCCCTGAGCGATCTCCGACGTCTGTACCGAACCGGTGACAAGAGCTACATGCATAACGCGTCCTATGTTCAGGGCATCCTGCGCTACTTGCAGAATGAATGTGGGCTCGCGGAGTTTGCCCCGTCCCAGGAACAACCTCGTCAGCGGCGCAACTATGTTCTGATTATCGATGAGATCAATCGCGGCAATATTTCTCGGATCTTTGGCGAGCTGATTACCCTGCTGGAAGAATCCAAGCGCGCAGGCCAGGCGGAGGCCTTGTCGGTCAGGCTGCCTTATTCGAAAGATTCCTTCAGCGTGCCTAGCAATGTGCACGTGATCGGCACCATGAACAGTGCTGATCGCTCGTTGTCCGGGCTTGATATCGCATTGCGCCGTCGTTTCGCTTTCAAGGAGATGTTGCCCCGGCCGGATATCCTGGCGCATGTGCAGGTGGAGGGGATTGCAATCTCCACACTGTTGGAGGTGATGAACAAGCGCATCGAAGTCTTGCTCGATCGTGACCACTGCCTGGGCCATGCTTACTTCCTTCCCCTCGAGCAGAGCCCCACGCTTGAGTGTTTGGCGCACATCTTCCGTAAGCAGATTGTGCCGTTGCTTCAGGAGTACTTCTTTGAGGATTGGGAGCGGATCAGCTGGGTGTTGAATGACCAGCACGCCAACGCTAGCGGTTCTCAGCCCTTCATCGAGCGCCCGGCAAGTCAGGCTGATCTTGCTGAGCTGTTTGGCCGCGACGTGGCGGCGAAGGTGGATGACCGGCGCTGGCTGCTCAACAGCGCGGCGTTTAGTCAGCGCGACAGCTATCTGAACATTTTGGGCTGAGCGGGTGAGCGTTGCCGTGATCACTATTCGTGAGTACGCCCTGCTCACCACAGAGCGCGTCGAGCCTTCATTGGATCTTGCCCAGGTAACTCCGAGTGCTTTTGACTGGCTGTGCGAGTTGAGTGCCGGTTTCAGCAAGCGCGGCGCGCGCTTGTTACAGGTAGAAGGACGACGTTGGTTACGCTGGGATTCCTACGTGGGCATCCTGGAGACCCCCTGCGGTGTGCGCATCGAGATCTTGCCAAAACACATCGAGCAGGGTGATTGCCTGCTTGGAAGTCGACAACTGCTGCGTAAGTTGATCCAAACCGCGCTGCATCTGACCCCCAGGCAAACTTCACTTACCAGCCTTGAATTATTCGATGCGCCACTGAGCGAGTGGGTGATGGGGCAGTTTCTCGATCAGTTGGACTATTTGCTCAAGCGCGGCATTCGCTTTGACTACCAGCGGATCGAAGAAGAACAGCGCTTCTTGCGTGGTCAGCTAGACATGGTCAAACAGATGCGTCAGCCACCCGGCCGACAGCATTACTTCCAACTGCGCCATGACGTTTATCTGCCTGATCGCGCCGAAAATCGCCTGCTTAAACTGGCGCTGCTGCAGGTCGCAAGCACCACACAAGATGCGCGCAACTGGCGGCTGGCCAACGAGCTGCGCGGATTGTTCGAGGAGGTCCCTGCCAGCAAGCACGTGAAGAGTGACTTGCTGGCCTGGGGCAAGGATCGATTGATGGCGCATTATCGTGACGTCAAACCGTGGTGCGAGCTGATCCTCAATCAGCAGATGCCCATCGCTGTGGCGGGGCAGTGGCAGGGCTTGAGCATGTTGTTCCCGATGGAGAAGCTGTTCGAGCACTTCGTAGGTGACTGGTTGCAGCGGCAATTATCGACACAGGCGACGTTGAGTTGTGAGGCCGACGGTAAGTACCTGTGCGCGCATGGCCAAGGGCAAATGTTCGGGCTGAGGCCAGACTTCCTTATTGATAGCTGTTCAAGGCGCTGGGTGCTAGATACCAAATGGAAGCGCCTGCGCAGCGACGCTCATGGCGACAATTATCAGCTGCAACAAAGCGATTTCTATCAGCTATTCGCCTATGGGCATAAGTACAGAGATGGACAGGCGCCGAAGCTGGTGCTGATCTATCCGTATTGGTCGGGCTTGCAGAAAGCGTTGCCGGTATTTGACTACGGTGCCGATCTGCATCTGTGGGTACTGCCGTTCGATCTGGAGAACGAGTATTTGCTGGGTAGCAATCTGGCTGGGTTGCCGCTGCGCACGCAGGCTGATAGCTGCTCTGATTACCCTCTCACCACTCATTGATCGCTTGCGCTGGCCCGCTGCGGTCTAGTCGCGGGCCACGAACTTCGATCGCCGACTCAGCGTCAGGGAACAAGCGCCGAAGCGCCACCCATCGTTCACGCAATGGAACTCTGAGGGTGCGCCAATGGGGCTACCGACCGGTTCGCCCGGCCTTTACCGTTACGCCTGTCGTGCGCTCAGCCTGTTTGGCGAGCGCATTTACTTCAGGTCGCCGACTGACGGTCGTCTCACTCAGCCTGCGTTGCCTACTCTCATAATCCCCACTGTGGACCTGTGGGTCGCGGCCCGACCGCATTGGCCAGGATGGCCGGTTCTCCAACAAGAGGAGAGAACGATGAGCAATTTCTCGCAAGCTGCCAACTTCGAAGGCCAGATCCCCCGGATCGATCCTGACAATGCCACGATGCTGCTGATCGACCACCAGAGTGGCCTGTTCCAGACGGTCAAGGACATGCCCATGACCGAGCTGCGGGCCAACGCCATCACCCTGGCCAAAGTCGCCAGCCTGGCCAAGATTCCGGTCATCACTACCGCCTCCGTGCCCCAGGGGCCCAACGGCCCGCTGATTCCAGAGATTCACGAGGCCGCTCCGCACGCCCAGTACGTCGCGCGCAAGGGTGAGATCAATGCCTGGGACAATCCCGAGTTCGTGGCCGCCGTGAAGGCGACCGGGCGCAAGCAACTGATCATCGCCGGCACCATCACCAGTGTCTGCATGGCCTTCCCCAGCATCAGCGCGGTAAATGCCGGTTATCAGGTGTTCGCTGTCATCGACGCCTCAGGCACCTACTCGAAGATGGCCCAGGAAGTGACCCTGGCGCGGGTGGTCCAGGCTGGCGTGGTACCGATGGACACCGCAGCGGTTTGCTCGGAGGTGCAACGCACCTGGAACCGTCCGGACGCCGCCCAGTGGGCTGAGGCCTACAGCGCAGTATTCCCGCACTACCAGCTGCTGATCGAGAGCTACATGAAGGCCCAGGCCGTCGTCAGCCAGAACGAGCAGTTGGATTCGCAACGTAGCTGACCCCGCGCGGGGCGCGTTTTCCCATCCACGCAAGGAGATCCACCATGGCATTTCAATACAAGCGTCTGGACAAGAACAACGCAGCGGTACTGCTGGTCGATCACCAGACCGGCTTGCTGTCGCTGGTGCGCGACATCGATCCGGACCGCTTCAAGAACAACGTGCTGGCGCTGGCTGACCTGGCCCAGTACTTCAAGCTGCCGACCATTCTCACCACCAGTTTCGAAAGTGGCCCCAACGGCCCGCTGGTGCCGGAACTCAAGGCGCAATTTCCGGATGCGCCCTACGTGGCGCGGCCCGGCAATATCAATGCCTGGGACAACGAGGACTTCGTCAAGGCGGTCAAGGCCACCGGCAAGAAGCAGCTGCTTATCGCTGGGGTGGTGACCGAGGTCTGCGTGGCCTTCCCGGCGCTGTCGGCACTGGAGGAGGGCTTCGAGGTGTTCGTCGTGACGGACGCCTCGGGTACCTTCAACGAGCTGACCCGCGATTCGGCCTGGCGGCGCATGGAAGCCGCTGGGGCACAGTTGATGACCTGGTTCGGCGTGGCCTGTGAGTTGCACCGCGACTGGCGCAACGATATCGAGGGGCTGGGGACGCTGTTCTCCAACCACATTCCCGATTACCGCAATCTGATGACCAGCTACAGCACACTCACCGAGTCCAAGTGACGCAAGAGCCGGGCCTCTGCAAGGAGGCCCGGGTCGGCACCACGACGGGCACCACAATCCTTGCGTAAAGGCGGATGATGTACGCGTGAGTCGTGGACGAGTGATGCCGATGTTTGACCTGAACGACCTGTATCTTTACGCCAAGGTGGTGGAGCACGGCGGGTTCGCCCCTGCCGGACGCATCCTGGACTTGCCCAAGTCACGCTTGAGTCGTCGCGTGGCCAAGTTGGAGGAGCGCCTGGGCGTGCGCCTGATCCAGCGCTCGACACGGCAGTTCGCGGTCACCGAAGTGGGCCTGGAGTATTACCACCATTGCCTGGGCATGCTCGAACAGGCGATCGCCGCCGAGGATGCGATCGAGCGCAATCGCCTCGAGCCACGCGGCATCGTCCGCCTGGCCAGCAGCACGGCGCTACTGGATTCGCGCCTGGCGCCGATCCTGGCGCGCTTCATGGCCCAGTGTCCGGTGGTGGAACTGCTGGTGAAAAGCTATAACCGGCGGGTCGACGTCATCGGCGAGGGCTTCGATCTGGTCTTGAGCGTGCGCCACCAGCCGCTGCAAAGTAGCGAGTTGATCATGCGCCGGCTGGCGCCGAGTCGGCATTGCCTGGTGGCTGCTCCGAGCCTGCTCGCTGAACATGGCCAGCCGCAAACCCCCGCGCAACTGCCAGCGCTGCCAAGCCTGTGCTGGGGCATCAATGTGCACGACTACACCTGGGATCTGGTCGGGCCGCAGGGCACCGAAGCCTCTATCGAGTTTCGTCCACGGCTGGTCTCGGACGATCTGGCCGTGTTGCGCGAAGGTGTCCTGGCCGGTGTTGGCGTAGCGCTGCTGCCTGAGGAGGCGGTCAGCGAATACCTGGCCAACGGCCGGCTGGTGCATGTGCTGGAGGGCTGGGCGCCACGCGAAGGCGAGGTGGTGGCGCTGTTCCCTTCGCGGCGTGGTCTGATGCCGGCGGTGCGCAAGCTGATCGACTTTCTCGCCGAGGCGTTCGAGCAGGAGCAGCTTGGGCCGTTTGCTGCGAATACCTCGGCGGTTGAGTCTGTCAGCCCTGCGCCATCTCGCGCTCGCTGAGCGCGGGTTTATCTCGCTTCGAGGTGCTCGCCGACCAGGCCGCCAATACCGCAGCCACTGCGGTCAGCAGGGCACCCGCCCAGGGTGTGGCGGTGAGGCTTGCGCCCGTGATCACCAGGCCGCCGACCGCTGTGCCCACACCCACTCCCAGGTGCATGGCAGACAAGTTAAGGCTCATGCCTGCCGGGAAAGTCTGCGCCCCGCGGCTGGCGAGGTAGCTTTGCACCACCGGCGAGACCATCCAGCTCACACAACCCCAGAGCATCATCATCGGAAGGAACAGCCACGGCGTTGCCGCGCCCAAGCGGAGAATCAGTAGGCTGGCCAGGTACAGCAATGGGGTAAGCAAAATGGCTCGGTTGGCGCCCAATCGGTCGGCCATCCAGCCGCCGACATAGCCCCCCGAGACGCCTGCAATGCCGAAGGCGGCAAACACTGCAGCCAGCCATTGGGTGGGGATCTGCCCAACCTGCAGGGCGTATGGGGCAAGGTAGGCGAAGACTGTGAAGTGTCCGGCGATCATCAGCAGCGAGACAAGCTGAGCGGCGAGCAGGCGCCCGTTACCCAGGTGCTGCAGATACATCCGCGGCGCAACCCGCTCACTGCCCTCAAGCGCGGGCAGCGCTCGCCATGTCAGCAGTAGCACGGCGCAGGCGAGCAGCGCCAGGCCAATGAAAACGCCGCGCCAGCCGAGGGCGTCGCACAACAGCATGCCTATCGGCACGCCCAGCACCAGCGAGCCACTGATACCCATGAAGATCACGCCGATGGCTCGACCTCGCAGGGCGTCGGGCACCATGCGGGTGGCCATCAGGGTGCAAGTCAGGCAGGTCAGCGCGCTGGTCGCCGCCATGCCGATGCGAGCGGCGACCAGCAGGCCGTAGCCAGGGGCCAGGGCTGCGATCAGGTTGAATATTGCGAACAGGCCCAGCGCCGCGCACAGCAGGCCGCGCAACGGGAAGCGGCGGGTCAGCAGGGGGGAGAAGGGGGCTGCTGCGGCGAATGCCAGGGAGAAGACTGTAGTCAGTTGCCCGGCGACCCCCAGCGGCACGTCGAGCCCGTCGACCAGGGCCGGCAAGATGCCGATAGTGATGTTTTCTGCCATGCCGGTGACGAAGGTCGCCAGGGCCAGAAGCCAGATACGTGCGCTCATGTGTGCTCCGATGTGCAAGCCGGTGTGGGCCGGACCTGCTGGCCCGACGGTCGACCGGCAGAGGGTCAAGACCATCGGGTTTCGAGGCAGCGCTTCGGTTATCCCGCTTCAGTTACGCCTTCAGTGTAGTGCTTTGCGTGAGGGCGTCGCGTATTACAGCCGAATCAGACGTTGAAGCGGAAGTGCATCACGTCGCCATCTTTGACGACGTAGTCCTTGCCTTCCAGACGCCATTTGCCGGCTTCTTTTGCACCGCCTTCACCCTTGTACTGGATGAAGTCGTCATAGGCCACCACTTCGGCGCGGATGAAGCCTTTCTCGAAGTCGGTGTGGATCACGCCGGCCGCTTGCGGGGCGGTGGCGCCGACACGTACGGTCCAGGCACGTACTTCCTGCACGCCGGCAGTGAAGTAGGTTTGCAGGTTGAGCAGTTCGTAACCTGCGCGGATCACCCGGTTCAGGCCAGGCTCTTCCAGGCCCAGGGCCTCGAGGAACATGTCTTTCTCTTCGCCGTCGTCGAGTTCAGCGATCTCGGCTTCGATCTTGTTGCACACCGGCACCACCACTGCGCCTTCTTCTTCGGCGATGGCGCGGACTACGTCCAGGTGCGGGTTGTTGTCGAAGCCGTCTTCAGCGACGTTGGCGATGTACATCACCGGCTTGCTGGTCAGCAGGTGGAAGCCACGGATCACGGCTTTCTCGTCGTCAGCCATGTTCTTCATCAGGCTGCGCGCAGGCTTGCCTTCGGTGAAGTGTGGGATCAGTTTTTCCAGGATGGCTTTCTGCGCCAGGGCATCCTTGTCGCCGCCCTTGGCGTTACGGGCAACCTTCTGCAGTTGCTTCTCGCAGCTGTCGAGGTCAGCGAAGATCAGCTCCAGGTCGATGATCTCGATGTCGCGCTTGGGGTCGACGCTGTTGGAAACGTGAATCACGTTCTCGTCTTCAAAGCAGCGCACCACGTGGGCAATGGCGTCGGTCTCGCGGATGTTGGCCAGGAACTTGTTGCCCAGGCCTTCACCTTTGGAGGCACCGGCTACCAGGCCTGCGATGTCGACGAACTCCATGGTGGTCGGCAGGATGCGGTTAGGCTTGACGATCTCGGCCAGGGCAGCCAGGCGCGCATCGGGCATCGGGACGATGCCGCTGTTCGGCTCGATGGTGCAGAAGGGGAAGTTCTCAGCCGCGATGCCGGATTTGGTCAGCGCGTTGAACAGGGTGGACTTGCCGACGTTGGGCAGGCCGACGATGCCGCAATTGAAACCCATGGAAATTCCCCTCTAGGTAATATCAGGCCTTCTGGCCGTGCAGCTCGCGCATGGCCTTGGCGAAGTCGCCGGCGAGCACGTCCGGCAGCACGCCGAGGGCAAAGTCGATGCTGGCGTCGAGCTTGTCCTGTTCAGCGCGCGGTGCGCGGCCGAGGACGAAGTTGGAGACCAGCTTGGCGTCACCTGGGTGGCCGATGCCGAGCCGCAGGCGATGGAAGTCGTTCTGGTTGCCGAGCTGCGCGATGATGTCGCGCAGGCCGTTATGCCCGCCGTGGCCGCCGCCCTTCTTGAGCTTGGCGACGCCGGGAGGCAGGTCGAGTTCGTCATGAGCCACCAGAATCGCTTCCGGCTTGATCCGGAAGAAATTGGCCAAGGCCGCCACGGACTGGCCGCTACGGTTCATGTAGGTGGTGGGGATCAACAGACGAACGTCGTTGCCCTGATGGCTGAATTTAGCCGTCAGGCCGAAATATTTGCGGTCAGCAGTCAAGGAGACACGCTGGGCGCTAGCAATGCGTTCAACGAAAAGAGCCCCTGCGTTATGCCGGGTCTGTTCGTATTCGGGGCCGGGGTTACCCAGGCCAACGATCAACTGGATGGCGGTCACGTAGGGGCTCTTCCTTGGAGTTGGTGGGTTACAGCGCTGGGCACTGTAACCCGGTCAACACCGGCGTGCCGAGTAGATTACTCAGCAGCGCCTTCTGCAGCTTCCGGCGCAACACGCGGAGCGTGAACGTTGGCAACAGCTTTGTCATCACCGTGGGCCAGAGCGACGAACTCTACGCCTTTCGGAGCTTTCAGGTCCGACAGGTGGATGATGGTGCCGATTTCAGCGTTAGCCAGGTCGACTTCGATGAACTCTGGCAGGTCCTTGGCTTCGCAGGACACTTCGATCTGCGACTCAACGTGCGAGATCTCGCCGCCTTTCTTGACCGGTGCTTCTTCGTTGATGAAGTGCACTGGAACAACAGCAGTCAGCTTCTGGCCAGCAACGACGCGAATGAAGTCAGCGTGCATGATGAATTGCTTGGCTGGGTGACGCTGCATGGCTTTAACGATGACGTTTTGCTTGGTGCCGTCAACGTTCAGCTCGATCACGTGGCTGTAAGCAGCTTCGTTTTCGAACAGTTTGGCGATTTCCTTGGCCACGATGGTCAGGGATTGCGCTTCTTTACCGCCACCGTAGACAACGGCAGGGATGCTGGCGGAGTGACGCAGGCGGCGGCTCGCACCTTTCCCCAGGTCAGTACGCGCTTGAGCGTTCAGGATGAAATCAGTCATTTTGTTTCTCCAAAATAGCCATCTCCCGCAGGCGTTTGCGACCAGCGCCAAACGGGGTGGGCAAAAAAGCCCCGCCCCAACAGCGAGTGTTGGGGCGGGGCGCTTTTCGTCAACGTGTGTTCCGCTTAGCGGAACATCGCGCTGATCGATTCTTCGTTGCTGATGCGGCGGACCGCTTCAGCGACAACCGGTGCGATATCCAACTGGCGGATACGGTCACAGGCTTGAGCAGCGGCGGACAGCGGGATGGTGTTGGTCACCACCAGCTCGTCCAATACCGACTTCTCGATGTTCTCGATCGCTCGGCCAGACAGAACAGGGTGCGTGCAGTAGGCGTAAACCTTGGCAGCGCCGTGCTCTTTCAGGGCCTTGGCCGCGTGGCACAGGGTGCCGGCGGTGTCGACCATGTCGTCTACCAGAATGCAAGTGCGTCCTTCGACGTCGCCGATGATATGCATCACTTCGGAGTGATTGGCCTTTTCACGGCGTTTGTCGATGATACCCAGATCGACACCCAGCGACTTGGCAACAGCACGTGCACGCACGACGCCGCCGATGTCTGGGGAGACGATCATCAGGTTCTCGAAACGCTGGTCTTCGATATCGTCGACCAGTACGGGCGAGCCGTAGATGTTGTCGACAGGAATATCGAAGAAACCCTGGATCTGGTCAGCGTGCAGGTCGACGGTGAGAACACGGTCGATACCCACGACAGTGAGCATGTCAGCGACAACTTTGGCGCTGATGGCTACACGTGCCGAACGCGGACGGCGGTCCTGGCGGGCGTATCCGAAGTAAGGAATCACGGCAGTGATTCGGGAAGCTGAGGAGCGGCGGAAGGCGTCGGCCATCACTACCAGTTCCATCAGATTATCGTTGGTCGGAGCGCAGGTCGGCTGAATAATGAAGACGTCTTTACCGCGGACATTTTCATTGATCTCAGTGCTGATCTCGCCGTCGGAGAATTTACCGACAGAGACGTCACCGAGAGGGATATGCAGCTGACGTACGACACGCCGAGCCAGATCGGGGTTAGCGTTCCCCGTAAAGACCATCATCTTGGACACGCGCAGTACCTGAAGGCTGAGGGTATACCTGGATGAGTATAAGGAAAATGGCAGGGGCGGCTGGATTCGAACCAACGCATGGCAGGATCAAAACCTGCTGCCTTACCGCTTGGCGACGCCCCTGTATCTGTTGCTGCGAGTGCTTGGCACTCGACTTCTAGAGCAGACTTTGTAGCTGTTGATGCAACATCGAAATATTGCTTCCTTTCGCCACAAACCCTGTTTGGGTCTCTGAAAGAAGGGCCAGAACTTTATCAGCTTCGGCTTTGCTTGGGAAGGCCCCAAACACACAACTTCCAGTGCCGGTCAGTCGAGCTTCAGTGTATTTACCCAGTAGATTCAACGCATTGCGAACTTCTGGATAACTTTGCTCTACCACCGGTTGGCAGTCATTTCGACTGTTTCCCTCGGGAACGGGGCGCATCTTAAGGGGGAGGGAATCACGTGTCAACTGCGGATGTGAAAAAATTTCCGCTGTGCTGACAGACACTTGCGGCACCAGCACGACATACCACGGCTGTTCTGGATTGACCGGGGTCAGCTGTTCACCGACGCCTTGGGCGAACGCTGCGTGACCGTGGACGAACACTGGCACGTCGGCGCCCAGGCTCAGGCCCAGCTGGGCCAGGCGATCGGCATCCCAGCCCAGTTGCCACAGATGGTTCAGGCCCAGCAAGGTGGTGGCGGCATCGGAACTGCCGCCGCCGATGCCGCCGCCCATGGGCAGGATCTTGTCCAGCCAGATGTCGACGCCCAGCGTACAGCCTGATTGCGCTTGCAGTTGGCGGGCGGCGCGCACGATCAGGTTACTGTCGTGGTCGACCCCGTTAATTGCGGTTTGCAAACGCACCTGGCCGTCCTCGCGCACGGCGAAGGTCAGGTGGTCGGCGTAGTCGAGGAATTGGAAAACGGTTTCCAGCTCGTGATAGCCATCTGCGCGGCGACCGATGATGTGCAGCCAGAGATTGAGCTTGGCCGGGGCAGGCAGGGTGAGCTTATCCACAGATCAATGCCCCAGCTGGCGTGGTTGCCAGTCTTTGACCACCAAGGTCACGTCGATATCTTTGCCGTGCAACTTGAGGCGTTCGGGTAGCCAGTAGCCGTTTTGCTCGGTGTAGCTCAGGTACTGCACCTGCCAGCCGTCTTGGCTGAGGCTGGCCAGGCGGCTGTCATCGCCCAGGGTCAGTTGGCTCTTGCTGTCAGGCGCGGGCAGGCCGCGCACCCACCAGACCAGATGGGAGACGGGCAACTGCCAGCCCAGTTGTTGTTCGAGCAGAACCTCCGGGCTGGGGGCTTCATAGCGGCCCTGATTGGCCACTTCCAGCACTACGCCGCCGGGGCGACCGGTCAGCCGCGCCGCGCCACGGCCGAGCGGGCCGGCCAGGCGAATATCGTAATAGTCCTGGCGTTGCAGCCAGAACAGGGTGCCGCTGCCGGAGTCTTTGGGCGCACGGATACCGACCTTGCCGTTGATCTGCCAGCCGTCGAGGGTGCTCAGCTGAGCTTTGTGCTCACGCCACAGCTTTGGGTCGCCCTGGCCGTGCAAGGCTTCGCGAGAACCGAAGCCGGCGCAACCGGCCAGCAGGGCGATCAGGGTAAAGGTGATGCAATGACGCAGAAACATGGCTTAAAGGGTCTCTGATCCGGTCAGGCGCAAGACGGTCTTGCGCAGGATGGTGCTGTCGGGCTGGGCTTGGAAGGCTTTGGCCCAGACCTGGCGGGCTTCACGACGTTTGCCGTTGGCCCAGAGCACTTCGCCCAGGTGGGCGGCCACTTCATGATCGGGGAAGCGCTCCAGGGCCTGGCGCAGCAAGCGTTCGGCCTCGTCGAGGTTGCCCAGGCGGTAGTTGACCCAGCCCAGGCTGTCGAGTACGGCGGGGTCATCGGGGGTCAGCTGATGGGCTTTTTCGATCAGCTGCTTGGCCTCGGCATAGCGGGTGGTGCGGTCGGCCAGTGTGTAGCCCAGGGCGTTGATGGCCATGGCGTTTTCCGGCTCGCGAGCGATGATCGCGCGCAGGTCTTTTTCCATCTCGGCAAGATCGCCGCGCTTCTCCGCCAGCATGGCGCGGGTGTAGAGCAGGTTGAGGTCGTCCGGGTAACGCTTGATCGCTTGCTGCAGTACCTGGTCGGCTTGCGCGTCCTTGCCGTTGTTGCCGTAGCTCTCGGCTTCGATCAGGTACAGCTGGATGGCGTAGTCCGGTTGCGCTTCGCGGGCTTCGGCGAGCAGGCGCGAGGCTTCGCTGCCGCGGCCATTGGCAATCAGGATGTCAGCCTGGCGCAGTTGCGCCGGCAGATAGTCTGGGCCGGTGCCGACCAGGGCGTACTCGCGCAGCGCCGCTTCAGGGTCGTTGCGCTCCTCGCGGATGCGTCCCAGGTTCAGGTGCGCGGCATCGACGTTGCTGTCGCGCTCGACCAGCTCTTGCAGGTAGCCCTCGGCTTCGTCCCAGTCTTTGTTCTCCAGGCACACCAGCGCCAGCGAGTAACGCAGCTCGTCATCCTCCGGGTACTGCTGGAGCATGCTTTCGAATTCGGCCTTGGCGTCGCCGATGCGATCCTGTTCTACCAAGGTGCGGGCGTAAGTCAGGCGCAGGCGTTTGTCGTCGGGATTGTCGCGAATGGCCCCGCGCAGCAGCGGCAAGGCCTCCGAGCCACGGTCCAGGGCTTGTAGCAGGCGAGCGCGAAGCAGGATCGGGGCGATTTCGCCGTTTTGCGGTGGGTGCGCCTCGAGCAGCGACAGCGCTTCTTCAGCCTTGCCGTCCTGATTGAGCAGCAGCGCCTTGCCGAACACCAGTTGGCCGTTATTGGGGTATTTGACCAGCAGCCGTTCGAAGCTTTGCATCAGGCCGTCACGGGTGCTTTGGTCGGTTTCGGCGGCAGACAGGGCGAGGAAGTCGAAGTGAGTATCGCCTTGGCCTTGCAGGACTTTTTCCATGTAGGTCATGGATTCGTCATAACGCCCGGAGCGTGCCAGCTGGATTGCGGCGGCGCGCTGCGCATCGAGGTTCTGCGCGTCATTGCGCGCCCAGATCAAGGCGGTATCCAGGGCCGGTTCGTCAGCCCCGAGGTACTCGGCGATGCGGTAGGCGCGTTCGGAAACGGCGGGGTCTTGGGTTTTCTCGGCCTGATCGACGTAGTTGGCCAGGGCGATGTCGAAGCGGTTGCGCTGGCCGGCCAGCTCCGCTACCAGCAGGCTGTAGACGGTTTCCTGCTTGAACGATCCGTACGCCACGGGCTTTTCCTGCTCGGCCTTGGCGGCCACAGACGACTGCGCCTCGCTGTCTTTCGGGGCCAGGCTCTGGCAGCCCTGGAGCAGGGCGAGGGTAAGCAGCAGTGCGTAGGATCTATTCATAGATGAGGCTTAGAAGTGCTAACCGGCGGTCGGAGCATGATGACACAAGCGCAGTGGCAAACCCACCTGCGAAGGCATGCTGTTCATTTCAGGATTACTGTGTTTGCGGCTGGGTATGGCCGCAATCTATTAGGACAATAGCGAACGGTGGTTGTTCTGAATCCTGCGAAGTAGGACAATTATCGGCTTCACGTCACAACCAGCGACCTTGCATGGCCTTTCTTGCACTTGGTATCAACCATAAGACTGCCTCGGTAGACGTACGCGAGCGCGTGGCGTTTACGCCAGAGCAGCTGGTCGATGCCCTGCAGCAGCTTTGCCGACTGACCGCCAGCCGTGAGGCGGCGATTCTTTCGACCTGCAACCGCAGTGAGCTCTATATAGAGCAGGACCACCTGGCAGCCGATGCTGTGCTGCAATGGCTGGCCGAGTACCATAAGCTGAGCCTCGACGAGCTGCGCGCCAGTGCCTACGTGCACGAAGAGCACGACGCCGTGCGGCATATGATGCGGGTCGCCTCCGGGCTCGACTCGCTAGTGCTTGGCGAGCCGCAGATTCTTGGCCAGATGAAATCGGCCTACGCCGTCGCTCGCGAGGCTGGCACCATTGGTCCGCTGCTTGGCCGGTTGTTCCAGGCCACCTTCAGCGCCGCCAAGCAGGTGCGCACCGACACCGCGATCGGCGAGAACCCGGTGTCGGTGGCGTTTGCCGCAGTCAGCCTGGCCCGGCAGATCTTCAGCGACCTGGGCCGCAGCCAAGCGCTGCTGATCGGTGCGGGCGAGACCATCACCCTGGTCGCCCGCCATCTGCATGAACAAGGTGTGCGGCGCATCGTGGTGGCCAACCGGACGCTGGAGCGCGCCAGCATTCTTGCCGAACAGTTTGGCGCGCATGCCGTGCTGCTGGCCGACATCCCCCAGGAATTGGCCAACAGTGACATCGTCATCAGTTCGACCGCCAGTCAGTTGCCGATCCTCGGCAAAGGGGCGGTGGAAAGCGCCTTGAAACAGCGTCGGCACAAACCGATCTTCATGGTCGACATTGCCGTGCCGCGCGATATCGAGCCAGAAGTTGGCGAATTGGACGACGTCTACCTGTATACCGTCGACGACCTGCACGATGTGGTCGCGGAAAACCTCAAGAGCCGCCAGGGCGCGGCCCAGGCCGCCGAAGAGCTGGTCTCGGTGGGCGCCGAGGATTTCATGGTACGCCTGCGCGAGCTGGCCGCGGTGGATGTGCTCAAGGCCTACCGCCAGCAGAGCGAGCGCCTGCGCGATGAAGAACTGCAAAAGGCCCAGCGCCTGCTAGCCAACGGTGGCAACCCGGAAGATGTGCTGGCCCAGCTGGCTCGCGGTCTGACTAACAAACTCCTGCACGCGCCCAGCGTGCAGCTGAAAAAGCTCTCGGCCGAGGGCCGCGTCGATGCGCTGGCCATGGCCCAGGAACTCTTTGCCCTCAATGAGGGCTCCACGGACAAACCCCCGCAATGAAAGCGTCGCTGCTGAACAAACTGGACATTCTCCAGGATCGCTTCGAGGAACTCACCGCCCTGCTGGGCGATGCCGAGGTCATTTCCGACCAGACCCGTTTTCGTGCCTATTCGCGCGAGTACGCCGAAGTCGAGCCGGTGATCACTGCTTTCAAAGAGTGGCGCAAGGTTCAGGACGACCTCGAAGGCGCGCAAGCGCTGCTCAAGGACAGCGACCCGGACCTGCGCGAAATGGCCGTGGAAGAGGTGCGCGAGGCCAAGGATCAGTTGGCCGCGTTGGAGGTTCAGTTGCAGCGCATGCTGCTGCCCAAGGACCCTAACGACGGGCGCAACGTGTTCCTGGAAATCCGCGCTGGCACTGGCGGTGACGAGGCGGCGATTTTCTCCGGCGATCTGTTCCGCATGTACTCGCGCTACGCTGAAAAACGCGGCTGGCGCCTGGAGATTCTCTCCGAGAACGAAGGCGAGCACGGCGGCTACAAGGAAATCATCGCCCGGGTCGAAGGCGACAATGTCTACGCCAAGCTCAAGTTCGAGTCGGGCGCGCATCGCGTACAGCGTGTGCCAGAGACCGAATCGCAGGGGCGTATCCACACCTCGGCGTGCACCGTGGCGGTACTGCCCGAGCCGGATGAGCAGGTGGCGATCGAGATCAACCCGGCCGACCTGCGTGTCGACACCTACCGTGCTTCTGGCGCCGGTGGTCAGCACATCAACAAGACCGACTCGGCGATCCGTATTACCCACTTGCCCACCGGGATCGTGGTCGAGTGCCAGGAAGAGCGCTCGCAGCACAAGAACCGTGCTCGCGCCATGTCCTGGTTGTCGGCCAAGCTCAACGACATTCAGACCAGCGCTGCGCAGAACGCGATTGCCAGCGAGCGCAAGCTGCTGGTCGGCTCCGGTGACCGCTCCGAGCGGATCCGCACCTACAACTATCCACAGGGCCGAGTCACCGATCACCGCATCAACCTGACCCTGTACTCGCTCGACGACATCCTTGCCGGTGGCGTCGAAGCTGTGATCGAACCGTTGCTGGCCGAGTACCAGGCCGATCAATTGGCCGCCCTGGGGGAATAATGACCATCATCGCCAGCCTGCTGCGCAACGCGCAGCTGCCCGACTCCCCGACCGAACGGCTGGATGCCGAGCTGCTGCTGGCTGCCGCCCTGGGCAAGTCGCGCAGCTACCTGCACACCTGGCCCGAGCGAATCGTCAGCAGCGAGGCGGCGCAAGTGTTCGCCGATTTCCTCGGCCGCCGTCGCGCCGGTGAGCCGGTGGCGTACATTCTTGGTCAGCAGGGCTTCTGGAAGCTCGATCTTGAAGTGGCGCCGCATACCCTGATTCCCCGTCCAGACACCGAGCTGCTGGTGGAAACCGCCCTTGAACTGCTGCCTGCGACCCCCGCACGAATGCTCGATTTGGGCACCGGCACGGGCGCCATCGCCCTGGCCCTGGCCAGCGAGCGACCGGCTTGGCAGGTGGTGGCAGTGGACCGTATCGATGCGGCGGTGGCCCTGGCCGAGCGTAACCGCCAGCGTCTGCAGCTGAACAATGTCCACGTGCGCACCAGCTACTGGTACGACGCCCTGGACGGCGAACGTTTTGACCTGATCATCAGTAACCCGCCCTACATCCGTGCCGAAGATCCGCACCTGGTGGCTGGCGATGTCCGCTTCGAACCGAGCAGTGCCCTGGTGGCGGGCCAGGACGGGCTGGATGATCTGCGCGTCATCATTGCCCAGGCCTCAGGACACCTGCTGCCGGGCGGCTGGCTGCTGCTCGAGCACGGCTACGATCAGGCCGCAGACGTGCGTGAGTTGCTCAGCCAGCAGGGTTTCGGTGACGTTTGCAGCCGGATTGACCTGGGCGGCCATGAGCGCATCTCCTTGGGGCGCCTGCCATGCTGAGTGACCAGGAACTGCTGCGTTACAGCCGGCAGATCCTGCTGGCCCAGGTCGACATCGACGGCCAGTTGCGGCTCAAGCAAAGCAAGGCGCTGGTGGTCGGCGTGGGTGGGCTCGGCTCGCCGGTGGCGCTGTACCTCGCGGCAGCGGGTGTCGGCGAACTGCACCTGGCTGACTTCGATACGGTCGACCTGACCAACCTGCAACGCCAGATCATCCACGACACCGACAGCGTTGGCCTAGGCAAGGTGGATTCGGCGATCAAGCGCTTGCAGGCGATCAATCCTGAAATCACGCTGGTCGCTCATCGCCAGGCGCTGGATGAAGATTCACTGTCGGCTGCGGTGGCAGCGGTCGACCTGGTGCTGGACTGCTCCGACAATTTCACCACCCGCGAGGCGGTCAACGCCGCTTGCGTGGCGGCTGGCAAGCCACTGGTCAGTGGTGCGGCGATTCGTCTGGAGGGGCAGCTTTCGGTATTCGATCCGCGCCGCGAAAACAGCCCGTGCTACCACTGCCTGTATGGCCATGGTAGCGAAGCCGAGCTGACCTGCAGTGAAGCCGGCGTGATCGGCCCCTTGGTGGGGCTGGTGGGCAGCCTGCAAGCGCTCGAGGCATTGAAGCTGCTCGCCGGCTTTGGCGAGCCGTTGGTCGGCCGCCTGCTGCTGATCGACGCGCTGAACACGCGCATGCGCGAGCTCCGGGTCAAGCGCGACCCTGCGTGTGCAGTGTGCGGCACTCGCCATGGCTGATCGTTCGGCGCCAGTGGGCGTGATGGATTCGGGGGTCGGCGGTCTGTCGGTACTCGCCGAGATCCAGCGCCTGCTGCCCAACGAGTCGCTGTTGTATGTGGCTGACAGCGGGCATGTGCCGTATGGCGAAAAGTCTCCCGATTACATCCGCCAGCGCTTGCGCCATATCGCCGGGTTCTTCCAGCAGCAAGGCGCCAAGGCCATGGTCCTGGCCTGCAACACGGCTACCGTGGCCGCAGTGGCCGACCTGCGCGAGCTGTATCCCAGCTGGCCGCTGGTGGGCATGGAGCCTGCGGTCAAGCCCGCTGCTGCGGCGACCCGCTCGGGCGTGGTCGGGGTGCTGGCCACCACCGGCACCCTGCAGAGTGCCAAGTTCGCCGCCTTGCTCGATCGCTTTGCCAGTGATGTACGGGTAATCACCCAGCCATGTCCGGGCCTGGTCGAGTGCATCGAGGCGGGTGACTTGTTCAGCCCCCAATTGCGCCAGCTGCTGGCTGGCTACGTGCAGCCGCTGCTCAGGGCCGGCTGCGATACCTTGATTCTCGGTTGCACCCACTACCCCTTCTTGCGTCCGCTGCTGGCCGAAATGGTGCCGGCCGATGTGGCGATCATCGACACCGGCGCTGCGGTGGCGCGGCAGCTGCAACGGCTGCTGGCCGAGCGCCAGCTGCTGGCCGACGGCCCGGCCCGCGATACGGCGTTCTGGAGCAGTGCGGACCCGGAAAATCTGAGAAAAATCCTACCCTTGCTGTGGAAGAAGTCCGACAGCGTGCAAAGCTTTTCGATGTAAAAAAAGTGTGAAAAGCCACGCAGAAAGCTGAACTATCGTACAGCTGCCGATTTCTATTGCTTTGCCTGTGAGGGCGAAACACTAACAACAGCATCAGGAAAAAGGACGTTTCTCATGAAGAAACTGCTTGGTTTGGTGGCGGCTGCCGCCTTGACTGTGGGGCACTTGGGCGCGGCGCAGGCCGCTGATGTTTCTTTCTCGGTGGGGCAGACCGGCGATTCGACCATGGTCTACCGGTTGGGTCTGCAGTCGAATTGGGATGCAAGCTGGTGGCAGACCAGTGTCGGTCGCCTAACCGGCTATTGGGATGGGGCGTACACCTACTGGGATGGCGATCAGACCGCGAGCAACCATAGCCTGTCGTTCGCGCCGGTATTCGTCTACGAGTTTGCCGGGGACTCGGTCAAGCCGTACATCGAAGCGGGAATCGGCGTGGCGGCGTTCTCCAGCACTGAACTTGAAAGCAATGAGCTGGGTTCCTCCTTCCAGTTCGAGGACCGCATCGGCTTTGGTTTGCGCTTTGCCGGCGGGCATGAGATTGGCGTGCGCGCCATTCATTACTCCAACGCCGGGATCAAGCAACCCAACGATGGGGTTGAGAGCTATAGCCTGCACTACCGCATGGCACTTTAGGTTCGCTGGGGCCGCTTTGCGGCCCTTGTTGCCTACCGTGGCAACGGCCAAAGGCTGTTGAGGCTCAGAGCCTCTAGCACCAATTCAGGTTCACGCTTGGGCAGGCTGGCCAGCAGTACTTGCGCAGCACTCTGCGCCGTCCACTGTTCAGGCACCGCCTGGGCCAGCGTCACCGGCGCTTTCAACGACTGCGGCGCTACTAGCGTCAGATCGATACCCAGGTCCAGCAATACCTGGCGCTGCTCGCGGAACCAGTGCGGGGGGCTGTTGAAACCGCTCAGTGGCTGATTGGGTTCATACAGTTGCATCGCCGAGTAACGACTGAGGATAGCCATGACCTGTGCAGCATCGCCCTTGGTCAGCAAGGGCAGGGCAGCGGCCAGGCAATTGGCACTGGCTTGCAGGTTACTGGTTACGATGCTTTGGAACAGGTCGGTATCCGGCAGATCATCCGCCAGGTAGTCGCAGGTGCCGGCATTGATGAGCAAACCATCCAGCGATCCCCACGCCGCCTGCAGCTGTGTAACGGCGGCCTGCGCCTGCGAACTGTCATGCAACTGCCCAGGTAAAAGCAGCAGGCGTTCGCCGTAGTGGCTGGCCAAGGCTGTGAGCTCCTGGCTTTGTATGCCACTGGCGGCGACCCGATGCCCCTGCTCGAGCAATCCGCTCACCAGAGCTATACCGAGTCCATTGGTCGCGCCGGTTACCCAGAAACTGCGTGAGTTATTCAAGATACTGCCCCCTGATCCTGCCAGCCGGCCAAGCCTTTGAAGGCTTCCAATGCGCGCTGGCGACTACTAGCGAGATCGACAATCGGACTCTGGTAAGAGTTTGTAGCAAATAGATCGGCAGACTTCACGGGCAAATGAATAGTTTTTTCATTTAGGCCCTTCAATTGAGGGAGCCAATGGCGAATGAAGCGCCCCTTGGGGTCGAAGCGTTGCGATTGGGTGACTGGATTGAAGATGCGGAAATACGGCACGGAGTCGGTTCCAGTCGATGCGCTCCATTGCCAGCCGCCGTTGTTGGCTGCCAGGTCGCCGTCGATCAAGTGACGCATGAAGTAGCGCTCGCCCTGGCGCCAGTCGATCAATAAATTCTTGCTCAGGAACATGGCGACGATCATCCGTAAGCGATTGTGCATCCAGCCGGTTTCCAGCAGTTGGCGCATGGCGGCGTCGATCAGTGGGAAACCGGTACGTCCTTCCTGCCAGGCCTTCAAGTCTTCAGGGGCATCTCGCCACGGCAGCGCTTCGGTATGCGCACGGAACGGGCGATGGCGCGACACCTGTGGATAACCCACCAGGATGTGCTTGTAGAATTCGCGCCAGAGCAGCTCGTTGATCCAGGTCTGAACCCCGCTGCTGCCACTGTCGAGCTCGCCGTGGTTGGCGGACAGGGCGGCGTGCAGGCATTGGCGTGGCGAAATCACCCCGGCGGCCAGATACGGTGAGAGCTGGCTGGTGCCAGGTTCGGCAGGCAGGTCACGCAGCTGCGGGTAATCCTCGACCACGTCCTCGATAAAGGCCGCCAAGCGGCGCTGCGCCTCGGCTTCGCCGGCGGGCCAATGCTCGCGCAGGGTGAGCGGGGGCGCCTCGAAACCCTCGATCTGGTGTGGGATGGGGTCGTTGGCGATGGCTAAAGGCGCCTGCGCGTTGACCTTGTGCGCCAGCGCTGGCAGGCCATGCTGCAATCGCTCCAGGCAGGCACGCTTGAATTGGCCGAATACTTGAAAGTAGTGACCGCTGCGGGTCAGGACTGTGCCAGGGCGCAGCAGCAGTTGATCAAGGTAGGTCGATGTGGACACTCCAGACTGATCCAGCAGGGCTTGGGTGGCCTCGTCGCGTCGCTGTTCATTGATGCCGTACTCCTCGTTCCAGTGCACGGCTTCTACCTGGTGCTCACGGCAGACCTCCAGCAGCACTTGCGGCACCTGCTGCCAGGTAGCGGTCTTGCGGATCAGCAAGGGGATGTTCAGTTGTTCCAGCGAGTGGCGCAGGTCGCGCAGGTTGCGCAGCCAGAAGTCGACCTTGCACGGCGCGTCGTCATGTTCCAGCCATTGGCTGGGGCTGGCGATCCACAGGGCAATGGTCGGCCCACGTGCGCAGGCGGCACTCAAGGCGCTGTTGTCATCTATTCGCAGGTCGCTGCGCAGCCAGATCAGTTGCATGTGTGAGTCATCTCTGTGATTGCTGCAGAAGACGCAAGGCCGCCTGCGGAGTGTCGAACAACAACAGCTGCGGCAGTGCCAAGGCATGCAACTGGGCCTCATGCAGGGAGACTGTCTCGCCGCCCAGGAGTTTCACCCCGTCGATGCCCCGCAAGGTTCGCTCCAGCACCACCAGGTCGATACGCGGGCCCAGGTGCAGCAGCAGGGCCCGTGGTTGCCACTGATGGACCGCGCGTAGCAGTTGCGCGCCACTGACCGGCTGCTCCAGTACCTCAACCTGATAGCCGCTGCTGCTCAGCAACCAGGCGCATAGCCACAACTGGGCATCGAAGGGGCGCTCGCTGTCGACGGCCAGCAAAACCGGGCTGCCTTGCAGTTGCTGATTGTCGTGGTAGACGCGCGCCCCCAGCTTGCTGCGCAGCCAGGTGTGGAAGAAAGCGTGCTCCAACCGTGCGTTGAAGTGGGTTTGCCAACGCCGTGCGAGGCTGTGCAGCAGCGGCATCAGCAGCTGCTCGCAGAGGGTGATCGCCGGGTACAGCGCCATGGCCTGGTTGAGCTGTTGGTCAAGGGGGCGCTGGGCGAGCATGCCAATGGCCTCGATCAGCGCCTGTTCACGGCTCTGCCAATCGCCAACGGGTGCGATACTTGGCGCGTGCTCGAGCAGCTCGCGGACCTGCCCTACCGAAGCGCCGCGCTCCAGCCAACTGAGGATGGTCTGCACGCGCTCGACTTGCTCCTCAGGATACAACCGGTGCCCCTTGGCGGTGCGCTGCGGCTTGAGCAGACCGTAACGCCGCTCCCAGGCGCGCAGGGTGACCGGGTTGACGCCAGTGCGGCGCGCCAGCTCGCCAATGGCCAGCAGCGTTTCAGACGGCATTGCGCAATCCCAGGCTTTCGGGATGTGGCTGTAGATAAGCTTGCTGGTTCAAGTATGGATCCGGATGGTTGCGCAGGTGGTGTTTGAGCAAGGTGAGCGGCACTACAAGCGGCACGATGCCTTGCTGGTACTGGCCGATCACCTGCTGCAGCTCGGCGCGGTCGTCACTGTCTAGTGCGCCGCGCAGGTAGCCACTCAGGTGCTGCAGCACATTGCCGTGGGTGCCGCGGCTGGCGCAGCGGCGCAAGGCCTGCATCAACTGGCTGAAGTAATCGGTGCCGACGGTCTGCGGGTCGTCATCACGGCGCAGATTGCCCAGCAACCGTCCGAGCTGACGATAGGCCTGTGGGTTATTGGCCATCAGCAGGTATTTGTAGCGTGAATGGAAACGGATCAAGGCCCCGCGAGTAAGCCCTTCGGCGAGTTGTTGCTGCCAGTCGGCATAGGCATAGACGCGGCTGATGAAGTTTTCCCGAAGCACTGGATCATGCAGGCGGCCTTCTTCCTCCACAGGTAGATCGGGGCGGCGCGCGCAGAACTCATCGGCGTAGGCGCCACGCCCGCCCTTGACCGAAGGATGGCCGTTGTCCTGGTACACCTTGACCCTCTCAAGGCCGCAGGAGGGCGACTTCTGCATGAAGATGTAGCCGCAGATATCATCGAGTTCAGTGGCCATCTGTTCGCCGTAAGCGCGCAGCGGTCCCGACAGATCCATCCCGGGGTTGCGGGTAGCGACCACTTCCGGTCGTTGCGGATCGCCCACCAGACGGATCGGATCGCGCGGCACGCCCAGGCCGATGGCCACTTCGGGGCACAGCGGGACCCAATCGAAATGCGCTTCGAAAGATTTGAGGCACAGCTCCGAAGCCTTGTGGCCGGCGTTGTAGCGCACGCTATGGCCGAGCAGACAGGCACTGATACCGATGCGGGGTTTCGACGAAGCGTTCATTCGCTGCCTCCGGAAAACTTGTACACGGGCGTATCTTATGTACAAGTCTATTCCAGCACAGCCATAAACTTATGCAAACAATTATTTCTGTATAGGTTGCCCGGATGCTTAGTCCAGATGCTCCAGCAGTCGTCTGGCCGCCTCTTGCCCGCTCAGCCAAGCGCCCTCGACCCGTCCCGACAGGCACCAATCACCACAGGCATACAAGCCCAGGTCGGCATCGGCCAACGCTCCCCATTCATGGTTGCCCGCGGGTCGTGCGTAGAGCCAGCGGTGGGCCAGGGCGAACGAGGGCGCGGGGACCACGCAGCCAACCAGTTCGGCGAACTCACCCCACAGTTGCTCGATCACGGCCTCCTTACTCAGGTCGATATGCTGCTTGCTCCAGTCTGAAGTGGCATGCAGCACCCAGGTATCCAATTGCTCGTCACGGCCTGGCTTGCTGCGGTTGCGGGCCAGCCAGTCGAGCGGATTGTCCTGTACGAAGCAGCCTTGCATCGGCGTATCGAGTGGGGTTTCGAAGGCCAGGGCAATCGCCCAGGTCGGCTCCATTTGCACGCCAGCGGCAACCGCGGCCAGTTTAGGCGTGGCGGCCAGCAAAGGCGTAGCCTGAGGCGCGGGCACGGCGATCACCACGCGGCTGAACGGGCCATGGCTGCAGCCTTCGGTATCCTGCAGATGCCAGTACTGCTTGCCGCGAAATACCTCGGCGATGCGGCAGCCGAAGTTGACCGTGACATCCTTGAGCAGACCGCGGGTGATCGCGCTCATGCGTGGCACGCCAACCCAACGGGTCTGTTCGTCGGGGGAGGGGGTTAGCTCGCCGTCGCGGTAGTTGTACAGCTGTGGCTTCCACTGCTCGGCCCAGCCGGCAGCCACCCACTGCTGCACCTGCTCGACGAAGCGTCGGTCGCGGGCGGTGAAGTATTGGGCGCCCAGGTCCAGCGCGCCAGCTTCGCTGCGCTTGCTGGCCATGCGCCCACCGCTGCCATGGCCTTTGTCGAACAGGTGGACGGTCTGCCCGGCCTTTTGCAAGGCCTGGGCTGCGGAAAGGCCGGCGATCCCGGCACCGATGATGGCAATAGGTACTGTCATGATGGCCTCTTCGAACCTTGCTATAAGCAGATTACGCGGTCAGGCAAACCTGTACAATGCACAATGTTTGTATAAGGTTATTCCGCTCGATAGGCTAGGTTGGCCTATGTTTATCCGAGAGCGTTCGGTCAAAAAAGTGCCTTGATCTTAAAAATAGACCACGGCCGCCCTCTGCGAGGACACAGCCATGCATATATTGCTGACCGGCGGTACTGGCTTGATCGGCCAGCACCTTTGCCAGTTCTGGATAAACCAGGGCCACCGCCTGACTGTCTGGAGCCGCCGCCCGGAACAGGTGCCTAGATTGTGTGGTTCGGCGGTACGCGGGATTGCCCGTCTGGATGACCTGGCCGCAGACGATGTGATCGATGTGGTGGTCAATCTGGCTGGCGCGCCGATTGCCGATCGGCCATGGACCGCTGCCCGGCGCCACCTGCTGTGGGCCAGCCGGATTACCCTCACCGAGCAGTTGCTGGGCTGGCTGGAGCAGCGTCAGCAGCGCCCACAGGTGTTGATTTCTGGCTCCGCTGTCGGCTGGTATGGCGATGGTGGCGAGCGTGAGCTGACCGAGGCGTCGCCGCCGGTCAAGGAAGATTTCGCCAGCCAGCTGTGCATCGCCTGGGAGGAAACCGCGCAGCGAGCGCAGGCCCTGGGCATTCGCGTGGTGCTGGTGCGCACGGGGTTGGTGCTGGCCAGTGATGGCGGCTTTTTGTCGCGCCTGCGCGTGCCGTTCAAACTCGGCCTGGGCGGGCCTTTGGGCGATGGTCGGCAATGGATGCCGTGGGTCCATATAGACGACCAGGTCGCCCTGATTGATTTTCTCTTGCGGCACAACGACGCCAGCGGTCCTTATAATGCCTGCGCGCCAGAGCCAGTACGCAACCGCGAGTTCGCCAAGCGCCTGGGCAAGGCCCTGCACCGCCCGGCTCGCTTGCCGGTGCCGGCGCTGCTGCTCAAGGCCGGGCTCGGCGAGCTGTCGACCTTGCTGCTTGGCGGTCAGCGTGCGCGCCCGGTGCGCTTGCTGGCGGCGGGTTTCACGTTCCGCTTCAACGATCTGCAATCGGCGCTGGACAACCTGTCCAGCCGCCTCTGACATAGGACGCTGCATGACCGATCACGCTCTGCTGCTGGTCAACCTGGGTTCGCCGGCTTCAACCTCGGTGGCCGACGTGCGCCGCTACCTCAATCAGTTCCTGATGGACCCCTACGTGATTGACCTGCCGTGGCCAGTGCGGCGCTTGCTGGTCTCGCTGATCCTGGTCAAGCGCCCGGAACAGTCGGCCCATGCCTACGCCTCGATCTGGTGGGATGAGGGTTCTCCGCTGGTGGTGCTGACCCGCCGCCTGCAAGCGGCGATGGTCGACCATTGGCCGCATGGTCCGGTGGAAATGGCCATGCGCTATGGCCAGCCGGCACTGCCCGATGTGCTCGCTCGATTGGCCGCGCAAGGCGTGCGCAAGGTGACCTTGGCGCCCCTGTATCCACAGTTCGCCGACAGCACGGTGACCACGGTTGTCGAACAGGCCAAGCAAACCATTGCCGAGCGCCAGTTGCCGCTTGAGATGCGCGTGCTGCAGCCATTCTATGACCAGCCAAGCTACATCGATGCCTTGGTCGCCAGTGCCAAGCCGCACCTTGAGCAGCCCTACGATCACCTGCTGCTGAGCTTCCACGGCTTGCCCGAGCGCCACCTGAAGAAGCTCGATCCAACCGGCAGGCATGATTTTCAGGCGGCTGATTGCTGCAAGGATGCCAGCGCCGAGATGCGCGCCGTGTGTTATCGCGGTCAGTGCCTGGCGACGGCCAAGGCTTTTGCGCAAAAGATGGGCATTGCCGATGGCAAGTGGTCGGTGTCGTTCCAGTCACGGTTGGGCCGTGCCAAGTGGATCGAGCCGTATACCGAGACGCGCCTGGATGAATTGGCCAAGGCGGGCGTGAAGAAGCTGCTGGTGATGTGCCCGGCGTTTGTCGCGGACTGCATCGAGACGCTGGAGGAGATCGGTGATCGCGGGCGTGAGCAGTTTATTGAGGCAGGTGGCGAGGAGTTGGTCCTGGTGCCGTGCCTGAATGATCACCCGGAGTGGGTGAAGGTGTTGGCGGGGATGTGCGAAAAGGCTTGAGGTTTGAGGTTGGTAATACTGGCCTCTTCGCGGGCAAGCCCGCTCCCACAGGGGGCGCGGTGCACTCGATCCCTGTGGGAGCGGGCTTGCCCGCGAAGAGGCCAGTACTGACATCCCCAATCTACTGCCCTTGAATCAGGGCAACTGATCATCCAGCTTTTTGTTCTTCCAACCATCATTGCCCGGCAGCAACAGGTTCAGGACAATGGCCACCACGGCGCACAGGGCAATACCCTTCAGGCCCCAATCGTCCGGGCCGTCGCCG
This sequence comes from Pseudomonas sp. BT-42-2, assembly GCF_025847435.2. Classification (NCBI taxonomy): domain Bacteria; kingdom Pseudomonadati; phylum Pseudomonadota; class Gammaproteobacteria; order Pseudomonadales; family Pseudomonadaceae; genus Pseudomonas; species Pseudomonas sp. BT-42-2. The sequence continues at coordinate 128,785 of NZ_JAOYTM010000008.1, forward strand.
CTGCCGATCAGCACGCCGCCGATACCGAATACCAGGGTCACCGAAACGATCACCAGGTTGCGAGCCTCGCCCAGGTCGATCTTGTGGCGGATCATGGTGTTCATGCCCACCGCAGCAATCGAACCGAACAGCAGGCACAGGATGCCGCCCATCACAGGCACCGGAATGCTCTGCAGCAGTGCGCCGAACTTGCCGATGAAGGCCAGGGTAATGGCGAAAATCGCCGCCCAGGTCATGATCTTCGGGTTGTAGTTCTTGGTCAGCATCACCGCGCCGGTCACTTCGGCGTAGGTGGTGTTGGGTGGGCCGCCGAACAGGCCGGCTGCGGTCGTAGCCAGGCCATCACCGAGCAGGGTGCGGTGCAGGCCGGGCTTTTTCAGGTAGTCGCGACCGGTCACGCTACCCACGGCAATCACCCCGCCGATGTGCTCGATCGCTGGCGCCAGGGCAACCGGCACGATGAACAGAATGGCCTGCCAGTTGAAGGCCGGGGCGGTGAAGTTAGGCAGCTCAAGCCACGGCGCGGCAGCAATCTTGGCAGTGTCGACCACGCCAAAGGCGAACGACAGGGCGAAGCCCACCAGTACGCCCGAAATGATCGGCACCAGGCGGAAGATACTTTTGCCGAACACTGCCACGATCAAAGTGGTGAGCAGGGCCGGCATCGAAATCAGCATCGCGGTCTTGTACGGCATCAACGCGGCGCCGTCGCCGCCCTTGCCCATGGCCATGTTGGCGGCAATCGGCGCCATGGCCAGGCCAATGGAAATGATCACTGGGCCGATCACTACCGGCGGCAGCATGCGGTCGATGAAACCGGTGCCCTTGATCTTCACCATCAAGCCCATGAAGGTGTAGACGAAGCCGGCTGCCATCACCCCGCCCATGGTTTCGGCCAGGCCGAACTGACCCTTGGCGAGAATGATCGGGGTGATGAAGGCAAAGCTGGAGGCGAGAAACACCGGTACCTGACGGCCGGTCACCAACTGGAATAGCAGGGTGCCGATACCCGCAGTGAACAGCGCCACGTTAGGATCGAGGCCGGTGATCAGCGGCATCAGCACCAGCGCGCCAAATGCCACGAAGAGCATCTGCGCGCCCGAGACGACCTGGCGCCAGAGCGGGTCGTTGAAGCCGTCCTGCATGGTCAGGCGTCCTTCTGCTTGGTGCCGAAGATCTTGTCTCCAGCGTCGCCCAGGCCAGGGATGATGTAGCCATGTTCGTTCAGGCACTGGTCGATCGAAGCGGTATAGATGCTCACGTCCGGGTGAGCCTGTTCGACCGTGGCGATCCCTTCGGGCGCGGCCACCAGGACCATCGCGCGGATTTCCTTGCAACCGGCTTTTTTCAGCAGGTCGATGGTGGCGACCATCGAGGCGCCGGTCGCCAGCATTGGGTCGATGATCAGCGCCAGGCGCTGGTTGATATCGGGGGCGAGCTTTTCCAGGTAGGTGTGTGCTTCGAGGGTTTCCTCGTTGCGCGCAACGCCCACGGCGCTGACCTTGGCACCTGGGATCAGGCTGAGCACGCCGTCGAGCATGCCGATGCCGGCGCGCAGGATGGGCACTACAGTGATCTTCTTGCCGGCGATTTTCTCGACCTGGACTTTACCGCTCCAGCCGTCGATTTCGTAGGATTCCAGCGGCAGGTCTTGAGTGGCTTCGTAGGTCAGGAGCGCGCCGACTTCCTGGGCGAGTTCGCGAAAATTCTTGGTGCTGATGTCGGCACGGCGCATCAGGCCGAGCTTGTGGCGGATCAGCGGATGGCGGATCTCACGAGTAGGCATAGGGGAGGGCTCCGGGAGGCGGGCAAAAAAACCGCGCTAGATTAATCTATTCAGCCTGAGCTGTCGTCTGGTCATTCAGCACGTTAGTCCATAAACGCTTGATCTGGGACGAGCGGATGCGTACCTTTGCCCGCTTTTCCAATTCCGACCCCCTTGGAGAGCGCCATGTCCGCCGATCTCGAGCACATCCGTCAAGTCATGCGCGAGGCAGACTGCCTGTACAACGAAGCCGAAGTAGAGGCCGCTATCGCCAAGGTCGGCGAGCAGATCTGCCAAGAGCTGCACGACAAGAACCCGGTAGTGTTCTGTGTGATGAACGGCGGCCTGATCTTTGCGGGCAAACTGCTGACTCACTTGCAGTTCCCGCTGGAGGCCTCGTACCTGCACGCCACCCGCTATCGCAACAAGACCAGCGGCGGCGAGCTGTTCTGGAAGGCCAAGCCAGAAGTGTCGTTCATCGACCGTGACGTGTTGATCGTCGATGACATTCTCGACGAAGGTCACACCCTCAGCGCCATCATCGACTTCTGCAAGCACGCAGGCGCGCGCTCGGTGTACACCGCCGTGTTGATCGACAAGGACCACGACCGCAAGGCCAGCCCTGACCTGAAGGCCAACTACGTCGGCCTGCCGTGCGTCGATCGCTACATCTTCGGTTACGGCATGGACTACAAAGGCTACTGGCGCAACGCCAATGGCATCTTTGCCGTAAAAGGCCTGTAAGGCTCTGTTGGCCCTATCGTGCTCCCGCTGTCAAAGCGGGCTTGCTCCGCGATAGGGCCAGTACAGGCCAACCGCTCATGCTAGAGTGCCCCTTCATGCCAAGGAGCCTCACATGCGTGCGTTTATCCCCCTCCTGCTGGCGGTGAGCTTGCCGTTGTCCGCGGCGCCATTGCACAGCCAGTTCCTTCCGCCCGATGACCAGTCGCTGCGCCAGGAAGCGCCGACCGGCCAGCAATTGCTGCAAGTCACCGACTACTCGGTGGTGGTGGGTACCCAGCGTCAGTCCGACCAGCAGCCAATCCCGATTACCGCTTCATTGCAGATGCGCCTCAAAGGCAAGCCCCTGAGCAAGGGGGCGACCATCAGCCAGGTGCTGCTCAGCTTCGATGGCGAGGGTGGCAAGAGCCTGAAGAAGCCGGTGTACGACGACAAGACCCGAACCCTGACCTTGAACTATCCGCTCGCTGACTACCGGGTGATCATGGATTTGCTGCGCAACGAGACGCTCTATGTGCAGTTTCTGACCTACGCCAATGGCCATATCTGGGCCGATCTGCACACCGGCACCGTACGTACGCGTTGAGGCCTACGCGCTGCGAGGGGTAAACTGCCGGCCTTCGAAATTCCGTGATGGTCCAGTTGGAGTCGGCAATGCGTAAAGACAAGAAGCAGGTGATTGGAGACGAGATCAGCGACGACTACATCAAGTCGTTCCTTCAGTTCGAGCCGGCCGATGGCGTGACCTCGCCGTCTGCGCACAAGCTGGTCAAGGCTTACCGTGGCCTGCGCATTGACGACTTCGAGCGTTTTGTCGGCTTCTTCGTCGAGGCCGGTTTGGACCTGGACGGTAAAGACGAGCACGGCCAGACCTTCGTCGAGCAGATTGCCGATCAGCGCAATGCGAGTGAGTACATCGAGATCATCAACAACGCGCGTTGATCCAGCAAACCGTAGTGACTGGCTGATATGACGGGGCCGCAAAGCGGCCCCAAGAGGTCGGTAGTTACGCAGCATAAAAAAAGCCCCGAAGGGTAATACTGCTCACCTAAGGCCCTTGTCGCCTGCTTTGGGGCCGCTTTGCGGCCCTTCGCGGGCAAGCCCGCTCCCACAGGTGTAGCGCCGTTCTCAAGTTAAGCGCTTTACCTGTGGGAGCGGGCTTGCCCGCGAAGGGGCGCAACGCGGCCCCAAAATCGTAAGTGAACAGCATTACCCCAAAGGGCGTTTTTTCGTTTCAGCCAGCTCAGGCGTAATGCTGAGCCGGGCTGCTTTCCACCATTTCCAGGGCTTCGTCGTTGTAGGCGCTGATCTTGCGGTACAGCGCGGCATCGGTAGCCAGGACCTTCTCGCGAGCCGGGAAGATTTCCTTGAGCTTGGCCGCCCAGGCACCCTTGGCCTGCTCGGGGAAGCAGCGCTCGATCAGCTCGAGCATGATCGAGACGGTCACCGAAGCACCTGGGGAGGCGCCCAGCAGTGCAGCCAGGCTGCCGTCCTGGGCCGAGACCAGCTCGGTACCAAACTGCAGCACGCCGCCTTTCTTCGGATCTTTCTTGATGATCTGCACGCGCTGGCCAGCCACTTCCAGGCGCCAGTCCTCGGCCTTGGCCTCAGGATAGAAGCGGCGCAGCGACTCGAGGCGTTGCTCCATCGACTGCATCACTTCGCTGACCAGGTACTTGGTCAGGTCCATGTTGTCGCGCGCTACCGCCAGCATCGGGCCGATGTTGCCCATGCGTACCGACAGCGGCAGGTCGAAGAACGAACCGTGCTTGAGGAACTTGGTAGTGAAGCCGGCGTAAGGTCCGAACAGCAGCGATTTCTTGCCATCGACCACGCGAGTGTCCAAGTGCGGCACGGACATCGGCGGGGCGCCGACGGCAGCCTGGCTGTAGACCTTGGCCTGGTGCTGCTTGACGATTTCTGGGTTGTCGCAACGTAGCCACTGGCCGCTGACCGGGAAGCCGCCGAAGCCTTTGCTCTCAGGGATGCCCGAGGCTTGCAGCAGCGGCAGTGCCGCGCCACCGGCGCCGAGGAACACGAAGCGGGCGTCGACTTCACGGGTGCTGCCGCTGTTGACGTCCTTGATGCTGACCGTCCAGCCGCTGCCGTTACGGCGCAGGCCGATGACTTTCTTGCTGTACTTGACCTGGGTGTCCGGGCTGTTGCCCAGCAGCTTGAGCAGCTTGTTGGTCAGGGCGCCGAAGTTGACGTCGGTGCCTTTCAATACGCGGGTGGCGGCGATGTGCTGGTCAGCCGGACGGCCGGGCATCATCAACGGCATCCAGTCGTTCATCACCGCCTTGTCTTCGGTGTATTCCATCTCGGCGAAGGCGTGGTGCTGCTTGAGCAGCTCGAAACGCTTCTTGAGGAAGGACACACCCTTGTCACCTTCGACGTAGCTCAGGTGTGGCACGGGGTTGATGAACGCACGCGGCGAGCCGAAGCTGCCTTTCTTGATCAAATAAGCCCAGAACTGGCGCGAAACCTCGAACTGGGTATTGATGTGCACGGCCTTCTTGATGTCGATGCTGCCATCGGCGGCCTGCGGCGTATAGTTCAGCTCACACAGGCCGGCGTGACCGGTCCCGGCGTTGTTCCAAGGGTTGGAGCTTTCCGCAGCCCCGGAGTCCATCGCTTCGACGACCTCCAGTTTGAGGGCCGGGTCGAGCTCTTTGAGCAGTACGGCCAGGGTGGCACTCATGATGCCCGCGCCTACCAGTACTACATCAACCGATTCGTTCTGCGCCATTTAACGCGTCTCCACAATCTACAGCACCTAATTGACAGCATAGGATCCCTGGGGTTGCCAGGTTCGCCATGTCCGACTCTTCGCAGTTCTTGCAACTTCCGCGGACACCGCCAATCAGTCTCAGGGTTCATCTATTGAACGCTGTTGCCGCGGGTGCGGCAATTCGACTTATGGTCAAGGCATCCGACGTGCGTTATGGACCGGCCTCAGTTACTCATCGAGGATGAGCGAAGTTGCCGACCATTAGGGGCCGTTCGGGACACATCTGCCGCTTTTGCACATGCCAGACTGTTCATTTTGCTCGCCACACTCTTGTGAAGTTGTGAAAACCCGTTTTTCCACGCTCTTTTGGAGACGTGAACCTCAAAAAGGGACTGCGCGATGGCAACCCACAGGTTCATGCAAAGCAGAAGGCCAGAAAAAGCAGGCACGACAGCCGATGCAAGACCTGAAGTGGAAGGCTCTCTGTGGGCGAGGCGGTGAAGGTGCCGGGGTCAATCGGCAGGTGCGGGGCCCGATCAGGAGACGTCCTTATAATCGGGGGGAGATTATAACGATGTCGCGGGCAGAAAGGTCGTTAATCGCGGTTTTTATTGCAGCGTTTGTCAGGCTGGCAGGCTGCGTTGCTGCCAGTGACGGCTTGCGCGGGCGCAAACTCGGGCGCTGGAAGGCAGTGGTTGGCCCAGCCAAGCCAGTTTGGCTTCGCTGACCTGGACCCAGCCACTGCCCGCTGGAGGCTGGCCGCAGTGCTTGAATGCCAGGCATTTTCCGTCGCAGTCCAGGCGAGCATAGGTAAGGTGGCGCGGGCGGTGGAAGAGCAAGGTCCAGAGCGAGGCCATGGCGGTTGAGTCCTATTCGAGGGGGCTGGCGCTAGGATAAGGGCTCAGCCATGAAACCATTGTGACAAGCGGATTTAGCCGATGGCTGGCCCTTGTGGGGCTGGGTATACTGTGGGCCTTTGCCGCATTTTCTGGAGAAACGCGCATGTTGCAACGTCTGCTGTTCGGTTTGATCGCGGTGGCCAGCCTGAGCCTGGTCGGTTGTGCCCACAGCCCGCAACAACTCAGCCCGCAGCCCAAGCTCACGGCCCAGCTCAATCCGGTCGGGCGTGGCCAGCCGGTGGTGGTCAAGGTGGTCGATGGTCGTGCTTCGCAGTCGCTCGGTACCCGCGGTGGCATGTACCCCGAGACCAGCACCATCAGCGTCAACGGCAACGATGTCGTGCCCAAGCTGCAGGCCCAGGCTGAAGCGGCTGTGCGTCTGCTGGGCTTCACCCCGACGCCGAATGCCTCCAATGCGCCGCAGTTGACCGTGACCCTGGCCGAGCTCAAGTACCAGTCGCCCAAGGACAAGATGTACGTGACCGAGGCAACCATTGGCGCCACCTTCCGTGCTGACGTGTCGAACGCCAACCGCCGCTACAGCGGCCGTTACGGGGCCTCCCTGGACCAGCGCTTCGGCATGGCGCCGAACCAGGAAACCAACACCAAGCTGGTCAGCGACGTGCTGAGCGATGCGCTGACACGTCTGTTCAAGGATCCGACCATTGGTCAGGTACTGGCCGAGTAATACGCCCCCGGTAATGCAAAAGCCCGCTGCCTGAGCGTAACGCTGTTCATTTAAGACCCGTATCGTCTGCTTTGGGGCCGCTTTGCGGCCCTTCGCGGGCAAGCCCGCTCCCACAGATCGACGCCGACCGTCCGAGTGGCGCTATCCCTGTGGGAGCGGGCTCGCCCGCGAAGTGCCGCAAAGCGGCCCCAAAACCTTAAATGAACAGCAGCTGTCTAAGCGGGCTTTTTGGTGTCTGGACCAGACAAAGCAATCCGCGCTATTCGGCCTTAGGCTGCTTCTATATGAAAATCCAACCAGCTCAACCCGGTCTGCCCATCCACCTCTGGTAGATCTTCATGCGCATGCCCCCCCAAGGCGCAATACACCAGCCACTGGCGGTCCTGCACATTGATGGCAAAACCATCGATCAGCGCCTGTTGTTCATCGCTCTGGGCAACGAGGTAGAGGCGGTCCTGGTTTTCGGCATGCAGCATGACTAGCTCCGTGAGAAGAAAAGGCCGACAGGGTGGCCTGTTCTGATGACGAGCATGTGACAGATGAAATTTAGTGACAGTTGGTCGTAAAAAAATCGGCGCGCGCGATGGGCTTGAGTAGAATGCCGGGCTTTCGTTGTGGCAATTCCGAGGTCGTGCAATGTCGTTGCAAGTGCTCTGGGGGCTGTTGGCTTCCCACCCAGGCAAGCTGATCAACCTGCTTGCCCTGTTGATTACCTGCCCAGGCGGGCTACTGCTGCAGAGTGCCCGGCGTCGCGCGGTGATGACCCGCGAGAGCCTGGCGGTCGATGAAGGGTTGGTCGATGCCTTCGACCGTCGCGTGCCACGCTACTACTACATCCTCGGCTTCTCGTGCCTGGCGATGGCGCTGCTGTTGTCCTGGTTCAGCACCTGGATCTAAGCAGGGGGGCCGCCTAGCGGCCCCAGCCCATTCAGGCGACCGGGCTTTGCGCCTTGACCTGATATTGGTTGCGCACCGGCGTTGCATATTGCAGCACCAGATACGGTTGCTGCTCGACCGGGCAGGCATCCAGGCGGCGCTGCCATTCTTCCTTGGCGCGCGCCAATTCTTCAGCAGGGAACAGCTTGTCCGCGCTCGGCACCTGCAGCGCAGGATCGGCCTCGCTCCACATGGCATACGCCAGGTAATGCACCGGGAACAAGCGGTAGCCGCCGAGGATCTGCCGGTCGATTTCCTGCGCCAGTTGCTTGGTGTCCTCGAAGTACTCGGTCACCGGCGGGGCAAAGTTGATGTGCACCCGGCCTTTATAGCCGGTAATGCCCAAGGCAATGCTGTTGTCATCCTCGCCAGGCGCCTTCTTGTAGGTGCCGGTGGTAGCGCGAATATACAGCTCGCGGGCCTTGGCCTGATCGCATGGGTCGTATTCGTAGCTGATCGATACCGGGATCAGGTTCAAGCCCTGGATCACCGCGCCGAATGGCTCGTCCTTGCGGCTCATGTGGAACATCTTGAGGATCGCCGAATCGGTGCGGTCATCACCGTCCTTGGCGCGGCCTTCGGCCTGGGCGATCCAGATCGAGGCGCCATCGTTGCGGATCGAATGATTGATATAAGCCGATAGCAACTGGTAGGCCGCGAGCTTCTCGCGCCGACCGCTGAGCGAGCGATGGACAATGAAACTCTTGTTCAGGCGCATCATGTCGCTGACGAACGGCTTTTGCAGCAGGTTGTCACCGATGGCGATGCGCGGGGTCGGCAGGCCCGCGTGATACACCGCGTAGTTGACGAAGGCCGGGTCCATGACGATGTCGCGGTGGTTGGCCAGGAACAGATACGCGGTGCCCGACTTGAGCTGCTCGACGCCAGAATAGGTCACGCCATCGGTGGCGCGCTCGATGGTCTGGTCGACGTAGTACTCGACTTTGTCCTGCAGGGTCGACACGCAGGTCACTCCGGCGAACTCTTTGCGCAGGCGGCGGGCGATCAGCGGCTTGAGCAGCCAGCCGAGGGCGCCCGCGGCGCGCGGGAAGCGGAAGTGGGTGAGGATATCGAGAAATGCCGGGTCGCTGAGCAGGCGTGCCAGAACGGCAGGGACCTCAGCGTCGTCGTACGGTCGGATGGCATCGAATTCGCCCATCATGCTCTCTTGTTGGAAACGGCTAGGGTAATAGGTAGGGATCGGTTCCGAAAAACGGCTCGGACACACGCAGGCCCTGTAAATAGACCGGCAATTATACGCACAAGTCACTGCGGAGGCCGCGATGCTGGAATCAGCCATCTACGACTGCCCATATTGTGGTGAAGAGGTCGAGACCACGCTCGACCTGTCGGGCGGTGATCAAACCTACATCGAGGACTGCCAGGTCTGCTGTCGTCCTATTCTCTTCATCCTGCAGGTGCATGGTGACGAATGGATGCTCGATGTGAAGCGCGAGGATGACGCCTGATGCAACGAATTTATGAGCCCGAAGGCCTGCTGGAGGCCGAATTGCTGCTTGCCATGCTCGCCAGTGAGGGCATCGATGGGCACCTGGTCGGGCGCGACCTGGTCGGCGCCGCAGGCGAGCTGCCGATGCAAGGGTTGCTTGGGCTGGCAGTGCACGATGAACAGGCCGAGTACGCACGCCAGCTGATCGATGCGTACAATGCTGCCCAGCCACTTGCTGGCGACGAGCCGGAAAGTGTTCCCGGAACCCTGATTTGCTAGGTTGTTTATTGCCATGTGTGGACGTTATGCCCTGTTTCGCTGGTCCCCGGCATTTGCCGCGTTGCCGGGATACCCTGCCGACCAACAGGCGCAATGGAACATCTCACCTGGCGCCTCGGTGATCATCCAGCGCCAGGTCGACGGCCAGCCGCAGCTGGCCCGGGCCCGCTGGGGCCTGACCCCGCCCTGGTTGACCGACTTGTCCCGGACTCCGGCTCAAGCCCGCGCGGAGACCCTCGCCGAGCAGCCGATGTTCCGTGAGGCGTTCCGCCAGCGGCGCTGCCTGATGCCAGCCAACGGCTTTTATGAGTGGCGCGGCAGCGTGCGCAAGCGGCCTTACTGGCTGACGCCGGGCGAGGGTGCTTCGCTGTTTTTCGCGGCGGTGTGGGAGGCGTATCCTGTTCAGGAGCAGGTGTGGCTCAGTTGTGCGGTGGTCACTCAGGCGGCGGTGAATCAGCGCCGGCCGTTGATCCTCGACGAGGCAGGGCAGGCGGCGTGGCTTGATCCGGATACGCCGGTGGCACGTTTGCAGGAGCTGTTGGCGAGCCCACCGGCGGCCTTGCGTGAGCGGGCGTTGGCCAACTTCGTCAATGATCCGAAGCTCGATGCGCCGGAGTGCCTGACCCCGGCTTGATGGACTAGCAGAAAGTCCTCGCGATAAATCTTCCCTGCGGCTCTAGCGGCCTCAAGCGTCTGGCCCTAGGATACGCGGCACGTAAATAGGGAGTGTTTTATGCGTAAGTCATTTGTTGTCAGCATGTTGAGTGCCAGTGTCCTGCTCGGCGGCTGCCAGGCGGTGAATACCACCAGTGGTGGCGCTGTGGGCGTGGAACGCAAGCAGTACATGTTCAGCATGCTCTCGACCGATGAGGTCAACCAGATGTACGCCCAGTCGTACCAGCAGACCCTCAGCGAGGCATCGAGCAAAGGCGTGTTGGACAAAAGCAGCGCCGAAGCCAAACGCGTGCAGGCCATCGCCGATCGGCTGATCGCCCAGGCGCCACAGTTCCGCCCGGATGCGGCGCAGTGGAAATGGGAAGTCAACGTGATCAAGAGCGACGAGCTCAACGCCAACTGCGGGCCAGGCGGCAAGATCATCGTCTACACCGGCCTGATCGATCAGCTCAAATTGACCGATGACGAAATCGCCGCTGTGATGGGCCACGAAATCGCCCACGCCTTGCGTGAGCACGGCCGCGAAGCCATGTCCAAGGCGTATGGCGTACAGATGGCGCGCTCCGGGGCGGGTGCACTGCTGGGGTTGGGCCAGGACAGCATGGCGCTGGCCGACACCGTGGTGAACTACGCCATGACCTTGCCCAACAGCCGCGCCAACGAGAACGAGGCTGACTTGATCGGTTTGGAGCTGTCGGCACGTGCCGGCTACAACCCGAACGCTGCGATCACCCTGTGGAACAAGATGAGCAAGGCCTCCGAAGGGGCCCCGCCTGAGTTCATGAGCACTCACCCGGCGTCCAGCAGCCGGATCGCTTCGCTGCAAGCGGCCATCCCCAAGGTGATGCCGTTGTATCAAGCTGCCAAGAAGTAACTTGAAACGACTGGGGCTGCTGTGCGGCCCCAGTCATTTCATGATCCAGCCCCTTAGCCTATCCAGCCACTGGTCTTCATCGCCGAATACACCGCGACGATCGCCAGCACCACGAATGCCGCAGCCGCCAGACGACGAATCAGCGTCAGTGGCAGTTTGTCGGCAGCAAAATTACCCGCCAGTACCACCGGCACGTTGGCAATCAGCATGCCCAGGGTGGTGCCGATGATGACCATGATCAGGTGCGGATACTGCGCAGCGAGCATCACCGTGGCGACCTGCGTCTTGTCGCCGATCTCTGCCAGGAAGAACGCGATCAGCGTCGTCAGGAAAGGCCCGAACCGGCGCGCAGCGCTGCTTTCGTCGTCGTCCATCTTGTCCGGAACCAGCGTCCACAACGCGGTAGCGGTGAAGCTGGCAGCCAGGATCCAGTGCAACACGCTCTCGCTGAAGAAACCACTGACCCATGCACCGACTGCGCCCGCAGCGGCATGGTTGGCCAGGGTAGCGGCGACGATACCGGCGATGATTGGCCAGGGCTTGCGAAAGCGAGCGGCGAGAATGAGCGCGAGCAGTTGCGTCTTGTCGCCGATTTCAGCGAGCGCAACGATTGCGGTGGGGACCAGCAGGGATTCCAGCATCAGGGTTCCTACGGGGGCGGGTCGACACGGCTATGACACGTACAGCCTTCCCGCCCCGGGTAAGGTGTGCGTGTCATAGGTCTTGTCAAACCCTGGATCCGTCTGCGCGGACCGTGGGTCGTACGCGCCATGGTCTGTGGACCAAGTGTGTTGACGCGTACCGGGCAAGCGAGGGTGCTTGCGGGAGACTACTCCCCTAGGACGGAGCGGATTCTGCCTAGGCCAATGCGTTTGGGCAAGCGCTATTTTTCAACCGCGCTTGGCCTGGTAGATGCGAAAGCCGCCTGCTTCGGTCAGCGTCCGGCAGTTGCCCAAGGCCTCCTGGATGAATGGTTGGTAGCGCAGGAAGGTGTTGGCCACCAGGCGAAGTTCGCCTCCGGATCGCAGATGTTCTGCCGACTTTTTCAGCAGGTTTTCCGAGGCCTGGTAGTTGGTATGTACCCCGGTATGAAACGGCGGATTGCTCAAGATGACCTGCAGATCGCGCGGCGCCGCATCGATGCCATCACCGCTGATGACCTCGCCCTGCAGGCCATTGGCGGCCAAGGTCAGCCGGCTGCTGGCAACGGCAAAAGCATCCACATCGAGCAAGGTGACCTGGCTGTCCGGGTAGCGTCGCTTGATGATCGAGCCGATCACCCCGGCGCCGCAGCCAAAGTCCAGCACATGGCCGACCGGCAAGCCGTCCAGGTGCTCCAGCAACAGTGCAGTGCCGCGATCGAGCCGACCATGGCTGAACACCCCGGGCAGGCTGACGATCTTCAGTGGGCCGTCGGCCAGCTCCAGCTCAAAGCGCTCAGCCAGGCTTTCCAGGGGTTTTGCTTGCGGAGCGTTTTCCACCGTCACTTGCCACAGCTGGCAATGCCGCGCGCTGTCGAGCTTGCGCGGTTTGCCGAAGGCCTGCAGCTGCTTGGCCGCGCCTTCGATACCCCCGCGTTTCTCGCCAACCAGATACAGCTCGCGGCCGGCCAAGCGCGAGGCCAGGGCATTGAGCAGGTAGGCGGCAAGTTCGCGTGACTTGGGCAGAAACAGCACGGCTGCGTCGAACGCTACGTCCGGCACATCGACACCATGCTGATTGCGCCCGGCGAAGCGTGCCTCGAGCATCGCTTGGTCGCCAGCGTGCCAGGTCCAGCCATGGGCCTGCGGCAATTGGCCGAGCAGGTCGTCGGCGGGCAGGCCGGCGAGCAGCACCGAGCCTTGGAACAACTCCGCCTGACGGAGCAACACTTCACTGCGCGGGTCCATGGACGACGCCTCCTGAAAAAAGTCGCGCAGTGTAGCAGAGGCCGCCTTGGCTCAGCTGACCACGCGACGCGGCTGATCAGCAAAGAACGCCTGGGCGTTCTCACTCAGCTGCCCGACGATACGCTGGCGCGATTCCACCGCACCCCAGGCGCTGTGCGGGGTGACGATCAGGCGTGGAATGTCGCTGGCCAGCAGTGGATTGCCATCGATCGGCGGCTCGACGCTGAGCACGTCGGTGGCCGCACCGCCCAGGTGACCGCTGCGCAGGGCATCGGCCAGGGCCTGTTCGTCGATCAGGCCGCCGCGGGCGGTGTTGACCACCAACGCGCCAGGCTTGAGCAGCGCCAATTGTGCGCTGCTGATCATGTGCCGGGTGTGGTCATTGAGAGGGCAGTGCAGGGTGAGGGCATCGACTTGCGGCAGCAGCTCATCCAGAGGCAAGCGTTCGGGGCGCTCCGGGCGCCCCGGGATCTGTCCGCTCAGCACGCGCATGCCGAACGCTTCGGCCAGACGCGCCACGGCGCCGCCCAGCTCGCCATGGCCGAGCAGGCCGAGGGTTTTGCCTTCCAGCTCGATAATCGGGAAGTCCAGCAGGCAGAACTGGCTGGCCTTGGCCCATTGCCCGTCGCGCACCGCCTGGTTGTAGTCGCACAGGCGCGTGGCCAGGGCTAGCAGCAGGGCGAGGGTGTGCTGGGCGACCGAGGGGGTGCCGTAGCCTTGGCAGTTGCACACGGTGATGCCTTGGGCGCGGGCCGCTTGCAGGTCAACGTTGTTGGTGCCGGTGGCCGCTACCAGGATCAGCTTGAGCTGCGGATTGGCGGCCAGGGTCGCGGCATCGAGCTGGACTTTGTTGCTGATTACCGCGGTTGCGCCCTGCAAGCGCTCGGCGACTTGCTCGGCGCTGGTCGAGGGGTACAGCTGCAGGTGGTCGAATTGGCTAGCCAGAGGTGACAGGTCGAGGTCACCCAGGTCCAGTGACTGGTGATCAAGAAAGACGGCGCGGCGCGGGCTGGGCATTGAAGGCTCCGGTGGCAGGGTCGTGATCGGGGGCCGTTACGCAGCAGCCCCAGGCGTGCCCCAGTGTCAAGGTCGTGCAGGTATCGCGTCAACGCCACTCATACCTGCCACATGCAAATCATTCCTTCGGCTGATTTGGCTGTCACATCGCCGATCTAGAGTAACGACAGCGTAAATACCCAGACCCGCCCGTATTCGACAAAAGGGATACCCATGTTGCAGACCCGCATCATCAAGCCCGCCGAAGGTGCCTACCAGTACCCACTGTTGATCAAACGCCTGCTGATGTCTGGCAGCCGCTATGAGAAAACCCGCGAAATCGTCTATCGCGATCAGCTGCGGCTGACTTATCCCCAGTTGGTCGAGCGCATCGCGCGGCTGGCCAATGTGCTGACCCAGGCGGGGGTCAAGGCGGGCGACACCGTGGCGGTGATGGATTGGGACAGCCACCGTTACCTGGAATGCATGTTCGCCATCCCGATGATCGGGGCGGTGGTGCACACCATCAACGTGCGCCTGTCGCCTGAGCAGATTCTCTACACCATGAACCACGCTGAAGATCGCCTGGTGCTGGTCAATAGCGACTTCGTGGGTCTCTACCAAGGCATTGCCGGACAATTGACCACCGTCGACAAGACCTTGCTGTTGACTGACGGCCCGGACAAGAGCGCCGAGCTGCCGAACCTGGTCGGTGAATATGAGCAACTGCTGGCCGCTGCCAGCCCGCACTACGACTTCCCCGACTTCGATGAGAACTCGGTGGCCACCACCTTCTACACCACCGGTACTACCGGTAACCCCAAGGGCGTCTACTTCACCCACCGCCAGTTGGTCTTGCACACGCTGGCCGAGGCGTCGGTGACCGGCAGTATCGACAGCGTGCGCTTGCTGGGCAGCAATGACGTCTACATGCCCATCACGCCGATGTTCCATGTGCATGCCTGGGGCATTCCCTATGCGGCGACCATGCTGGGCATGAAGCAGGTCTACCCTGGGCGCTACGAGCCGGACATGCTGGTCAAGCTGTGGCGCGAGGAGAAAGTCACCTTCTCCCACTGTGTGCCGACCATTTTGCAGATGCTGATCAACTGCCCCTCCTCGCAAGGCCAGGACTTCGGCGGCTGGAAGATCATCATCGGCGGCAGCGCCTTGAACCGTGCGCTGTACGAGGCTGCGCTGGCCCGCGGCATCCAGCTGACTGCCGCCTACGGCATGTCGGAAACCTGCCCGCTGATCTCCGCCGCGCACCTCAATGACGAGCTGCAGGCCGGCAGCGAGGATGAGCGGGTGACCTATCGGATCAAGGCCGGAGTGCCGGTGCCACTGGTGGAGGCGGCAATCGTCGATGTTGCGGGTAATTTCCTCCCCGCCGATGGCGAGACCCAAGGCGAACTGGTGTTGCGCGCACCTTGGTTGTCGATGGGGTATTTCAAGGAGCCGGAAAAAAGCGCAGAACTGTGGGCCGGCGGCTGGCTGCACACCGGCGATGTCGCCACCCTCGACGGCATGGGTTACATCGACATTCGCGACCGGATCAAGGATGTGATCAAGACGGGCGGCGAGTGGATTTCCTCGCTCGACCTTGAAGACTTGATCAGCCGTCACCCCGCCGTGCGTGAAGTGGCAGTGGTAGGGGTGGCCGATCCGCAGTGGGGCGAGCGGCCGTTCGCCCTGCTGGTGATCCGTGAAGGGCAGAGCATCGACGCCCGCACGCTCAAGGATCATCTCAAGCCGTTTGTCGAGCAGGGTCACATCAACAAGTGGGCGATTCCCAGCCAGATCGCCGTTGTTACTGAAATTCCCAAGACCAGCGTCGGCAAGCTCGACAAGAAGCGCATCCGCGTGGATATCGTCGAGTGGCAGGCGAGCAACAGCGCCTTCCTGTCGACCCTCTGATGGGCCATGCGGGTTACCCCTCAATGGGCGTGACCCGCATTGCAGAGAGCGCGGCGGCTTGTCAAATGAAGAAATTGCGCCATGCTTGAGCACTGTCAGCTCGCACACCAGACAGTCATGGAGCGAGCGGCAGGCACGGAACGCAAATCACACTTTAGAGGGATCAAGCGCCTGTGCCTGCTGGCTATAGTCGGGGCCAGGGGATTTTCAGGAATGGGGGAGGACGATGCGTGCAACTCGCATCGTCGCGGGCAACAGCCTGCACACCGGTCGCTCGGACCGTTCTTGAAAGGACTCACTGCCATAACAAAAAAGTACATGGAGTAGCGTCGATGAAATCTGCAAACCAGTTCTGGCGCCGGGCAAAACTGCCCCTGGCCGTCAGCCTCGCTTCAACGCTCGCAAGTCCCGCGTTTGCCGTTAGTTTCAACATCGGGGAAATCGAAGGTCAGTTCGATTCGTCGCTCTCTGTCGGCGCCAGTTGGTCGACAGCCAATCCCAACAAGAACCTCATTGGCTCCAACAACGGCGGCAAAGGCTTGTCGCAGACCTCCGACGACGGCCACCTGAACTTCAAGAAAGGCGAGACCTTCTCCAAGATCTTCAAGGGTATCCATGACCTGGAGCTGAAGTACGGCGACACCGGTGTATTCGTGCGTGGCAAGTACTGGTATGACTTCGAACTCAAGGACGAACACCGCCAGTTCAAAGACATCAGCGACTCCAACCGCAAGGAAGGCGCCCAGTCTTCTGGCGCTGAACTGCTCGACGCCTTCATCTACCACAACTACAACATTGCCGACCTGCCGGGCACCGTGCGTTTGGGCAAGCAGGTGGTGAGCTGGGGTGAAAGTACCTTCATCGGCGGTGGCATCAACAGCATCAACCCGATCGATGTCTCGGCATTCCGCCGTCCAGGTGCCGAAATCAAGGAAGGCCTGATTCCGGTCAACATGTTCTATCTGTCGCAGAGCGTCACCGACAACCTGTCGGTGGAAGGCTTCTACCAGATCGAATGGGACCAGACGGTCGTCGACAACTGCGGTACCTTCTTCTCGCAACCCGACGTGATCGCCGACGGCTGTGACAACAACCTGGCCGTACTGGCTACGCAGAACTCGCTGGCCGGCCGCCTCGGCCCGCTGGCAGGTCCCATTGGCGCTACCCTGGCCGCACAGGGCGTGAGCTATGGTTCGCCTGACGAAGGTGTGATCGTACGCCGTGGCCCTGACCGCGATGCACGTGACAGCGGCCAGTTCGGCGTGGCCATGCGCTACATGTTCGAGCCGCTCAATACCGAGTTTGGTGGCTACTTCATGAACTACCACAGCCGTGCGCCGATCTTCAGTGGCCGCGGTGCCGATGCGCAGTTCTATGACCCGAACAGGCTGGCCGGAGCACTGATCGGTGCCGGTGTACCGCCCGGACTGCTGCCGGGCCTGCTGCCGGGCCTGATGCCGCTGGTGGTCGCGGGTAACTCCAGCTACTACGTGGAGTATCCCGAGGACATCCGTCTGTACGGCCTGAGCTTCTCCACCACGTTGCCAACCGGCACCGCGTGGAGTGGTGAGATCAGCTACCGGCCGAACGCGCCGGTGCAGTTAAATACCACCGATATCCTGTTCTCGGGCCTGACCCCACTCAACCCGGATGTGTCCGTGCTCCCAGGCACCCCAGGTCAGGACCAGCCAGGCTATCGCCGGAAGGAAATCACCCAGCTGCAGACCACCTTCACCCACTTCTTCGACCAGGTCATGGGGGCAGAACGCTTGACCATGGTGGGTGAGGTCGGCTGGACTCACGTCGGCGGTCTGGAGAGCACCTCCAAGGCGCGATATGGCCGAGACCCGGTGTATGGCCCAGGTCCGCTGCCAAATGGCCAGTGCCAGGCGCTGAACAGCAACACCCTGGGTACTGCCGATGCCAACAACGTCTCGCGCTACTGCGAAAACGACGGCTACACCACCAGCGATTCGTGGGGTTACCGCATCCGCGCGATCTGGGACTACAACAACGTCTTCGCCGGGGTCAACTTGCGCCCAAGCGTGGCCTGGTCGCATGACGTCGACGGTTACTCGCCAGGCCCTGGCGGCAACTTCGAGGAAGGCCGCAAGGCGGTCAGTCTGGGCTTGGAAGCCGAGTACCAGAACACCTACACGGCGAACCTGTCGTACACCAACTTCTTCGACGGCAAGTACACCACTGTGGATGATCGCGATTTCATCGCGCTCAGCTTCGGTGTGAACTTCTAAGTACATTGATCCAGGACGACACGACAATGAACAAGACCAGAAGTCTGCTGAAAGCCGGTGTGCTGGGCATGTCCCTGCTGGCGACCAGCGTCATGGCTGCGGTTTCCGCTGACGAGGCGGCCAAGCTGGGCACCACCCTGACACCGATGGGCGCGGAAAAGGCCGGTAATGCCGACGGCTCGATCACGGCCTGGCAACCGCTGTCCAAGACCGCTGGAAGCGTCGATGGCAAAGGGTTCCTTTCCGATCCATACGGTAATGAACAGCCCAAGTTCACCATCACCGCGCAGAACGTCGATCAGTACCGGGACAAGCTCTCGCCCGGCCAGGTAGCGATGTTCAAGCGTTACCCCAACACCTACAAGATACCGGTCTACCCGACCCACCGTGGCTCTAGCGTGCCTGCCTCGGTGTTCGCCGACATCAAGGAAAACGCCACCAAGACCACATTGGTTGGCGGCGGCAACGGCCTGGAAAACTTCAAGACCGCCGTACCGTTCCCGATTCCCAAGAGCGGTGTCGAGGTGATTTGGAACCACATTACCCGCTATCGGGGAGGCAGCGTGACCCGTCTGGTGACCCAGGCCACGCCGCAGCAGAATGGTTCCTACAGCCTGGTGTACTTCCAGGACCAGTTCGTCTTCCGTGACAAGGTAAAGGGGTTCGACCCCGCCAACCCGGGTAACGTCCTGTTCTACTTCAAGCAGAAGGTGACTGCTCCCGCGCGCCTGGCCGGTACCGTGTTGTTGGTCCACGAAACCCTCGACCAGGTCAAGGAGCCGCGTAAGGCCTGGATCTACAACGCCGGCCAACGCCGCGTACGCCAGGCGCCGCAGGTATCCTACGACGGCCCAGGTACCGCCGCCGACGGCCTGCGCACCTCCGACAACCTGGACATGTACAACGGCGCCCCGGATCGCTACGACTGGAAGCTGGAAGGCAAGAAGGAGATGTACATCGCCTCCAACAGCTACAAGCTCGACTCGCCGTCGCTCAAGTACTCCGACATCCTCAAGGCGGGTCATATCAACCAGGACCTAGCCCGTTACGAACTACGTCGTGTGTGGCATGTGGTAGCGACGCTCAAGCCGGGCCAGCGCCATATCTACGCCAAGCGTGACTTCTACATCGACGAGGATACCTGGCAGGCAGCGGTGATCGACCAGTACGACGGCCGTGACCAGCTGTGGCGCGTCTCCGAGGCCCACTCGCAGGACTACTACAACGTCGAAGTGCCGTGGTACACCCTGGAGGCGATCTACGACTTGCAGTCCGGTCGCTACCTCGCCCTGGGCATGAAGAACGAAGAGAAGCGCGCCTACGACTTCGGCTTCAGTGCCAGCCTGAGCGACTTCCAGCCCGCTGCGCTACGCCAGGAGGGTGTGCGCTAAGCTGAGATTCGAAAACTCCGTGTGACTCCCAGAACGCCCCGGCTTGCCGGGGCGTTTTGATTTCCTGCGGTGTCTGTGCCGGCCGCATCACGGGGCAAGCCCGCTCCCACGCAGCGCAAGAAGACTCGTGGGAGCGGGCTTGCCCCGCGATGCGGCCGGTACAACCAGCCCCAGTAGCTCAGGCGCGTCATCCCAATCAATCCGTACTGTTTCTTTTTGTCGTAGTCTTTTTCACGACATCCGTCCCCATCATCTTCAAATACGCTGCGATACCCGCTAGTCTCGCAACAATCCGTACCGCCGAAGTCTTCCAATTAGAACGAGCCGGCCATGACAGATTTGTCCCGTATGCATGGATTCGCCAGTCAGGCCTTAGGCCTGCTGGACGGGCGTTTCTTCCGGCCACCGTTGCCGGACGGCCACGTCCCGCGTGATCGCCTGTGTCAGCGCCTGCAAGCCGGGCTGGGCGGGCGCCTGTTGCTGGTCAACGCCCCGGCAGGTTTTGGCAAAAGCTCGCTGGCCATCGAATTCTGCCAGGGCCTGCCCGAGCACTGGCGCAGTCTCTGGTTGGGTCTGAGCCCGCGTGATGCCGATCCTGGCCGCTTCCTAGAGCGCTTGCTTGAAGGCCTGCAGCAGTTTTGTCCGGCACTCGGGGGCCAGGCCATGGGGCTGTTGAAGATGCGTCAGCGTCATCAACCGTTCGCGTTCGAAGAATGGCTCGATGGCTTGCTAGACGAGCTTGCGCTCTACCTGCAAGCCGATAGCCCGTTGCTGCTGGTACTGGACGACTATCACCTGGCCCAGGGGCCGGTTCTGGACCGTTGTCTGCAATTCTTCCTCAACCACCTGCCAGGTGGCCTGGTGCTGATGATCACCAGTCGCCAGCGCCCCGACTGGCACCTGGCGCGTTTGCGCCTGTCGCGCCAGCTGACCGAGCTGAACGAGCAGGATCTGCGCCTGACCCCCGAGGAAGCACTGTCGGTTATTGGTCGACAACCCACCGGCCTGCGTGGCCAGGCGCTGGACAACCTGATCCAGCGCAGCGATGGCTGGGTGGCAGGCTTGCGGTTCTGGCAACTGGCGGCCAGTGAGTCGGGGGACGAGCATGCCTTGCCCCAGGCCCTGCACGGGGGCGAAGGGCTGATTCGCGATTACCTGCTTGAAGAAGTCATCGATATCCTGCCAATCGATGTGCAGGCGTTTCTCTACGAGACGGCCTGCCAGGAGCGCTTCTGCGCCGAACTGTGCGATGCCCTGCGCGAGCGCCAGGACAGCGCGGCCATCCTGCGTTACCTGCAAGCCCATCAAGTGTTTTTGGTGCCCCTGGACGAACACGGCCGCTGGTATCGCTACCACCATCTATTTTCCGACCTGCTGCGCAGTCGCGAGGCCTGCGAGTCACTAGCGGATCTGCACCTGCGTGCCTGCCGCTGGTTCGAGCGCCAGGGTTTGCTCGATGAAGCGGTAGAGCAGGCTTTGCGTGCTGGCCATCTGAATGTGGCCGCCGACTTGGTGCAGAGCCTGTCCGAGGAGCAGTTGCTGGCCGAGCAGAATGTCGGCATGTTGCTGCGCTGGAAAATGGACCTGCCCGACAGCCTGCTGATCAGCACGCCACGCTTGATCGTGCTCTACAGCTGGGCCTTGGGCCTGGCTTGTCAGCTGGACGCAGCCGAGGAGCTGGCCGCGCACTTGAGCCGCTTCCTGCCAGCGCCGTCGGCGACTGCGCAAAAGTCCATGCTGGCCCAGTGGCTGGCCTTGAGCGGTGTGATCGCTCGCGGTCGCGGCGATCGCGAGCGCACCCTGGCCTACTGCGGCGAAGCTCTGCACAGCCTGCCGAACAAGCGCTATGGGCAACGCTTGGTGTGCCTTTCGACCTTGTCCAACCTGGCCATTGCCGACGCCGACTTCTGGCGTGCGCGCGGCTGGAATCGCGAGGCCCTGGAATTGGCGCAAAGGGTCGGCAATCCATTGTTCGAAGCCTTGGCCCATTACGACCGGGCGCGCGTGCTGCATGCCCGTGGTGAAGTAGAGCGAGCCCTGGACGAGGTGCGTCAAGGCTTGCAGCGCTTGCAAGGGCTGTCAGCGCAGCGGCTGTACGCCGTGCGTGCCCGGCTGACCCTGTACGAAGGCTACCTGCTGGCCACCCATCTACAGCCGGCGCAAGGTCGCGCCCGCCTGCGTGCAGGGCTCAGCGAAGCACGTGCCTGCCGCGACATCAGTGTGCTGATCGGCCACTGCGCGATCGCCTCACTGGAAGGCCGCGAGGGTCACTTCGCCGAGGCCTTCGCGGAACTGGCTGAGGCCGAACGGTTGATGCACATCTGGGACGTGCCGCCGATTTTCTACCTGGCCATGATCACCCTGGTGAAGTGCGAGCTGTGGTTGGCCCAGGGCCGTACCGACCTTGCCGAATCCTGGTTGCTGCGCCTGGGCCAGACCTACGGCGGCGAGCAGCCAGCGGCTGCGCCAGAGTTTCATCCGCTACTGCCGCTGCACATCGAATTGCAGCAGGCTCTGCTCGAACGCGTGCTCGGGCGCCCAGAAGACGCCGCTGAGCGCTTGCGGGGGTTGGTTGAGCGGGGGCAGGCCAGCGGCGGGCACATGTTGCTGGTCAGTGCCTTGTGCCAGTGGATCGCGTTGCTGCTGGCGCAAGGGCGCGACCAGCAGGCCGTGAGCCTGCTGCCCAAAGCCCTGGAGGCGGCTCAAGGGGGCGCCTTGCAGCCTTTCCAGAAGCTGATCGAAGAGCACCCCCACTGGTTACGCGAACACCTGTCGGTGCGTGCCGCCTGCGCCACTCAAGTCGCTTTGCTGGCGCGCTTGCCGCAGCTGCCAGCCAGCAACTCCAGCAATGAGGCGCTAAGCGGGCGTGAGCTGGCGGTGCTGGAGCTGATCGCCCAAGGCTGCTCCAATCAGCAGATCAGCGAGCGCTTGTTCATTTCGCTGCACACGGTCAAGACCCACGCCAGCCACATCAACAGCAAGCTCGGCGTCGAGCGGCGCACCCAGGCGGTGGCCAAGGCCAAGTCGCTAGGTCTGCTGGCATAGTGGTTGCCGGGGAGATTGCTGGCTAGAATAGTGGCTTAAGGCCATTATCGCTGGCGCCGCTGTTTTCGGGCTCATCTTTCTTGCCCTGCTGCCGATAACCGAATCGGCGGCATGCATCGCCGCACGCCATTTTCCAACTATTCCCAAGACAGGTCGTGTTGATGCTGCAGTACGGGCAAAAAAGCTTTCTGATCGTCGACGACTTCACCGACTTTCGCACTTCTACCCGCTCCATGCTCCGTGAGCTGGGCGTGCGTGACGTGGACACCGCTGACAGTGGCGAGCAGGCGCTGCGCATGTGCGCGCAGAAGCGCTACGACTTCGTGCTTCAGGATTTCCATCTGGGGGATGGCAAGAAGAACGGCCAGCAGGTGCTCGAAGACCTGATCCTCGACAAGCTGATCAGCCATGAATGCGTGTTCATCATGGTCACCGCCGAGAGCAGCCAGGCCATCGTCCTCAGTGCCCTTGAGCATGAGCCCGATGCCTACCTGACCAAGCCATTCAACCGCGTCGGCCTGGCCCAGCGCTTGGAAAAGCTGGTGCAGCGCAAGACCTTGCTCAAGCCCATCCTGCAGGCGCTCGACCGCGCCCGACCGGCCGAGGTATTGGCGGCCTGCGCCGCCCTGTGCAAGCAAGATCCGCGTTTTGCACCGCTGTGCTTACGCTACCGGGCCGATGCCCTGCGCGATCTGGGGCGTTTTGACGAACTGGAAAAATTCCTCAAGTCGATCCTCGCCAGCCGCCCTCAGCCATGGGTCTATTCGATGCTCGGCAGCGTGCTGCACAAGCGCGGCCAGCATGCCCAGGCGCAAGGGGTCTATGAGCAGGCGCTCAAGGCCTTCCCGATCATGCCCAGCCTCTACGATGGCATGGCCGAGGTGCTGGTGGCCCAGGGCGAAACCAAGCGCGCCCAGCACATGCTCGAAGAGGCCGTGCGCCTTTCGCCCCTGGCTGTGCGCCGACAGGCCGCACTGGGCAAGCTGGCGCTGGATAACGAAGATTTCGAAAGTGCCTCCAAGGCCTACCGGCATGCTGTCAACCAGGGGCAGAGCTCGCGCTACAAAGACGCCGAAACCAACCTTGGCCTGGCCCAGGCCTTGATGAGCAAGAACGCAGGCTTTGGCCTGGATGCGCGCACCCGGGTCGAGATCAACACGGTGCTGAGCGAAGTGGCCAAGGAAAATGGCGACGACCAAGGGCTGCAGGTACGGGCCCGGCTGATGAAAGCGGCCAGTCTGCAACAGGCCGGTGATGCCGAAACTGCGGCGAAACTTACCGAGCAGGCCATGCAACGCCTGGACAAGATGGATCAGTTCTTCTCGGTGGAAGCGGCGCTAACGGTGGCCAAGCAACTGCAACAGCTCGGCCAGGAGTCGGCGGGCAGCGGCATTCTCAAGGGCTGCGTGGAAACCTACGGCGACGACCCCAAGGTCATGCAGAGCGTTGCCAAGCTCACCGATGACCCCACCGTGCTCGGCGCGGTCACCGAAGCGGTCGA
Organism: Pseudomonas sp. BT-42-2; assembly: GCF_025847435.2. Taxonomy (NCBI): domain Bacteria; kingdom Pseudomonadati; phylum Pseudomonadota; class Gammaproteobacteria; order Pseudomonadales; family Pseudomonadaceae; genus Pseudomonas; species Pseudomonas sp. BT-42-2. The sequence continues at coordinate 152,814 of NZ_JAOYTM010000008.1, forward strand.
CCTCAACCGCCAGGGCGTGCGCAGCTACCAGGGCGGCCAGCTCAACGAGGCGCTGGAGATGTTCCGCCGGGCCCTGTCGCTGCAGCCGAAGAACATCAGCATTGCCCTCAACACCGCCCAGGCGTTGTTGCGTATCGCCGGTGAAGGCCCCTCGCCAACGCTGATGCAGGAATGCCGCGACTGCCTGCAACGGGTGGCTGGCATTCCCGCCAGTGACAGCCGTTATGATCGTTACCGCAAATTGCATATCCGGGTCTTTGGCGCATGAACCAGGACAATCAGGGGCTGGATTTTTCCACGGTGATCGCCTCCACCGTGCATGACATGAAGAACTCGCTGTCGGCCCTGATCCAGGCCCATTCGCAATGGCTGGCGCGTCTGCCCGAGGCGCAGCGCGAGGGCAGTGAGCAGGGGGTGATAGAACATGAGTTGCGTCACCTCAACGGCATGCTGGTGCAAATGCTTGGGCTGTACAAACTGGGCGTCAACCAGTTGCCGATCTGCCCGGACTACCACGAGCTGGAAGACTTCATCGAAGCCCAGCTCGCCGCTCAGCAAGAGGTGCTCAAGCAGCGCGACATCCTCGCCACCTGGCGCATCGAAACCGACAACCCGCTGGGGTTCTTCGACCGCGAGCTGGTCGCCTCGGTGGTGGGCAATGTGCTGACCAACGCCATCCGCTATGCCGGCCACGCCTTGCTGATCAGCATCGAGGAGCAGGGCGAGCAGTTGATCATCAGTGTCAACGATGACGGGCCGGGTTATCCCGAGCGCATGCTCGAGCGCCAACAGGACTACGTACAAGGGATTGATTCGAGCACAGGCAGCACCGGCTTGGGCTTGTACTTCGCTGCGCGGATCGCGGCGTTGCATGAGCGCGATGGGCTCAGTGGGCGGATCGAGATTGCCAATGGCGGGGCGTTGGGCGGCGGGTTGTTCAGGCTCTATTTGCCTTGAACGGTTTAAGGGCTGCTGTGTATGCCTTTGGTTTTCCAGCACTGTAAGCATCGAGCGCAGCCCGCGCGGCACTAAATCCTGAGATCACCGGCATACCCAAGCCGTGCGCCTGGAGTCCGCAGGCAATGCGATCCTTGCGGTTTCCCAGTAATCGGTGATGATGCTAAAAACCTCACCTATTGTGCCCCAGTAACCGCTACAGGCCCCTTTGATGACAGCCGCCCTCATCCGCGAAACCTTCCCCGTCGGCCCCTTGCAATGCAACTGCACCCTGATCGGCGACCCAGTTAGCAAGAAGGCCATCGTCGTCGACCCGGGCGGTGACCCGGAAAAAATTCTCGCCCGCCTGCAAGCCCACGGCCTGACCTTGGTGAGCATCATCCACACCCATGCCCACTTCGATCACTTCCTGGCGTCCGGCAAGCTCAAGGAGCTGACCGGCGCGACCTTGCACCTGCACAAGGACGACCAGCCACTGTGGGACAACCTGCCCATGCAGTGCCAGATGTTCGGCGTGCCCTATACCCCAGTACCGCCGCCCGATCACTGGTTGGCCGATGACCAAGAGCTGGCCTGCGGCTGCGGCGTAGCCCTGCACACCCCAGGCCACACGCCTGGCTCGATGAGTTTCTGGTTCGCCGATGCCAAGCTGCTGATCGCCGGCGACACCCTGTTCCGCCGGGGTATCGGTCGCACCGATTTGTGGGGCGGCGATCAGCGGGCTATCGTTCGTTCGATCAAGGATCGCTTGTACCGCCTGGATGAAGAGGCTGTGGTGGTGACCGGGCATGGCCCTGACACCCGCCTCGGCGATGAGATGCGCGAGAACCCGTTTGTGCGCGCTTGAAATTTCATGGAATTTTTCCGCTTCGCTGTAATCCAAGGCTGGCATAGATCCATTCAAGATCACTGCACACTTGAATTTCAGTAGGAGCTTTCCATGTTCACCATGCGTCGTCTGATTATCGTCGCTACCGCCGCTGCCCTGATGTCGGGCTGCGTAAGCCAGAACCCTTACGACAACCAGGGTCAGGCGCAGGGCTCCTCGGGCATGAGCAAGACCGCCAAGTACGGCGGCCTGGGCGCACTGGCCGGCGCTGTGGCCGGCGCCGCCATCGACCACAACAACCGTGGCAAGGGCGCACTGATCGGCGCTGCTGCGGTTGGCGCTGCCGCCGCGGGCTATGGCTACTACGCCGACAAACAGGAAGCCGCGCTGCGCGCGAGCATGGCCAATACCGGCGTCGAAGTGCAGCGTCAGGGTGACCAGATCAAGCTGATCATGCCAGGCAACATCACCTTCGCCACCGACTCGGCGAACATCTCGCCAAGCTTCTACTCGCCGCTGAACAACCTGGCCGGCTCGTTCAAGCAATTCAACCAGAACACGATTGAGGTTGTCGGCTTCACCGACAGCACCGGCAGCCGCCAGCACAACATGGACCTGTCCCAGCGTCGCGCCCAGGCGGTCAGCACCTACCTGACGTCCCAAGGTGTCGATCCATCGCGGGTTTCGGTACGTGGCCTGGGTCCAGACCAGCCAATTGCCAGCAACGCCGATGCCAATGGTCGTGCGCAGAATCGCCGGGTCGAAGTCAACCTCAAGCCGATCCCTGGCCAGCAATACGAGCAGCAAGGCCAGGTACAACAGTACCCGTAAGCTGTACACGATGAAGAGAAGGGCAAGCCAGTCGGCTTGCCCTTTTTCGTTTCAGGGCGTTCTGCTGGCCTGGATGGCGGTGAGCGCGATGGTGTGGACGATATCGTCGACCTGCGCCCCGCGCGGCAAGTCGTTGACCGGCTTGCGCAGGCCTTGCAGCATCGGCCCCAGGCTGACCCCGTCAGTACTGCGCTGCACCGCTTTGTGGGTGGTGTTGCCGGTGTTCAAGTCCGGGAACACGAACACCGTGGCGCGCCCGGCTACTGGGCTATGTGGCGCCAGTTGGCGGGCGATCTCGGGGTTGGCGGCGGCGTCGTACTGCAACGGGCCGTCGATCAGCAGGTCATGCTCTGCCTGCTGCGCCAGGCGAGTGGCCTCGCGCACTTTCTCTACCTCCTCGTCACTGGCCGAATCGCTGGAGTAGCTGATCATCGCCACCCGTGGCGCAATGCCAAAGGCCTCGGCCGACTCGGCGCTCTGCCGGGCGATCTCGGCCAGCTCCACGGCACTGGGGTGCGGGTTCATCACGCAGTCGCCGTACACCAGCACCTGCTCGGGGAACAGCATGAAGAACACCGACGACACCAGGCTGCTGCCTGGCGCGGTCTTGATCAGCTGCAAGGCTGGGCGAATGGTATTGGCCGTGGAATGGACCAGGCCCGACACCAGGCCATCGACCTCATCCAGGGCCAGCATCATGGTGCCAATCACCACCGGGTCTTCGAGCTGCTGCTCGGCCATCGGCGCGTTAAGGTTCTTGCTCTTGCGCAGGTCGACCATCGGTTCGACATAACGTCCACGAATCAGGTCGGGGTCGAGCACTTCCAGGTCAGGCGGCAGGGTAATGCCCTGGGCACGGGCCACCGCTTCGACTTCCTCAGGCTTGGCCAGCAGCACGCAGCGGGCAATGCCTCGCGCTTGGCAGATGGCCGCGGCCTGTACCAGCAGCGGTTCGGCACCCTCGGGCAGGACGATGCGTTTGTTGGCTTGCTGGGCCCGCTCGATCAACTGATAGCGGAATACTGCCGGAGACAGGCGCAGTTCGCGCGGCGTGCCGCAACGCTGATGCAGCCAGGCCGCATCCAACTGGCTGGCCACGAAGTCGGTGATGAATTCGGCGCGTTCGCGGTCATCTACCGGGATTTCCCGGTTCAGCGAATTGAGCTGGTTGGCAGTGTCATAGGAGCCGGTGCTCACCGACAAGATCGGCAAGCCTGCCTGCAACGCCCCGCGACACAAGCCGAGGATCCGTGGGTCTGGCTTGCTGTCGCTGGTCAGCAACAGGCCAGCCAGAGGCACACCATTGATCGCTGCCAGGCTCACGGCAAGGATGATGTCGTCGCGATCGCCAGGTGTCACCACCAAGGTGCCGGGCTTGAGCAGCGGCACAGTGTTGGCCACTGTGCGGGCGCAGATGATGATGGTGTTCATCCGCCGTTGTTCGTAATCGCCGGCATTGAGTACTTGTGCGCCGAGCAGCTCGGCCACATCACGGGTGCGTGGGGCGTTGAGCTCAGGCTGATAGGGGATACAGCCCAGCAGGCGGAAGTCGTTACCGCGCAACAGCGGCGAGTGCTCGCGCAAGCGGCTGGCGAACTCGGCCATGCTTTCCTCGGTGCGCACCTTGTTGAGGATCACCCCCAGCACTTTCGGGTCGCGTGGCCCGCCGAACAGCTGGGCCTGCAATTCCACCCGGCCAGACAATTCGCTGAGCACCTCGTTTTCTGGCGCTGAGACCAGAATGACCTCGGCGTCCAGGCTCTTGGCCAGGTGCAAGTTGACCCGCGCCGCGTAGCTGGCGTGGCGAGTCGGCACCATGCCTTCTACCACCACCACATCGTTGCCGACGCAGGCCTGTTGATAGAGGCGGATGATTTCTTCGAGCAGCTCGTCCAGCTGGCCGTCGCCGAGCATGCGCTCGACATGCGCCAGGCTCAGCGGCGTCGGCGGCCTCAGGCCATGGGTGCGGGCGATCAGTTCGGTGGAGCGTTCCGGGCCGGTGTCACCGGGATGGGGCTGGGCGATCGGCTTGAAAAAACCAACCTTCAGACCGCCGCGCTCCAGGGCGCGAACCAGGCCTAGGCTGATGGAGGTCAGGCCGACGCCAAAGTCGGTTGGCGCAATGAAAAATGTTTGCATGCGTGCTTCTCGAGATAAGCGGTGCAAGGGATCAATCGCCAAGGGTATCGCTATCGGCCCCTTGCGCGCACCAGCCACAGTCGAATAGCTGGCCGATGCGCTGTTCGCGCAGCGCTGCATCGAGCACCCAGGGCCGGGCCTGCCACGGCGGTTGGTGGCGCAGGTGCTGGGTGTGGCCGCAGGACAGATCGACTACCCAGTGGCCTTCTTCGTCCTGATGAAAGCCTGTAACCCGACTGACGGGTCGCCCATCGTGGGCGGTGCGTTCGCAATCGGGCGATGCCTTGGTTACACTTGTCCGCTCTACATTCTTTTGCAAAAGGTCTCGCCCCCATGCCGATCGCCGCCAACAAGGCTGTCTCCATCGACTATACCCTGACCAACGACGCCGGGGAGGTCATTGACAGCTCCGCCGGCGGCGCGCCGCTGGTTTACCTGCACGGTGCTGGCAACATCATCCCAGGCCTGGAAAAAGCCCTGGAAGGCAAGAACGTCGGTGACGAACTGGAAGTTGCCGTCGAGCCAGAAGAGGCTTACGGCGAATACCTGGCCGAGCTGGTCAGCACCCTGAATCGCAGCATGTTCGAAGGCGTCGACGAGCTGGAAGTGGGCATGCAGTTCCACGCTTCCGCTCCGGACGGCCAGATGCAGATCGTCACCATCCGCGACCTGGACGGCGATGACGTCACTGTCGACGGCAACCACCCGCTGGCTGGCCAGCGCCTGAACTTCAAGGTCAAGGTTGTCGATGTGCGTGATGCCAGCGAAGAAGAAATCGCTCATCGCCACATCCACGGCGAAGGTGGCCATCACCACTGATTTTCTGCGCTAAGCTCAGAGAGTCGCCAGGCGCTCGGGCAAGCCGTACTTGCCCTCCATGGGAGGGTTGACGGTTTGCCCGCGCGCCTTTTTAGTGGGCGCAATTCGCCCCAGCGACAACCGGGAACCGAGAGGGGATTACATCATGAGTGCATTTCACGACCTGACGTTGAAGGCGTTGGACGGCAAGGACCTGCCCCTTGCACCGTTCAAGGGCCAGGTGGTGCTGGTGGTCAATGTCGCCTCCAAGTGTGGTCTGACGCCGCAGTACGCTTCGCTGGAGACGTTGCACCAGCAGTTCAAGGGCAAGGGCTTCAGTGTCTTGGGCCTGCCCTGTAACCAGTTCGCCGGCCAGGAGCCTGGCAGCGAGAAAGAGATTCAGGACTTCTGCAGCCTCAACTACGGCGTGAGCTTTCCTCTGAGTGGCAAGCTTGAGGTCAATGGCCCGCAGCGCCATTCGTTGTACCGCCTGCTGGCGGGCGAGGGGGCTGAGTACCCGGGGGATATCAGCTGGAATTTCGAGAAGTTCCTGGTGGGCAAGGACGGCCGCGTACTGGCCCGGTTTGCCCCGCGCACTGCACCGGATGATCCGACGGTGGTGCAGGCGATTGAAAAAGCCTTGGGCTAATCGCCCTGGGGGCGCCATCAGAGTGACTACTGGCTACAACAGCCATCACAGACACTTCGATAGCCCCCGATCACTCTAATCAATAGTGCTGTGCCGGCCATCTGGCGCCCCCTAAGCTCAGGTGAATTTTTCACCTACTGGGAGCGCCCGATGTCCACCAATTCGCTGTTCCAACCCTTTACCCTGGGCACCCTCGAGCTGCCGAACCGGGTGGTCATGGCCCCTATGACCCGCACCTTCAGCCCCGGCGGTGTGCCGCATGACGGCGTGGTCGAGTACTACCGTCGCCGCGCCGCTGCTGGGGTTGGCCTGATCATCACCGAAGGCACCACGGTCGCTCACAAGGCGGCCAACGGTTACCCCAACGTGCCGCGCTTTCATGGTGAGGATGCCCTGGCCGGCTGGAAGCGGGTGGTCGACGCCGTCCACGCTGAAGGCGGGCGCATTGTGCCGCAGCTATGGCACGTGGGCAGCGTGCGCCGCCTGGGCACTGAGCCAGATGCAGCGGTGCCAGGCTATGGGCCCAGCGGCAAGCGCAAGGACGACAAGGTCCTGGTCCATGAGATGAGTCACGCCGATATCCAGGAGGTGATCGCTGCGTTCGCCCAGGCTGCGCGGGATGCCCAGGCCATCGGCATGGATGGGGTCGAGATCCATGGCGCCCACGGCTACCTGATCGACCAGTTCTTCTGGCAAGCCAGCAACCAGCGTGATGATGAATATGGCGGTGATCTGGCCGCGCGTTCGCGCTTTGCCATTGAACTGATCCAGGCCGTGCGCGCGGCGGTAGGGCCGCACTTCCCGATCATCCTGCGATTCTCCCAGTGGAAGCAGCAGGACTACAGCGCCCGCCTGGTAGAAACGCCTGAGGCCCTGGCCGCCTTCCTCAAGCCCCTGGCCGACGCCGGTGTGGATATCTTCCATTGCTCGACCCGCCGCTTCTGGGAGCCTGAATTCCCAGGCTCGGCGCTGAACCTGGCCGGCTGGACCCGCAAGCTCACCGGCAAGCCCACCATCACCGTTGGCAGTGTTGGCCTGGATGGCGAGTTCCTGCAGTTCATGGTCGACACCGACAAGGTGGCCAAGCCCGCCAGCCTGGAAGGGCTACTGCGCCGCTTGGATGATCAGGAGTTCGACCTGGTGGCGGTAGGGCGCGCGCTGTTGGTCGACCCGCAGTGGGCACAGAAAGTCCGCGAGGGGCGTGAACAGGAGGTGCTGCCGTTCAGCCGCGAGGCGCTGTCGAGCCTGGTTTGATGGCCATGGCAGAGGCCGTGCCGATGTTGGCAGGCAGAGTGGGCTGACGAGAGGCGCTACTCAGATACCCCTCGAACTGCTCGACAATCGCCGGCCAGCCCTGGCGGCTAGCGTGCTGGCGGGCATTGAGGCGGACCCGGCGCAGGGTCTCGTTTTCTTCCAGCAGCCAGCAAGCGGCATCGATGAACGCTGCCTGGTCACCCGGCATGGCCAGCGCACCGCTATGGCCGTGGCGGATGTGCTGGGCGGCAGCGGCTTCGTCGTAGGCGACCACGGCCAAGCCTGAGGCCAGCGCTTCGAGGACCACATTGCCGAAAGTCTCGGTGAGGCTCGGGAATAGAAACAAGTCGCCGCTGGCATAGTGCTCGGCCAGCACCTCACCCCGTTGAGCCCCGCAAAACACCGCATCGGGCAACTGCTGCTCCAGGCTGGCGCGTTGTGGCCCGTCGCCAACCATGATCAAACGCAGGCGCCGCTGTGGATAAGTGCGCTGTAGCGCCTCCATGCACGGGCGCAACAGGGAGAGGTTTTTCTCTGCCGCCAGCCGCCCGACATGCAGCACGGCGACGTCGTCCGGCGCCAACCCCCACTGCTCGCGCAGCGCCTGACTGCGCCGGGCCGGATTGAACAGGCAGGCATCGACGCCGCGCGCCATTAGCGCCAGGCCCACGAACCCCCGCCGCTCCAGCTCCAGGCGCTGGCTGATGCTCGGCACCAGCGTGGTTGCCGTGCGCCGGTGGAACCAGCGCAGGTAGTGGGTCAGCAGCCGTGCCAGCAGACCCAACCCGTATTGCCCGGCATATTGCGCAAAGTTGGTGTGAAAGCCGCTGACCACGGCGATCCCCAGGCGCCGCGCGGCACGCAGGGCGCTTAGCCCGAGCGGCCCTTCGGTGGCGATGTACAACACGTCCGGCCGCTGCCGGCGCCAACGCCGCCACAGCTTGTGCACCGACACGCCGCCCCACTGCAGTCCCGGATAACCCGGCAGCGGCCAGCCCTTGCACAGCAGCAGGTTGTCGTCGTCCTGTGCAGCGGGGTCACCGGCCTGGCGTGGGCGGATGATCTCGACCTGATGCCCGCGTTGGCGCAGGCCGTCGCTCAGCCGGCCAAGGGTGTTGGCCACGCCGTTGATCTCGGGTGGAAAGGTTTCGCTGACCAGGGTGATGCGCAGGCTCGGTGTATTCATGACAAAAAGTTTCCGCGCGCGCCGTTGCGGTTAAGTGACGGCGTTGTGACGGGCAGATGACGGCTGATTTCCGGCTGTTTCGCTTGTATGAATATTTCCTGGCAGGGCACTCAAGAAGGTAGCCGATCCAGCCGATGCAGATGCATTCGAATGGCCGTTTGCGCTCCAGGAGTGCGGTAATGTTCAACAACAAACTCAAGCAAGAAATCCAGCAGTTGCGTGAAGAGCTGCTGTCCATGGAGCAGGTCAAAAGCAGCCTCGACAGCGAGATGCTGGTGCTTCAGCTCGACCCCCAGGGGCGCATTGAAACGGTCAACAGCAACTTTGAGCAGGAAATGCTCTATCGCGCCGAGCAACTGATCGGGCGCAACATCGAAGAAATCGTGCCCGCCCATGTGAAAAAGCTCGATTTCTACCAGCGCATGAGCAGTGCCATCACTCGTGGCGAGCATCTCAATGGTGCCTTCCGTCTGCTGCGCGGCAATGGCGAGGAGGCCTGGTTGCGCTCGATCTTGCAGCCGGTCAAAGGCCGCGACGGGCGGATCAAGTATTTCAGCCTGCACTCCAGCGACCTGACTCGTACCATCGAAACTTCCCGCGAACACGAAAGTTTGATCAAGGCGTTGATGCGCTCCACAGCGGTGATCGAGTTCAACCTCGACGGCCAGGTGCTGACCGCCAATGACCGCTTTCTACAGACCATGGGTTATCGCCTGGAGCAGGTGCGCGGCAAACACCACCGGCTGTTTTGCGAGCCGGAAGAAGCCAACTCGGCCGATTACCAGGCGTTCTGGGACAAGCTGCGCCGTGGCGAGTTCGTGGCTGACCGGTTCAAGCGTATCGATGCCCATGGCCGGGTGGTTTGGCTCGAAGCGTCCTATAACCCGATCATCGATGCCCACGACGTGCTGTACAAGGTGGTTAAGTTCGCCACGGTCATCACCGATCAGGTCAATCAGGAATTGGCGGTAGCGCAGGCCGCAGACATTGCCTACACCACCTCCGTGGGCACCGACGCCAGTGCGCGTAAGGCGACCGATGTGGTCACGCAGACGGTCAGCGTGATGCGCGGTCTGGAAGCCTCGATGCAGGAGGCCGCCGAGGGCATCCAGGCGCTGGACACCCAGTCACGGGTGATCGGTTCGATCATCAAGACCATCAGCGACATCGCCGGGCAGACCAACCTGCTGGCGCTTAACGCCGCCATCGAGGCCGCGCGTGCCGGCGAGCAGGGCAGGGGGTTTGCGGTGGTTGCCGACGAAGTACGGCAACTGGCCTCGCGTACCAGCACCGCTACCGAGGAGATCGCCCGGGTGGTGCAGCAGAACGAGCAGTTGGCCCAGGCCGCGGTGGATATCATCGACACCAGCAAGCGCCAGGCCGAGCAAGGCCTGAGCTTGGCCGGTGAGACCGGCGATGTGATCGTCGAGATTCAGGATGGGGCGAAGAAGGTGGTAGAAGTGGTAGGCCAGTTCTCCAGCCAACTGAGCCACTGATCCTGGTGCCGAGGGGCTGCGCAAGGCAGCCCCATGCTTTTCAGCTGCGCTCGCGCACCCAGAACAGGGTGGCCCCGGCCACCGCCGCGGGCATCATCACGATGTTGACGAACGGAATCAGCAACGCCAGGTAGGTAATCCCACCAAAGCCCATGCTCTGCCAGCGCTTTTGGCGCAGCCAGGCGAGCATGTCCTGCCAGCTCATCTTGTTGTTGTCGGCCGGGTAGTCGATGTACTGGATGGCCATCATCCACACGCCGAAGATCAGCCACAGCGGCGCGGCAATCACGTTCACCACCGGGATGAACGAGAGGATGAACAAGCCGAGCGCACGAGGTAGGAAATAACCCAGCTTGCGCATTTCCCGACCGAAGGTACGCGGCACCATGGCCATCAGCTCACCCCAGCTGAAGGCCGGGAAGGTGTCCTCACCACGCACCACCACCTCGACCTTCTCAGCGAGGAAACCGTTGAACGGCGCAGCGATGATGTTAGCCACCAAGGTGAAGGTGAAGAAAATCATCAACACCAGCAAGGCGACGAACAGCGGCCAGAGGATGTAGGTGAGAAAGCTCAGCCAGTTCGGCAAGGTCGGCATCAGCGTATCGACCCACAGGCTGAATTGATGTCCGGCGAAGTACACCAAGGCGCCGAACAGCAACAGGTTGATTGCCAGCGGCAGCAGCACGAACAGCCGCAGGTTAGGGCTCAGGACCAGTTTCAGGCCTTCGCGCAGGTACTGGGGGCCTGAAAGGACGGGGGCTTGCATCGAGACGCTCCGCAAAAGAGAAAACGCGCTGACCTTACCGAGTTTGCCGCCCCGACGAAAGGCGGGCAGGTGCCGAGAAACGGGCTGTAACAAAAGCAGGTGGATAATTTCTATCGGTTTTTCGCTTGGATAGAGCCTCTCTATAAGGTGGATTGTCGGAGGATATTTCCTTAATCTCTGCGACCTCGCTACAGTGCGCTCAACTTTCGGTTTTCGGACCTGCGCGTTGTAGCCTTCCCCAAGTGCTGCGTGGGTCCTTTTTATTCCAGCTGCCGCCGCCGGTACATCGATGCCGACCCCGTGCGGCCCGCTCGACAGGAGTTCGACATGTCTGAAGTACGTCATTCGCGCGTGATCATCCTCGGTTCCGGCCCTGCCGGTTACAGCGCCGCGGTGTATGCCGCACGCGCCAACCTCAAGCCGCTGCTGATCACTGGCATGCAGGCTGGCGGTCAGCTGACCACCACCACTGAAGTCGACAACTGGCCGGGCGACCCCCATGGCCTGACCGGCCCAGCCCTGATGCAGCGCATGCAGGAGCACGCCGAGCGTTTCGAGACCGAGATCGTGTTCGATCACATCAACGCCGTAGACCTCGCCAACAAGCCGTTCACCCTGCAAGGCGACAGCGGCACCTACACCTGTGACGCACTGATCGTCGCCACCGGTGCCAGCGCTCGCTACCTGGGCCTGCCGTCGGAAGAGACCTTCATGGGTAAGGGCGTTTCTGCCTGCGCTACCTGCGATGGCTTCTTCTATCGCAACAAGCCGGTCGCTGTGGTGGGTGGTGGTAACACCGCTGTCGAAGAAGCCCTGTACCTGGCCAACATCGCCAGCAAGGTCACTCTGGTGCACCGCCGCGAAACCTTCCGCGCCGAGAAGATCCTGGTCGACAAGCTCAACGCCCGTGTAGCCGAAGGCAAGATTGAGCTCAAGCTCAACGCCACCCTGGACGAAGTACTGGGCGACAACATGGGCGTTACCGGTGCGCGTCTGAAGAACAACGACGGCAGCAGCGACGAGATCAAGGTTGACGGCGTGTTCATCGCTATCGGCCACACCCCGAACACTTCGCTGTTCGAAGGCCAGCTGACCCTCAAGGACGGCTACCTGGTGGTCAATGGCGGCCGTGAAGGTAACGCTACCGCGACCAACGTTGAAGGTGTGTTCGCCGCGGGCGACGTGGCTGACCACGTTTATCGCCAGGCGATTACTTCGGCCGGCGCTGGCTGCATGGCGGCACTGGATGTCGAGCGTTACCTGGACGGGCTGGCTAACGCTTCGTTCTGAGGCATCTGATGCATAACGCTGGGCTGGTCAGCCAAAGCAATTGGCGGTCGGCCTGGCGCTATCGCGGGGCAAGCCCGCTCCCACGTGGTCATGTATACGCGTGGGAGCGGGCTTGCCCCGCGATGTATTTCACAGGCTTGGGCGCATCGACAGGTCTATGAGTTTGGCTTGCCCATAACCATAGAAATCTCCCACGTGGTCATGTTTGCGCGTGGGAGCGGGCTTGCCCCGCGATGTATTTCACAGGCTTGGGCGCATCGACAGGTCTATGAGTTTGGCTTGCCCATAACCATAGAAATCTTCCACGTGGTCATGTTTGCGCGTGGGAGCGGGCTTGCCCCGCGATGTATTTCACAGGCTTGGGCGCATCGACAGGTCTATGAGTTTGGCTTGCCCATAACCATAGAAATCTCCCACATGGTCATGTATACGCGTGGGAGCGGGCTTGCCCCGCGATGTATTTCACAGGCTTGGGCGCATCGACAGGTCTATGAGTTTGGCTTGCCCATAACCATAGAAATCTCCCGCGTGGTCATGTATACGCGTGGGAGCGGGCTTGCCCCGCGATGTATTTCACAGGCTAAGGCGCATCGACAGGTCCACCGCCTTTACATCTTTGGTCATCGCGCCAATCGAGATGTAGTCCACACCCGTCTCGGCAATCACCCGCAGGGTGTTCTCGTTGACCCCGCCGCTGGCCTCCAGCTTGGCCTTGCCGGCATTGATGCGTACGGCTTCACGCATTTCATCCAGGCTCAGCTCATCGAGCATGACGATGTCGGCACCGGCCGCCAGCGCCTGACGCAGTTCATCCAGGCTTTCCACCTCGATCTCCACCGGCTTGCCTGGGGCGATGCGCTGCGCCGCCGCCACGGCCTCGGCCACCCCACCACTGGCGGCGATATGGTTTTCCTTGATCAGGAAGGCGTCGTACAAGCCGATGCGGTGGTTATCGCAACCGCCGCAGGTCACCGCGTACTTCTGGGCCAGACGCAGGCCAGGCAGGGTCTTGCGGGTATCGAGCAGGCGCACCTTAGTACCCTCGACCAAGCCCGCCAAGAAACGCGCCCGTGTCGCCACACCCGAAAGCATCTGCAAAAAATTCAACGCCGAACGTTCACCGCTGAGCAGCGAGCGCGCCGGGCCTTCGAGGTGGAACAAGGGCTGATTGGCCTTGGCCTGCTCGCCATCGGCTACCTGCCAATGCACCGCCACCCGCGGATCGAGCTGACGGAACACCGCATCGACCCACGCGGTGCCGGCGATCGTGCAGTCCTCGCGGGTGATGATGGTCGCCTTGGCCAGGCGCTCCGCTGGGATCAGCTGGGCGGTAATGTCGCCACTGCCGATGTCTTCGAGCAGTGCGCGACGCACGTTGGCTTCGATTTCGGCAGTCAGGTCGGCAAGGCGTAGGTTCGGCATGGTCGGCTCCACAAGCTAGATGCCGGCGATTATAGGGCAGGGGGCTGGTGTGTACAGCCGTCCGCAGTCTGACCTTTGGTCAGGGCGGCTGAGCAATCTGGGCAAATCGCGGTCATTTACCGAGCTGAGGCGAGAGCGCGCTGGTAGCTGTAAGATTTTTTGTCGATAATAGCGCCCAGTATTTGGCGTCATGACTTTGACGATTTTCCTGCAAGGAGTACGGGATGCATAAAGAAGGCAAGGTGGTGCCCCTGGCGGCGGCCATCGACAAAGGCGTGCGTGCGCCCTTGCCCTGTCTTCCGATCCTGTTACTCCAGGTGCGCGACAAGGCCGCGCTGCACCTGCGCCAGGGCCTGCAGGCGTTGTTCGACAATGCTGACGATACGCTGTTCGAAATGGCCGACAAGGCCGTCGAACGTTGCGATCAGAACCTTTATTTCGAAGCCATGCGCGATCTACGCCTCAAGCGCAAGAGCATCGAACGCGCATTCCTCGACAGCTTCTATCAAGCATTTGCCCAGATGGGCCAACCCGACCCCTTGCCCTATCTTGGCGTTAGCGACTTCATGCGCAATACGCTGCAGCTGGAGCGCGCTGCGGCTATTCAGACCATGCTCGACCGGGTGTTGTCGCGCGAGGGCTTTGCCCTCGGTCAGCTGGGCCTGCGCTTTCAGGCGTTACTTGATCAGGCACTGGATGAGCCGCGTAATCCGTTGGGGCCTGAAGCCTTGTGTGGGTACTTTCTCGACGCCGGGCGCAGCCTGGGAGTAGGCCCCAAGGTCAAACTGATCTTGCTCAAACTGTTCGAGCGCTACGTGCTGCGCGACCTTGACCTGTTGTATGGCGAGGCCAATCAGTTGCTCGCCGCTGGCGGTATCTTGCCGGAGCTCAAGGCTGCGCCGCGCCGCCGCGCAGAAGACCGACGCCTGGCTGACCGACGTGTCCCAGATTGTCTGGCAGCTGGCGCCGAAACTGATGCCGATAGCGCAGGCCAAGCCTACTTCGCCTCGCTGCAAGCGCTCTTAGCGCCAGTGCGAGGCCGCGTCGCACCGCGCTTGCAAAGCCTGGCTGCCGCCCAGCCAATCAGTACCGCCGACCTGTTGCGCCTGCTGTCGCACCTGCAAAATTACGTGCCGGCCCCCGGTGAGCCGGATGATTTCCATCTGGGCCAGCAGCTTGAGCAGTTGCTGCTGCGAGTCAGCGTACGCAGCGGCAGCCGTCGGCGCATCTCCAGCGCCGATGAAGACTTGATCAATCTGGTCGGTCTGCTGTTCGACTTCATCCAGGCCGATGCCAATCTGCCGGCCAATTTACGCGCCCTGATTGGCCGCCTGCACATACCGCTGCTCAAGGTGGCGTTGCTCGACAAAGGCCTGTTCAGCCGCGCCAATCACCCGGCCCGGCGCCTGCTCAATGAAATCGCCGCCGCCGCGATTGGTTGGGAAGCTGACCACCAAGGTCCACGAGACAGTTTGCAGTTGCGGGTCGAACGGATCGTCCAGCGCCTGCTCAACGACTTCAACGAGGATCCACAGCTGTTTGCCGAGCTGCTCGAGGATTTCCTCGCGTTCAATCAGGATGAGCGGCGCCGTAACGAACTGCTCGAGCAACGCACCCGCGATGCTGAAGAAGGCCGTGCCCGTACCTTGCAGGCCCGTCAGCAGGTGCAGCAGGCACTGAATTTGCGCCTGCACGGCCGCGTGCTGCCGAAGGTGGTGGTGCAGATGCTGGTGCAGTCCTGGAGCCAGGTTTTGCTGTTGGCCTGGCTCAAGCAGGGCGAAGCGGGTAGCGCTTGGTACGACGGGCTGCAGACCATGGATGACTTGCTCGCCAGCATTGCCCCGCACCACGGCGAGCAGGCCTGCCAGCGATTGCTCCAGCAGGTGCCGGGGCTGCTCAAGGCGCTGCGCGAGGGCTTGGCCAGCGTGGCCCTGGACTCAGCGGCGGCGCGGGAGTTTTTCCTGCAACTGGAACAATTGCACCTGCACGCCTGTAGCGGATCGCAGGAGGCTCAAGCAGCGGCACCCGATCATGTACTCGTGGCGGATGAAATTGTCTTGGCGATTGCCGACGAGTCGGCCTGTGCTGGGGTGCTGCAACCTGAGCAGCCAGACGCAGAGCACCAACTGGTTGAGCGTCTTCGCGTTGGCAGCTGGGTCGAAGTGCTCGATGACGATGAGCCACTGCGCTGCAAGCTGGTCGCCAGGATCGCCAGCAGTGATCGCCTGGTATTTGCCAATCGCACCGGCATGAAAGTGCGCGAATGGAACAGCAGCAGCCTGGCCCAGGCGCTGCGCCGGGGCGAGGTGCGCTTGATCGATGATGGCCTGCTGTTCGAGCGCGCGCTGGACGCGGTGCTCAGCCATCTGCGCAGCCAGCAGGCGCGCTGAAGGTGTGGCCGCAGCACAATCATTTACATGCAAGCGCGATTGTCAGGGGGCATACTGGGTGCTCTATCCCTGGTGATCTACAGGATCTGCCCAATGCAATTGGACCGTGCGACAGGCTGGTTTTCCGGCGTTACCCACTGCCCCTCGCCCAACTTCAATAGCCGCCCTGAGGGCGAGGCGATCTCCCTGCTGGTTATCCACAACATCAGCCTGCCGCCTGCCTGTTTCGGCACCGGCAAGGTCCAGCAATTTTTCCAGAACCAGCTAGACCCTGCCGAGCACCCCTACTTTCAAGACATCTGCCATCTCACGGTATCGGCGCATCTGTTCGTCGAGCGCGATGGCGCGGTGACTCAGTTCGTGTCGCTGCTCGACCGTGCCTGGCATGCCGGGGTATCGCGCTTCGAGGGCCGTGAAGGGTGTAACGATTTCTCGATCGGCATCGAACTGGAAGGGACCGACGAGTTGCCTTACACCGATGCCCAGTACGCCACCCTGGCCCAGCTCACCCAGGCGATTCGCGGGGCCTGGCCGGTCATCGGGCCAGCCCGTATCCGTGGCCACGACGATATCGCCCCGGGGCGCAAAACCGACCCCGGCCCAGCCTTTGACTGGCACCGCTATCGCGCCGATCTGCAGGACAACGAGGTAAATTCATGAGTTTTCTGGTGTTGGTGCTGGTGCTGTGGGTCGAGAAGTTCTCTGCCCTGCGCCAGCGATTGCAGCGTGATGGTTTCTTCCTCGCTGAGCTGGCGCGCCTGGAGCGCAGCGGCAAAGTGCACCCTTGGTGGAGCCTGGCGATCCTGGTGTTGGCGCCGGTAGCGTTGCTGGTGTTGCTGTTGTATGTGCTAGAGCCGGTGGCCTATGGCCTGCTGGCGCTGCCGGTACACCTGTTGGTGCTGATCTACAGCCTCGGCCGCGGCGATGCCAAGGCCGCGCTCGGGCCGTTTCGCGACGCCTGGCGGCGTGGCGATGACCAGGCCGCGTTGCATGTAGCCGAACGCGACCTGGGGCTGGCGGCGGATGATCCGCAAAGCCTGCTGATCCGGGTTCAGGGCTATCTGCTGTGGCAGGCCTACCAGAGCTTCTTCGCCGTGATCTTCTGGTACTTCCTGCTCGGCCCAGGCGCGGCGCTGGCCTACCGGTTGCTGGTGCTCTGCGCCGAACATAGCGGTCAAGCAGCGCTCAAGGCCAAGGCCGAACAGCTGCGCCACGTCATGGACTGGTTGCCAGTGCGGGTCTTGGCTTTGAGCTTCGCCCTGGTGGGTAACTTCGTGGCGGTAATGCGGGTGATGCTGCATGAATTGCTCAACTGGCGGATCAGCGCCGGCCACCTGATCGCTCGGGTTGGCCGGGTGGCGGATGACATTCCAGAGCAAGAAGACAGTCAGCGTGGGCTGGCGCGCCTGGATAGCCTGTGGGAGCTGCTGCTGCGCTCGGCGGTGCTGTGGTATGCGGGTTTTGCCCTGTGGACGGTCTTGGTCTGATCAGGCCCGGTGATGCTCGCTAGCGTGGCAGCGGGCGTGCCCCGCGATGGCGAAGGTAAGGCCAACAGCTTAGCTGGCGCTTAACCATAAGTTACAAACCTTGGATTGGATCTGCGCTATTAATGGCCACGTGCCACACCGCAGAACAACAATAATCCAAGGAGGTGACCTGTGCAGCGCTTGCTCTATCCGGCCATCGCACTCATGAATCGGCTGAGCTTCGGCCTGAAGTTCAGCCTGATCAGCGTCCTGTTCTTCCTGCCCATGCTGGTCACCAGTTTCTATCTGGTGCGCGACGCCTACCGCCAATACCACGCCACCCACGTAGAACTGCAAGGCCTGGGCCCGCTGGCCGGTAGCCTGGTGCTGCGAGCCGATCTGGAAACCCTTGGCAACCTTCTGCAAATCAACGCTGTGCTTGGCCAGTCGGGGCAGGCCGGCGATGTCGAGCAACGCATTAACGCACTGGAGGACAAGCTCGCGGCCCAGTTGCAGGCCTTGCAGTCCAGTGATCCGCTGTTGGAAGACAAGCGTGCGGAGTTGAGTGAGGCGTTTACCCGTGCGCGCGATGAATCTTCGTTGCAGAACAAGGTGGCGTTGTTCGACAAGCTGTTGGGCCAAGCCCAGGTCCTGGCCAAGTTGCTGGCTGCCCAGGCGGGCCTGAGCCAGGACAGCCAGGCCTCGGTGCGCCAGTTGACCGAAGTGCTTGGCACCGCGACGGCCCAGGTCACGCAAACCCTGGGTGAGGGGCGGGCGATGGGCGCCGTTGCGTTAGGTCGAGGGTTCATCGACTCGGCAGGCAGTGCGCGTTTTGAAGACTTGCTGCAACGCCTGGAGCGGCTGGGCGCTGACTATGCCATCCGCCTGGACGATGCCCTGGCCAGTGATTCCCAGGCCAAGGCCATGCTCAGTGCAACTGCCCAGGCGAGTCAGGCGACCGTCAAGCAGGCGGCGACGCTGTTCGAAGACCAGGTGGTGGTGGCCGAAACCCTGGATGCGCCGTGGCCGGCGTTCTATCAGCAGGTCAGCGAGCTGATGGGCCAGACCTATCGCCTCAATGATGCGGTGCTGGCCCAGCTACGGGTGCAATTGCAAGAGCGCCTGGCCGAACACCGCCTGCGCATGATCGCCCTGATCGCCGCCCTGGCCACGGTGTTCGCATTGATCATCTACCTCTACAGCGGCTTTTACGTATCCACCCGTCAGACCCTGCGCGGGTTGGGCGCGGCCATGGATAAAGTCGCCGCCGGCGACATGACCGTGAGCTACCAGGCGCGCAGCCGCGATGAGCTGGGCGAGCTGGGCAGTGCCTTCAATGAGACCGTGCGCAGGATTCGCGAGCTGATTGGCCAGGTCGGCCATACCGTCACTACAGTCGAGGCGCAGGCCGGGCAGGTACTGGCGGTGTCGGTGCGCAGCAACCAGGCGGTGAGTGGCCAGCGCGAGCAGATCGAGCAGGTTGCCACGGCCATGAATCAAATGAGCGCCACCGCCCTGGAAGTCGCCCGCAGCGCGGCGTTGGCTGCCGAGGGAGCACAAAAGGTCAACCGTGAAAGCGCCACCGGCCGTGGCCTGGTCGAGCACCAACAAGACAGCATCGCCCGTCTGGCCGGGGAGATCGACCAAAGCGTGGTGACGGTCAATCAGCTGGCCGGCGACAGCCAGGCGATTGGCGGCGTGCTGGCTGTGATTCGCAGCATTGCCGAGCAGACCAACCTGCTGGCGCTCAACGCTGCAATCGAGGCGGCGCGGGCGGGTGAGCAGGGCAGGGGTTTTGCGGTGGTGGCCGATGAAGTGCGCACCTTGGCCAAGCGCACCCAAGACTCAACCGAAGAAATCGCCCAGATGATCCAGCGCTTGCAGGAGGGTGTCGGTGCGGCGGTCAAGGCCATGGGCAGCAGCCATCAGATGGCCGCCGGCACGGTCGACGAAGCCCGCCAAGTGCAGCAGGCATTGGGCAATATCCTCGCCGCGGTGGGCGGGATCGTCGAGCAGAACCAGCAAATCGCGGCGGCGGTCGAGCAGCAGACTGCCGTGGCGCATGACATCGACCAGAACATCGTGGCGATCAACCGCGCAGCCCAGGACACCACGCAAGGCGCTTGTCAGACCGAGGATGCCAGCCGGGCGTTGTCCGGGCAGGTGACCGAACTCAAGCGCTTGATCGGCGCCTTCAGGGTTTGACCGGCAGGCCTCCTCGCCGCTGCAACGTGGGCCTGCCCCGCGAGGAGGCCAGTACTACCAACCAAACAACTCGCAGGCATTGCGGCTACTGACCTCAGCCAAGCGCTCAGGCTCAACCCCCATCAGCCCCGCCAGCACTTGGGCAATCTGGGGCAGATGCTCCGGGCTGTTGCGCTGCCCGGCAAACATCGCGGGCGCCATATCCGGCGAATCGGTTTCCAGTACCACGCTCTCCAGCGGCAAGCGCGCCACTGTTTTACGCAGGCGCAATGCCTGCGGCCAGGTAGCGGCGCCGCCAAGCCCCAGCTTGAAGCCAAGCTTGATGTACTCGCGCGCCTCTTCATAGCTACCCGCAAACGCATGGATGATCCCGGCCCGCGCTGGCTTGTAACGTTTGAGGGTAGCGATCACCTGCGCGTGGCTGCGGCGCACATGCAGCAGCGAGGGCAGTGCGAAGTCGCAGGCCATTTGCAGCTGGGCCTCGAACAGCGCTTGCTGGCGCGCCTGGTCCAGTTCAGGCAGGTAGTAATCCAGGCCGAACTCGCCAACAGCGCACAACCGCGGATCACCGCGCAGGCGTTCGAGCCAATCGCGCAGTTGCTTCAGGTGCTCTGGCCGATGCTGCTCCAGGTACACCGGATGCAGGCCGAGCGCGGCAACCACGCGGGAATCGGCACAGGCCAGATCCCAAACGCGTTGCAGATTGTCCTGATACACCCCCAGCACCACCATGCGCTCGACCCCTCGGGCCTGGGCACTGTCCAGCAGTTGCTGGCGGTCGTCGTCGAAGTCGGCGAAGTCCAGGTGGGTGTGGGTGTCGATCAGGCGCATGTTCAGGCCGGTTGGATACGTTGCTTGAAGGTACGCGCCACCGCGTGTACGCCGGGTTCGTAGCGTTTTTCTTCGATCGCGGCCAGGGCCAGTTCCAGGGCCGTGGCGGCGATCAGGCCATGTTGCTGGGCCATGGCGTTGACCGGCAGCGGCAGGAAGTCCAGCAAC
Source organism: Pseudomonas sp. BT-42-2 (assembly GCF_025847435.2). Classification (NCBI taxonomy): domain Bacteria; kingdom Pseudomonadati; phylum Pseudomonadota; class Gammaproteobacteria; order Pseudomonadales; family Pseudomonadaceae; genus Pseudomonas; species Pseudomonas sp. BT-42-2. The sequence goes on from NZ_JAOYTM010000008.1 coordinate 173,494, forward strand.
TGGTTGTCGCCAAAGGTGCCCAACTGCAGCTGACGCGAGTCGGCCGGGCGCGCTTGCAAGGTGTCGAACACCCCTTGCAGGAGCACGTACGAGGTGGTTACCAGGGCATCCGGCAGACCGCCCAGGTCACTGATCAGCTGCTGCATCAGGCGCTGGCCACAGTCACGGCTGAACGCCTCGCCCTGGTAGCGCCGCACGTCGCCATCGAACTGCTCCAGCGCCTGGTCGAAGCCGCCCGCGCGCGCCTGGCTGACCGACAGTTCAGGGCGAGCACCGATCAGGGCGATGCTGCGTGGGCGGGTGGCCAGCAGGCTGTGCGCCAACTGCTGGCTGGCATCACGGTCGTCGCTGATCACCGAGCAGAAATGCGCTGGGTCCAGGCGCCGGTCGATGGCGATCACGGGCAGGCCTTTGTCTTGCAGTTCGCGATAGCTGTCATCTTCCGGCGGCAGGCAGCTGGCGACGAACAGCGCATCACAACGCCGGGCGCGGAACAGCTGCTGCAACTGCCGCTCGCTGTCGGGTTGGTCATCGCTGCTGGCAATCAACAGTTGATAGCCACGGGCGCGCGCGCCTTGTTCGAGCTGTTTGGCGATGCGGGCGTAGCTGGGGTTCTCCAGATCCGGGAGAATGAAGCCCAGGGTGCGTGTGTGCCGGCTGCGCAGGCCAGCGGCCTGGGGGTTGGGCGTGAAGCCATGGGCCTCGACCACCGCACGCACACGCTCGACCGTGCTGTTGCTGATGCGCTGCTGTTCGGCCTTGCCATTGATGACGTAGCTGGCGGTGGTCACTGACACACCGGCCAGACGGGCGATATCGCTGAGTTTCACCGAATTTTCCTTGTTATTACCGGGACTGGCTGTGGAGCTTGACCGGATAGTTTCCCCCATGGCCAGGCTCGCGCGCAGACGACCATTGTCGCAATTGTCCGACAGGATGGGGCTTTTTAGTCGGCAGATTATCGAGTAACGTGGCCACATGGTCAGATTAATCGTTTCAGCAGGCAATTTGACTGCCGTGGTTACCGCCTGCGCCTGACCCGTGAACCGGTTGATAACGTGAATCTCACAACAATACCTCAGTACCCATTGCGGGGCTGCAAAAGGAGAAGGTCATGCTCGAGCTCGCCAAAGAGCAGATAGCCATGGGCCAGTCGGCTGCCGACAAGGGCGAGGCGCTGCGCCTGCTGGCCCGTTGTCTGGTCGAGGATGGCTTGGTCGCCGAGGGATACCTTGAGGGCTTGCAGGCGCGCGAGGCGCAAGGCTCGACCTTCCTCGGCCAGGGCATCGCCATCCCCCATGGCACGCCGCAGACCCGCGACCAGGTGTTCGCCACGGGTGTGCGCCTGATGCAGTTTCCCGAGGGCGTCGACTGGGGCGATGGGCAGATGGTCTACCTGGCCATTGCCATCGCCGCGCGTTCCGATGAACACCTGCGCCTGCTTCAGTTGCTGACCCGCGCACTGGGCGAAACCGACCTCGCCGAAGCGTTGCGCCGGGCCAGCTCCGCCGAAGCCCTGCTCAAGTTGTTGCAGGGTGCGCCGCAGGAGCTGGCGCTGGATGCGCAACTGGTCGGGCTGAACCTGCCCGCCGAAGATTTCGATGAGCTGGCCTGGCGCGGCGCACGCCTGTTGCAACGCGCCGGTTGCGTCGATAGCGGCTTTGCCGCCGTGCTGCAGCAGGCCGAGCCGCTGCCGTTGGGCGAAGGTCTGTGGTGGTTGCACAGCGAGCGTCAGGTGCGTCAGCCCGGCCTGGCCTTCATTACCCCGCAGCAGCCACTGCGCTATCGCGAGCAACCGCTCAATGGTCTGTTCTGCCTGGCCAGCCTTGGCGCGGCCCATCAGGCATTGCTTGAGCGGTTGTGCGAGGTGTTGATCGAAGGCCGCGGGCAAACGCTGTACCAGGCCACCAGCAGCAGAGCGGTGCTTGAAGTGCTCGGCGGCGAGGCGCCAGTGGACTGGCCCAGCGCCCGCATCGTGCTGGCCAACCCGCATGGTTTGCACGCGCGCCCGGCCAAGGTGCTGGCGCAGATGGCCAAGGGTTTTGACGGTGAAGTACGCATCCGCCTGCTCGACAACCCCCAGCCAGCGGTATCGGTCAAGAGCCTGAGCAAGTTGCTCGGCCTGGGTGCGCGGCGCGGGCAGACGCTGGAACTGATCGCCGAGCCGAGCATTGCCGCTGATGCCTTGCCGGCACTGCTGGGGGCCATCGAGCAAGGCTTGGGCGAAGAGGTCGAGCCGTTGCCGGAAATTGCCCAGCCAGCCGCTGCGGTAAACCAACGAGCCCTGGTCGCGCCGCAGCCGGGCAGCCTGGTTCAGGGTGTGGCAGCGGCACCTGGGATCGCCTGCGGCCCGGCTCATGTCTGCGTCGAGCGCGAAATCGACTACCCGTTGCGCGGTGAGTCGCCGGCGCAGGAGCGCAGCAAACTGCGCCAGGCGCTGGAGGCGGTCAACGCGGATTTGCACACCCTGGTGCAGCGAAGCGACAAGGCCATCGGCGAGATCTTCGTTACCCATCAGGAAATGCTCGCTGACCCCGCCTTGAGCGATGACGTCGATCAGCGGCTGGCCCAGGGCGAAAGCGCGGCAGCAGCCTGGATGGCGGTGATCGAGGCCGCTGCACGGCAGCAGGAGGCCTTGCACGATGCTTTGCTCGCCGAGCGCGCGGCCGATCTGCGCGACATTGGCCGACGGGTGCTGGCGCAATTGTGTGGCGTGCAACAAACCGCAGAGCCTGAGCAGCCCTACGTATTGGTCATGGCCGAGGTCGGCCCGTCCGACGTTGCCCGCCTTGACCCGGCCCGGGTCGCAGGGATCGTCACCGCCCACGGTGGCGCTACCGCCCACAGCGCCATCGTTGCGCGGGCGTTGGGTATCCCGGCGGTGGTTGGTGCTGGTGCGGCGATTCTCTTGCTCGAAGCCGGTACGCCACTGCTGCTCGATGGCCAGCGTGGCCGGGTCACTGTCGCGCCGCCCGCCGCTGAGCTACAACGCGCCTTGGCCGAACGCGATCTGCGCGAGCAACGTCTGCAGGCTGCCTGGGCCAATCGCCATGAACCGGCGATCACCCATGATGGCCATGCCATCGAAGTGTTTGCCAACATCGGTGAAAGCACCGGCATCGACAAAGTGGTCGAACAGGGCGCCGAAGGTATCGGCCTGCTGCGCACCGAATTGATCTTCATGGCGCACTCCCAGGCACCCGATGTCGCGACCCAGGAGGCTGAGTACCGACGCGTGCTCGATGGCCTGGGTGGGCGCCCCTTGGTGGTGCGTACCCTCGATGTGGGCGGCGACAAACCCCTGCCGTACTGGCCGATCGCGGCCGAGGAGAACCCCTTCCTCGGTGTGCGCGGGGTACGTTTGACCCTGCAGCGGCCGCAGGTGATGGAAGACCAGCTGCGCGCGCTGCTGCGCTCGGCCGAGGGTCGGCCGCTGCGGATCATGTTCCCGATGGTTGGGCAGATCCATGAATGGCGCGAGGCCAAGGCGATGGTCGAGCGCTTGCTGGAGGAGATCCCGGTCAGAGACCTGCAACTGGGGATCATGGTCGAGGTGCCGTCGGCGGCATTGTTGGCGCCCCAGCTGGCGCGCGAGGTGGATTTCTTCAGCATCGGCACCAACGACCTGACCCAGTACACCTTGGCCATCGACCGCGGTCATCCAAGCCTCTCGGCCCAGGCCGATGGCCTGCACCCGGCGGTGCTGCGGTTGATCGACATGACCGTGCGCGCTGCCCATGCCGAGGGCAAGTGGGTGGGCGTGTGTGGCGAGTTGGCCGCTGACCCGCAGGCGGTGGCGCTGTTGCTCGGCCTAGAGGTCGATGAGCTGAGCGTGGCCAGTCGCAGCGTCGCCGAAGTCAAGGCACTGGTGCGCCAGGCCGATTACCAGACGGCCCGCGCCTTGGCGTGCGAGGCCCTGCAACAAGACAGCGCCGCCGCCGTGCGGGCGCTGGTGGAGCGTTACTGATGGCCAAGATCCTCACCCTGACCCTCAACCCCGCGCTGGATATCACCGTCAGTCTCGACAGCCTGTGCCCAGGGCATGTCAATCGCAGCCAGGCCCAGCACAGCCACGCCGCCGGCAAGGGCCTGAACGTGGCCCAGGTACTGGCTGACCTGGGCCACACGGTTACCGTCGGCGGCTTTCTCGGACGGGACAACCTGCAGCCGTTCGAAGCGCTGATCGACTGGCGTGGTTTTGCCGACTGCTTCGTGCGGGTAGCGGGCGAGACGCGCAGCAACATCAAACTGGTCGAGGCCGATGGTCGGGTGACCGATATCAATGGCCAGGGGCCGCAGGTCGACGAGGCGTCGCGCACGGCCCTGTTGCGGCGGCTGGAACAGGTCGCGGCCGGCCATGATGCAGTGGTGGTAGCCGGCAGCCTGCCGCGCGGCATCGACCCGCAGTGGCTGCACGAGTTGCTGGTGCTGCTTAAAGCGCAAGGTTTGAAAGTGGCCCTGGACACCAGCGGCGAAGCCCTGCGTGTTGGCCTTCAGGCCGGCCCTTGGCTGGTCAAGCCCAACACCGAAGAGCTGGGCGAAGTGCTCGGCGTTGCCGTGCACACCCAAGCCGAACAGCGGGCCGCCGCCGAGCGGCTGCTGGCCAGTGGTATCGAGTATGTAGTGGTATCCCAGGGCGAGCAGGGCGTGAGCTGGTTCAGCCATGGCCTGGCCCTGCACGCCCAACCGCCCAAGGTGCGCGTGGCCAGTACGGTTGGCGCGGGTGACTCGCTGGTAGCTGGCATGGTGCATGGTTTACTGCAGGCAGAGGCCCCCGCCCTGACCCTGCGCCGCGCCACCGCCATCGCCGCCCAGGCGGTGACCCAGGTCGGCTTCGGTATTGCTGATCGCGAGCAATTGGCGCGCCTTGAAGCCGCCGTGCAACTGACAGAACAACAAGAGGGTTGCCGATGAACATCGCCATTGTCACCGCCTGCCCAAACGGCCAGGTGTCCAGCGTGCTCAGCGCACGCCTGCTGGCGGCTGCTGCCCAGCGTCGGGGTTGGAGCACTAGCGTCGAGGTCCAAGATGACGAGCACCCTGAGCGCAGCCTGAGCGCGGCGCAGATTGCCGAGGCCGACTGGGTGCTGGTGATCAGCACGGGGCCGGTCGACTTGTCGCGTTTTGTCGGCAAACGTCTGTACCAGAGCACACCCGCCCAGGCCCTGGCTGACCGAGAAAGTTTTCTTGATGAGGCTGCGGCCCAGGCTCAAGTACAGGCGCAGACATCGCCCGTGCCAGTCGCGGCGTCAGCGTCCATTGGCGTGCCGCGTATCGTCGCGGTTACCGCCTGTCCGACCGGGGTCGCGCATACCTTCATGGCTGCCGAGGCGTTGCATAAGGCCGCACAGCAACTGGGCTACCAGATCACTGTAGAAACCCAGGGCTCGGTTGGTGCGCGCAATCCACTGCCAGCAGCGGCGATTGCCGAGGCAGACGTAGTGTTGCTGGCCGCAGATATCGAAGTGCCGACGGCCCGCTTTGCTGGCAAGCGGATCTATCGCTGCGGCACAGGGATTGCCCTCAAGCAGGCGCAAGCGACGCTCGACAAGGCCTTGCTCGAAGGCAAGGTCGAGAGTACCGCCGATGCTGCCAGCGAGGCGTCGAAAAAAACCGAGAAGGCCGGCGTCTACAAGCACCTGCTGACCGGTGTGTCATTCATGTTGCCGATGGTGGTGGCGGGCGGTTTGTTGATCGCGCTGTCTTACGTGTGGGGGATCAACGCCCACGAAGTGCCCGGCACCCTGCCCGCAGCACTGATGCAGATCGGTGGCGAAGCGGCCTTCAAATTGATGGTGCCGCTGCTGGCCGGCTATATCGCCTGGTCTATCGCTGACCGCCCAGGCCTGGCCCCCGGGATGATCGGCGGCATGCTCGCGACCCTGCTCGGCGCTGGCTTCATCGGCGGCATCGTCGCCGGTTTCCTGGCCGGCTACAGCGCCAAGGCGATCAGCCGTTGGGTACGCCTGCCCAGCAGCCTGGATGCGCTCAAGCCGATCTTGATCATCCCGCTGTTGGCCAGCCTGTTCACAGGCCTGGTGATGATCTACGTGGTCGGCCAGCCGGTGGCCGCCATGCTCGCTGCCCTGACCCAGTTCCTCGACACCATGGGTACGACCAACGCGATTTTGCTCGGGCTACTGCTCGGCGGGATGATGTGCGTGGACTTGGGCGGGCCGATCAACAAGGCCGCGTATGCCTTCTCGGTCGGCTTGCTGTCGACCCACAGCTACGCGCCGATGGCGGCGACCATGGCCGCTGGCATGGTGCCGCCGATTGGCTTGGGCCTGGCCAGCTTGATCGCCCGCAGCAAGTTCGCCCAGAGTGAGCGCGAGGCGGGCAAGGCGGCGTTGGCGCTGGGGCTGTGCTTCATTTCCGAAGGGGCGATTCCGTTTGCCGCCAAAGACCCGCTGCGGGTGATTCCGGCAAGTATTGCCGGCGGTGCGCTGACCGGGGCGTTGTCGATGTATTTCGGCTGCAAGCTGATGGCCCCGCATGGTGGGCTGTTTGTGTTGTTGATCCCCAATGCGATCAACCACGCGCTGTTGTACCTGCTGGCGATTGTCGCTGGCAGCGTACTGACTGCGGTGGTGTATGCGCTGATCAAGCGCAGTGAGCAGGTTGAATTGGCTGTGGCGCCGGTCAAGGGCTGAATGTGCTGGCGCCATCGCGGGGCAAGCCCGCTCCCACAGATACCGCGCTGCTCTTGCGGCTGGCGGTGACTCGTGGGAGCGGGCTTGCCCCGCGATGGCGTCAGTACAGGCGCAGGTTAGCGTCCTTGCTTGCGCCGCAACGGCACCAGCAACTCACCCAGGCCGTTATGATCGATCTCATGCATCAGCGCCAATAGCGAGCCCAATTCCCCTGGCGGAAAACCCTTGCGCGCAAACCAGCCCAGGTAGTCGCCGGGCAGGTCGGCGAGCAGTCGGCCCTGGTACTTGCCAAAGGGCATGGTCCGGGTGACCAGCAGTTGCAGCGATTCAGGTTTCATCGTCACGCCCGTCGATAACAAAGCGCCGACCATACTGCAATCTGCACGAGCGCCCAAGCGCCGATCATGCAGAAAGCCGATTGCATGCCTTCCTATCTACTTTATAAGGTACTGATTTTATTAGATTTATTTAAAAATTTAGGCTTGGCACGAAGGCTGCTCTGTATCTAGGGACTTCCATCTGCCAAGGAGTTTGAGTCATGAGCAATCCAAACAAAGACGTGATCGACGTTCTTAACGACCTGATCGAATACAGCAAGGATGGCGAGAAGGGCTTCAAGACCTCCGCTGAAGACGTCAAGAACCCCGAGCTGAAGTCATTCTTCGTCCAGCGCGCCAGTGAGTGCGCCAGCGCTGCCGCCGAACTGCAGAGCGAAGTGCGTCGCCTGGGTGGCGATCCGGAAACCTCGGCCAGCATCAGCGGTGATCTGCACCGTGGCTGGGTCAACCTCAAGTCGCTGGTGACCGGTAAGGATGAGGAAGCGGTGCTCAATGAGGTGGAGCGCGGCGAAGACCATGCGCTCAAAGCCTACAAGGAAGCCCGTGAGAAGCTGGTCAAGCATGGCCGCAGCGTCAGCGATCCCACCTATAGCCTGGTGGAGAAACAGCTGCAGGGTGTGCAGCGTAACCACGACCAGGTAAAGGCACTGCGTAACGCCGCGCGCGCTCGCTCTTAATCGAGCGGCCCTGCTACCCGGTTACGGCCACCGGCCTTGGCTCGGTACAGGGCTTCGTCCGCCGCACCCAGCAGCCTTGCCAGGTCTTGCTGGGTGCCGGGGATGTACAGGCCGATGCCGATACTGACGGTTATTGGCAGGCTATCCTCGCCAAATAGCGGCAGCGCTTGAACGTCGGCGCGAATCCGCTCGGCCAGCATCAGTGCGCCGGCCAGCTCGGTCTCCGGCAGCACCACCTGAAATTCCTCTCCCCCATAGCGCGCTGCCAGGTCTGCCGGGCGGCGGATAGCGTGTTCGATGGTCTTGGCCACTTCGCGCAAGGCATGATCGCCACCGGCATGGCCGTGACGCTGGTTGAACGCCTTGAAGTGATCGATATCGACCATCAGGATCGCCAGTGGCCGGCGGTTACGCTGCGCCCGTGCCCATTCCAGACGCAACACCTGATCCAGACGGCGGCGGTTGGCCAAGCCGGTGAGGCTGTCGGTCGCGGCCAGGGTGGCCAGGCTTCGCTCGGCATCATGCCGGCGACGGAGCTCGCGGCCCAGCAGCAGGGTCAGCCAGAGAATGCCTATGCACAGCACGCCGGTGGCCACGCTGACCACGATTGCCGTGCGCCGCCACGATTCGAAGACTTCATCGGAGGCGTGCGCGACCAGCACGATCAGTGGCAGGTCGGCAACCCTGGCGAAGGTGTACATGCGTTGCTTGTCAGACAAGGCTGACCTGGCGCTGAAGCTACCGCTGCGCTCATTGAGAATACGTTGGAAGTTGGCCCGCTTGCTGTAATCGGCGCCGATCATAGGATCTTGCGGCCGGGATGGCTGGCGAGCCAATAACTGCCCCTGGGTGTTGAACAGGTTGATGCTGCTGTCCTTGCCAATGTCCAGACGTTGGAACAGCTCGTTGAAGTAGGACAGGCGCAACGCGCCTGCAGCCAGTCCGAGAAATTCACCCTGCGGGCCATTGATCCGGCGACTGAAGCTGATACACCAGTCCAGGTCGCCCAGCTTCGCCTTGAAAGGCGGGCCGACCAGCAGGCCCAAATTGGCGTCGTTCAAATGCGCCTTGAACACCCCGGTATCGGCGAAATTGGCCTTGCGTGGCAGCATGCTGGTGGAGTCACCGACCACATTGCCTTGGGCGTCGAGCCACAGTACATCGCCGCGGCGACGATCGACGAAGGCTTCATTGAACAGCAGGCGTTGACGTAGTTGGCCGGGGACTTGTGGCAGTTCCTTGCGCCCGACTGCCCAGATCAGCCCTTGTAGCGACTGATCGTAGAGCTCGACATTGCGCAGGATATCGCTCTCGATCAGCTGGACGATGTTGCTCGATGCGCGAATCGCCGATTGCTCGACGCTGTCTCGCTCGCGCGCCAGCAGATAGCTGACGATGGCCACAATGGCGAGCACGGCGAGGCAACTGCCCAGATTGAGGATCAGTTCGGGGTGGGTCTTGTACAGGGCGGCGCGCGGTGATCGGGTGGGTAACGTCATACTCGCAACTGCATAAGCCCCTCACGTCCTTGAGGGTAGGGCCATTAAGCGGCGGCGGTAGTTTAGGCAAGTGGATATTGTCGGACAAGATTTTATCTGGCTGTCCGACGGAATGAGGGGCAACTTCTCTTCGTCGCGGGAAAGCCCACGCCCACGCGCCCCCCTGAATGGCTGGCGTGAGAGCGGGCTTGCCGCGCGATTACAGGATCAGAATACGTTCAACGGATAATCGACGATCAGCCGAATCTCGTCATTGTCCTGCTCGGACGCATAGGCCTGGTTGGCCCGATGGCTGGCATAGCGCAGCAGCACCGAGAGGTCCTTCAGGTTGCCTTCCTGGAACACATACTTCACGTCCAGGTCACGTTCCCAGTGGGTGGCGTGCTTGCCGGCCGGGTTGTAGTAGTCGTAGTAGGTGCGGTTCTGGTCAGCCTTGGTCAGGTCGGCCTCACCGCGCGAATACGACAGCGACGAGCTCAGGCCAGCAATGCCAATACCGGCGAAGTCATAGTCGTACTGCAGCTTCCACGAACGCTCGTTCGGCGCATTGAAGTCCGAGTACATCCGCGAGTTGTCCAGGTACACGCTGTCGCCCAGGTTGATGTAGTCGAACGGCGTGTCGCCATTGACCCGCTGATAGGCGGCCGTGATGCTGTGGTAACCGGCATTGACCGTGAAGTGCAGGCTGAAGGTGTTGTTGTCGATGTCGCCCAGCAGCGCCTGGCCGGTGTCCTGGGTGTGATAGAAGTGCACACCGGGGTTGAGGCTGACCAGGTCATTGACCACGTAGGTGTAGTCGAAGTCGACGTAGTACTGGTTCCAGATGTCCTTCAGCTCGGCGGCATACAGGTTGGTGGTGATGTTCTCGCTGCCGCTCCACGATGCACCCGCCCAGCTCAGGTGATCGCTGTCGCGGTTGTCTTGCAGAGCACCGTAGTAGGTGTCGATACGCCGATGGCCGCTCTGGTTGTACGGCTTGGTGAAGCTCACCTGGCCGCCTTCGAGCAGCAGGCCGTCGACACTGGTGTTGGTCAGGCTGACGCCGCGGAAGGTCTGCGGCAGCATGCGCGTCTCACCGCCGGCAATTACTGGGTTGGTGAGGAACAGGTCACCGGCCTTGAGCTCGGTGTCGAATGCCTTGAGCTTGACCGCCGCCCCTGCGGTGGAAAACGAGTGCGGCGCGGCGCCCAGTTCGTCTTCGTTCTTGAAGTGCGACGGGAGAATGCTGGTGCCAGCATGGCCGCCACCGCCATCGAGTTTCAAGCCCAGCATGGCGTGGGCATCGAGGCCGAAGCCTACAGTGCCGGGGGTGTAACCGGACTCGAAGCGGGCGACGAAGCCCTGGCCCCATTCGCGGTTGTCACGCACGCCGGTATTGAGGTTATTGCGATTGAAGTAGGCGTTGCGAAAGTGCAGGTTCAGCGACGAGCCTTCGATAAAGCCTTCAGCCTTGGCTTGTTCGTCGGCCTGTGCCATGAGTGGCATCGTTGCGGTGAATGCAATGAACAGCGGGGTAAAACGGAACGCGGAAGTCACCGGTAAGAGCTCCTTTGGTCTGACGGTGGGCAGTTTTTATTGTCGCAATTGCAAGTCTTCTTATTGATATACGTAACAGTCAGGCTGAATTATTCGACACATAAAAAAAGCCGCTGATTGGCAGCGGCTTTAAGAGGCTAACATATTGGCGCGCTGGGCGGCCATGCACTAGCCCAGGGAAAAAGGAGCGTTGTGGCAGGATTGATCAGCTATCGGCATTGTCGTCGTTGACGACTTTGGAAGCGGTCTGCTGAGCGTCTTTCGCAGCGTCTTGCTGTTGCGCGGCGTAGCTCTGGCGAGCTTCTTGATGAACGGCGGCAAGTTCTGCGTTTCGGGCGACGAAGGCCGGCGATTCTTCAGCCATGGCCAGGGGCGACAACAACAGGGAAGACAGAACGAATACGCTGGCAACACCCATACTGTTGGACATTTGGAGCAACCTTCTTGCGGGGCAAGTAGTAGTGGAGACAGGGGTAATTTAACCCCCTGAATCACCAGAGAATAAGAGCGCATACCGATAAGAACTGTTGCGCAAAAGGTAAGGATCGTCGGCGGATGTGTTGTCTTGTTCAGCAAAGCCCCGTGATAGAGATCTCGCAGACCCACGGTAGCCAGTCATGACTAGCGCTCAGGTATAGGGTGGATTCCTGGAGGATTGCACAACCTATTATTTCTGCCAGTTGTTACTAGCTGCGCCACCTGGTGCAATCCCCCCTATGCACCGCTTGGAGGGGCACGCCATGACGTACACCCATTACCAATTCTCGAAGTATTTCCAAACCGGCGATGCGCTTACCGTGGACGGCGTCAACGCTGTTTATCAGTTCGCGTATGGTGATGGACTGGAAATCATCACCTCTGAGCGACAAAGGCTCGCCTACTCAAGCATCAGTAAGGTGCCTGAGCTTGACTTGAAAATCGAAGAAGAGGCTGAGCAGATCGAGGCGTTGCTAGAGGCTGGCGCGGTGCGGCTCGCCCCTGAGGAGTGGGGAGACCTTACACCCGCATCTGGGCCGGTGTTGGTCGAGGTTCCAACAGGCGTCGGAAACTATCACTCATTTTATGGTTGCGTGAAGGTACAGAATTTTCCCGGGCAGTATCCGCAATTTGTTTTCTTAGTCGATGACAGCGTTCGAGAGACCTACGATCGGCTAAAAGTTGATCACCCGGTGCTATTGAAAAGTGGTGTGTATAACAACCAGCATCAGCTTTGGGAGTTTGTCGGCAACCTCTACCTGCTGCGCGGTATCGCTGGCGACATCGAACCCTTCGCAGGCCCTTACGGGGTCACAACCGAGTTTGAACCTTTCGCTGTACCTTATCTGATCACCACCCAGCCCGACGGCTACCTCCCCGATATGGAGGACTTCACTCTGGAGCGCGTGGGCAGCGTCGATAATGGCTGGTACAGCACTGTTCCTGTCAAAGCGGGTAGGGCGTTGACTAGCGGGGAGACACTCAGCGCGTTTCTGGTCAATCGGCGTGACGGCGAAATTACTCGGTTCGGCTTCACCGCCCAGGATAATGAATCCAATCCGAGCCAATGGCCGCAAGCGTTCGCCAAGCACATCGCCAACCAAGAAGCGGGGATCACTGCTGGACGGTGGGCTGAGGACAACAGCTTCTCTACTACTGAAGCACCATTGCGCCTTTGGAGCCATGCCCAATACCGGGCATTCAGCAACGCCCCCTTCGCCAGCAACTTGGTACAGGCCTTGGCCTGTAATGACAGCTTTCAATTGGCCGCTGAGCAAACACTTTGCCTGCAAGTCCGAGACCTGAAGACCCAAGCGCTGTTCGAGCAGCATTTCTTCACGCCGAGTAAAAAGCAAGTTGCAGCACAATGGTCCAAACACCTATGCAAGCAGATCATTCGTGATAGCCAACTGCTGCGTGCTGGTGTATTGAATGATGACAGCAATGTAATACCCGCTGACACCGGTAATGCATTCTGGGCTCCGCAATGTGCAGAGTTGAGCGTGACCCTGACCGTAAGCACGTGGTGGGAAGCTCGCAAGGTTGACGGAGCGCTGGATTTGCCTGCGGGAACAACACTGCATGCCTGGGTATACGATGCGTTCTCTCAACGCATGCTCGGCCACCATGAATGGACCCCCACCAGCGATCAAAGAGCCAGTGGCCAATGGCTGGCTGCCTGGGCCACCGCGCTGAACGCTTCGGATGTGTCTGCTTACCTGCGCGCGGGAGCTACCCGTCCAGACTCGGACGGTCTCATCATCACTGATACCAGCGACCTCGGGCTTTGGCATCGAGGCGATGCGTTACGCATCTTTACCTCGCTATCGGATGCAGGCAACCGGATGCCGGGGCCTGCGCTTGAGCTACCGGCAGGCGTTACCAGCGCAGCCAGGGTGCAAGTGACATTGCGTCATGCAATCAACGGTAAGCCGCTGCACAATGCTGTGTTCACACCAGCGCAGGATAAAGAGGGAGCCACGCTCGATAACTATACCTGGCGCGTCGCGTTGGCTCAGTTTGTCAACGACAAGGCCTGGCCCGAGCTTCAAATGGAAGCGGGCAGCACGACAGCAGCTGAAATGCAGCTGTGGATGCCGCGCTTCTCTGAACTGGAGGTCGAACTCGAGTGCCTGAGCGAGGAAGAGTCAGTGACTGATGATGCTGAACAGGCCACTGGCGCGACCCCGATAGTCACCCTCGCTTCAGTCGGCGGTTCATTACAGGTTACTGTCGATTCGCTAGCGGGTGAGCTGGAGTTTCGCATGGCTAAGGCGGCTTTCGACAAGGGCTATCGGGTGGCGGCCTGTGTGCCGACGGCTAAAGGCGAGGATGCGATATGGCCTGAATCGGTAACGGCCAACCGAATTACTTGGAGTGGGCCAATCCGGCAATGCACCTACCAGGTCACCCTGAGTCACCCGGATAGCATCCGCGGCGAGGGTGAAGAGTCAGTTGGTCATATCGGTGCTTTCGACCAAACGCGATTCTGGCACGCTCCCCAAGAGGTCAAATACACACCGTCCCCTGCCTTGGCGCCCTATCAGCCAAGCAGTCACTTGTGTGAAGACTATGGTAGTACCGAACAGTCGGAGCTATTCGACACCCTCGGCCAAACTGAAACCGGTGTGGATCAACGCACGGGCCTTTTCCATGCACACTACCCGGTCGCCACCCTGCAAGGATTGAGCGGTTTGGGGCCGCTATGTGACTTGACCTTGCATTACTCAGCCTTGCGCGGCAATGAAGCCGGCCTGGGTGATGGTTGGGCCTGGCGCTTTTCCAGTTTGGATGTGCGTGAGCGTCGCTTGACCCTAGCCAATGGTGTACGGGTCACCTTTACCGAGCTGGAGTGGGAGCAACTAGGCAAAGGGCAAGCGCTGCAGAAAGAAACGGTTCGAGTTCACTGCACTGCAGATTTCAGCACGTTTACGATCGACATGCCCACGGGTCGCCGGGAAATATTGAGTCAGCCCGCCGATAGTGACGATTTCGAACCCAATGACGAATTCCGTCAGAAGGTTATCGCGGCGCTCGAAGCCATCAAGGAGAAGCATCAGCCTAAGTTCCCTTGGCTACCGGTACACGGAGAGCACTGGACACAATGGGTACTCTGGAGGATTTGGCCGGTTGGCTATTATGGCAGCGCTGTGTTGGATTACACCAAAGCCCGCAATGCTTGGGCGAAGCACGGTAAGACCAAGCATCTTGATGAGCGTATTGCGAAATACAAACGTCCCTTTGTGCAACTGCTGCCTTCACGTATCGAATCTGCGTATGGCGAAGCGCTAGACCTTCGGTGGAAGCGCCTGCAGGGGCAATTCCAACTCATCTGCATTAAAAGTGCAGAAGAGGCGCTGTTCACGGCTGAGTACAGCAGTCCTGATAGTCCTGATGCCGAGGTCAAGATGCAGATCTGGCCCCAAAGTGATGAGGCCTACGAAGTCAAGCTGCAACTTAACCAACACTTGCTGCGCACCCTCACCCGAGAACAAAGCGGCGTGATAGTGCAGCAGGTCGACTGTGGCTATGACGACGACCCGACGTTGGATCGGGTGTTGTGCAGATTGCAGGAGCGCGATGGCTCAGTGGAATACGTGAAATATCGACCGGGTATCCGCCTAGAACAGGATCGGCCTCTGTGGCCACGGGTTGTGCTGCATGCATTAGTCCCGGGTGATGGCCAGGAAAATCAGATAAATACCTTGCGCTATAAAGGCCGACTGCTGAACACCAACCATGCTTTGTACATCGTTGCTGGCGAACGCGGCGCGCATGGGGTCCGAGAGCGTTATCTGCAAGTGTTCGGTAGGGATGCGAACTCGCAACGGCAGGAGCTCATTGTTGGATCGGCATCCGCAGAGCGGCAGTGTATCGAGTTCAAGGCCCAGAACAAGAAGACAACCCAGATTATTCGCTATACGGGATTTGGCGATGATCTGGTCAAAGCGATCGAGCAGATCAAGGTAGCCATTGACAAAGACGGTGAAGCCGTATTGATCACGGGTCCACGCCGGGTTGAACATCAGGCTGCAACCCTTGAGATCCTTTGGAACTATGGGCAAGACAACCACAAGAAATTGATCAGCGCGATCCACACATTGATAAGCGTCACACCAGCTTCGCAGCGCCAGGAGCAGGGCAAGGCGGTGGATATACTGCTGACGGAGAACAACGATAGCGGCCTGATGGTGAAGATGATCATGCAAGGTCAGTACACCTTGTACCGTGCGTACTACCCGCAAAGTGGTGGCGACAACGCCGTTGCAGCACAGGTTGCCAAGCGCCTGGGGTTGTCCGACGTGCCGCGGCTGGGCTGCCCTGAACTGCCTGAATATGCACAGCGGCCTCTGATGGCCGAGTATCAATGTGATGAGTTCGGCAACCCCAAGGATTTGAAGTTATTTGGCTATAGCGTACTGGAGCGCGCCGGCCGGAATATGCTGGAGCCAGCTCAACAGGTAGTTATCGAGGGGGTAGCGGTAGCGGGCGAGTTCAACGGGCAGTTCACTGACGACACCCGCTGGGTCCAAGACGGTGAGGGCGATGTGCTGTGGCATCAGCGGATTAAAAGCGTGTCGGCAATCAACCCTAAGAAAACTCCGAGTGGTGCCAGCAAGGTGAGGGTGTGGACTAGCAAGGACACACAGCTATCTCACCTGGGCACTGAAACCTTCAAGCTGGAAAACATCCAGTGGTTTAACGACAACCCCAATGAACCGTACATCACAGTGCGCACAACCTGTGAAACCCTGGCGGGTACCCAACTAATACGCGAAGAGCAGTGCTCACGGTACAGCCAGCGCTGCCTATGGCGGGTCGAACGAGATACTGAGACGTATTGGGCGTATGACGCCGCCGGGCGCGTGGTCGAACAGACTCAGTATCGGCTCAAGTCTGGACAACAGCGCCATACCGACAAGCAAAAGGCAGATGTGCACATCTGCACCCATTACTCAAGTGATGGCAAGGTGGCGACCCATACACAGGCGAACAAGGAACAGAGCCGCACCTACCTGGATGGCTTTCAGAGGGTGTGGCGCACCGAGAGGCAGCTGGCCGGTACGGCTGCTGCTGTGCCATGGTTCGAGATGTGCTTCGCAGGGCTGAATGATTCGCACGTGCTCGGGCGTTACCAATGGGACTATCTGCCGGGAGGTCAGGCAGTGGTCGAGCGAGCGCAGGTGCAGACGCCGTTGCGGCCTCAACTTTGGGTGAAGGAGCGAGGGGAAGTTGTTAAGGGTGAGTCGAGTGCAGCCGAAACACTGCGAATCGAGGATGAAGAAGACGTTCGCGAAATTTCTTATCAGGGCTTCGGTGCGGCAAACAGCGTGAGCGCTGCACAGTTCTTTAGCCTTTTGCAGCAATTGTATAAGTTCAAAAATACCGCGCTTGCCCAGGATGCTAAAAAAATACTAAACCTCATGGACCAAGGTTTCAAATTGGCGTTGGGGATCTTTGAATGGGGCAGCTACGACCCCTTGAAGTTGATGAAGTTGCTGCAAGGGATGGCCGGGTACAAAGGGGGTGGCTACTGTGAGCATCTGGATGATTACTGGACTGATAGGGTCGAGACCTCCGTTTTCAGCGCTCCAGGAGTAGGGAGTACAACCCGTTATGAAAAACGAGATGTTGAATGCAGTGTTTTAATTAACGGCGAACTTCGCGCGGGGCTGACGCTTCCACAGCTGTCTGTGGATTTTAACAAGATGAAATCCACGCCTGACGAAGACGATGTCAACGTCTTGACCTTTTTCTCACGGCTCACCGGAGTTGTGGAGGGCGAGGCACCTGGTCTTTACGTATCGTCCTCCTCACTTTTCTCAATACCGGAGGCTCACGAGGGTACAACTCGCTTCACTGTTGAGCATGGCCTGGCAGGACAATGTTTCACGCAACGCACTCTCGAATACTTGACTAAAGACGACGGTACTTTCAAACGTACGGAGCTACTGTCGAACGGCGCTGGCCAGCCCCAGCTGGAATTGATTCAGCGCCTTGATGCGAATGGGCATGTGGTTGAAAGCGAGCGTATCGTGGGCGATGAAACGCGTACTTATAGCTTTGAGTACGATGCCCTTGGACGAGTGACTACAGTGACCCGTCCGGACGCAACGCTTATCGAGCGCATTTATCACGGCCTCAGCAACCAGGTCACCCAGCTCAAAGTGGGTGGCAAAGTGGTCGCTACACAGAATGTGTGCAACGGCTCTACTCTAGAGTCGCGCACGGTTGGCAGTCGTACGTACCGCTTTGACGACAATCAAGATCTCATAACCCTGCCCGATAAGACACGCTTACATACACGAGTCCATCCCAGCGGGGTGTTCTGGGGCGCAAACGATAGTACCGTTGCCAGTCTAACCCGTAAAAACAGTGTAACCACTGTTGCGGCAGGCAGTAACGCAGACGACGCTTGGGGTCAAAGCTTCAGCCAAGGAAGCCTGCCCGGTCGCGTGCAGAGCACACAAACTACCCCCCACAGCGTTGTGCGTAGTGTCGAGTGGCAGACCTTGCGCGGCACCACCGTGGCCTGCCTGCGCGCTGACGGCCACTGGCAGCGAGGCTTTACCGATAACGACGGGCGGTTGCTACGCACCTGTCAGGACCATGAAGACGTAGCCTACCGCTACGACGCTTTGGGTCAGCTAGCATCGCGTAAGGTCCACGCGCTCCAGGCTGGGGAGCAGTGGCAGGTGTTCAGCGAGCACAATGGCCTAGGCCAGGAGACCAGGCGTAGTTTCCTGCACAATGGGGCTGCATGCTTTGAGCAGCGTATGACCTGGCAAGGCGACGGTAGGCTGGCAAGCAAAATAAGTTACGAAAATAACCAGCTTCAGCGCTTCGAGCGGTTCTCCTACGATCTGCTCGACCGGCTGCAGCGCTATACCTGTGATACCGACAATGCCCTGCACTGCCCGATAGATGCCGAAGGCAATGTAGTCAAAGAGCAGACGTTCACTTGGGACGCACTGGATAACCTCGTCAGTTGTGTAACCACCTGTTTTGATGGCACCACCAAGCGTCGAGCATTTACCTATGATGCGGGCACCGACCCCACTCAAATGACCTCCGTGCAGCGGGGTAGCGAGGCCGTGGCCCTGTCTTGGAGTGACAATGGCTACCTGCAGAACGACACTCAAGGTCGCAAGTTTGGCTACAACATCTGCGGTCAGATAAACAGGGTCAGCGATGCCAGCGGGGGTCTGCTGTCGAGCTATCAGTACGATGGTTATCAGCGCCTGGCGGCGCAGTTCGTCAAGCAAGACGAAAGCACCCGCGAGCTGCGTTATGACGGTGAGGAGCTGATTGGTGAAGTCTGGTTCGACAACGGGCGCAAGGTTACGCGGCGCACCAGTATCTCCGCAGGCCTTGCGGAGTATGACGGCGAGCAAGTGCGTTGGCTGATCGACGACGTGCAGGTCGGTGTCGCTGGACAGGTCCAGGGAGGCGAATTATCGCTGGCACCCCGGTTACCGTTTGGTGAGGGGGCACTGCTTGCAGAGGTGGTCAGCGGTTACAACGGTATGCGCTGCGATCCGGTAACAGGCCACTACCACGCTGGCAATGGTAAGCGTAGCTACGCCCCGACGCTCTGCCGCTACGCCCAGCCAGATTGGCTGGCCCCCTGCGGGGAGGGCGGGCACAACCCCTACCAGCATTGCCCGGACCCGGTAAACCTGCATGACCCTAGTGGGGCGATCATGCTTAGTCGCTGGGGGCAGGGGCATGAATTGCGCGACCTCGACAAGGATCTACAACAAACCCAGTCGATGGTGGCCGGTACCACCTGGCGTGGGTTGGCCATGTCGTTTGCGTTAACGGTAGTGGGCATCGGGGCCTCTATAGTTTCAGCGGGCACGGCGTCAATGTGGGTGTTTAGACTGTTGACGGCAATAAGTGCGTCTTCCTTCACGATGGAAGTTGTCTCGGAGTTGGTCGTTGAAAGTCATCCAAAGCTGGCAAGAACGCTGGGTATCCTTTCTATGGCTACGGGGGTCTTGTCGATAGCTTGGGGGGGGGTGAAGATGGCGGGTAGTTTACTCAAAGGCACAATCGACCTCCTGGGGAAGACCTCGCGTATCCTAGGCGATGGTGTGAAAGGCCTGGGGCGTTGGCTCAAGCGCATCTTGAGCAGCAGGATCGCTCGCCAGTCGCTGTGGCTGAGCATCAAGCAAAGCGTCCTTAATCTT
Organism: Pseudomonas sp. BT-42-2; assembly: GCF_025847435.2. Lineage (NCBI taxonomy): Bacteria > Pseudomonadati > Pseudomonadota > Gammaproteobacteria > Pseudomonadales > Pseudomonadaceae > Pseudomonas > Pseudomonas sp. BT-42-2. The sequence goes on from NZ_JAOYTM010000008.1 coordinate 192,866, forward strand.
CCGGCTAACATCAGGTCCACTGCACAAAAATACATATGCAAGGCGAACCTCGACTTTTTCAGCGCTCCTGCTGGACCGCTTAAACCAATGCCTAGCTATGAAAACTCAAGGTGGCTGGGCAAGTTGCGAAGTTTTTGGGATGGGCCGGACCCTCTCAAACTGACCGGGAAACCGGCCCAGTTCTACGCGTGGGCAAACCGTTCGCGCTTCGTGTCCACGATCGCAGAGGTCGAAGTTGGGGTATTGACTGTCAATACCCTGCGAGGAACAGTAGAGTCCTCGATAAGGTTAGTAAATGACGATAACACCTCATCGATAAGCCCGCGTTTTTCTGGCAGGCGTCCTGTTAATAACCCCTACAAGGAGCCCGCGGTCAGTCCTCGCTACGATCTCTGGCAGGTACTTGGGTTGAGTGGCTAACAGGAATGTTGCTGAGGATAAGCCTGGCGGGTCGATGTACTGGGCATTTCAATAGTTTATTCAGCGTGGTGTGATGAGTGACACCTGATAAATTTGCTAGTACCGCGCTTATGGCGGATGCAATAAAATTGTACGGCAGCGCGCCTTTAGGAAAATGCTGTAGGAGTAGCCAAGCGAGTTGCAATGATTCTACTAATGAGGTGAAGTCATGGCAGATTTAAATGGTGAAGTGGTTTCGGTAAATGTGAAAGGTGGGTTTGGATGGTTGAAGTTAAAACCCGATAACGGTGAACCGCACATGTATTTCTTATACGATAATCTTATCGACCTTGAGGTCGGTGCCACAGTGACCTTTACGCGCCAACTGGACCCCGATCCCGATGCTGAGCCCGACGATCCACCTCGATACAAGGCTAGGGTTACAGGACGTATTGCCTAGGGTCTGTACGGAAAGTCTTGAGACGAAGGTCAGGCAAGGCGAAAACAGCCGAGGAAGCGGAGTTTACGGGTTGTAAATGAGCATTCCGAGGCTGTTTCCAACGTAGCATCACTGAGTATCAAGGCTTTTCGTACAGAGCCTAACAGATAGGCTGTGCCGGACTTATACATGAGTGAATGCTCATTATCCGACCGGCCATCATTAAACGCTATTCTGCGTCGAAGGTTTCATCCTTTTATTGGGCACACGATGGTTCCATACGATGCGGTTCACTACCCGGCAGGCGAATACCAAAGGTGTTGGCGCCGCCTTCGCTGCGCACGAAAACACTCCCGCCATGCATCAAGGCGATGGCCTTGACGATTGCCAGGCCCAAGCCATGATTGCCACTGCCGGTATTGGTGCGGGCAGCATCGACCCGGTAGAAGCGTTCGAACAACAGCGCCAGGTGCTCGTCGGCAATGGCGGGGCCCGGGTTGCTCACAGCGATGCTGACATGCTCCGGCCCCGCCTCGATGTGCACTGCGATGATTTGCTGGGGGGCGGTGTGCTGCACGGCATTGTTGAGCAGGTTGATCAGTGCCCGGCGCAGTTGGGCTTTCTCGATCGGCGCCAGCGCATCGCCGCTGACACTGACCTTCACCTGGGCGTCTTCGAGGATGTAGTCCAGGTAGTCGAGGGTGGTGGCGACTTCTTCGGCCAGTGACGCCTGGGTCAGCGAGGTGGCCTTGCTGCCCTGGTCGGCGCTGGCCAAAAACAGCATGTCGTTGATGATGCTGCGCAGCCGTTCGAGCTCTTCAAGGTTCGATTGCAGAACCTCGAAGTAGTGTTCGGCGCTGCGTCCGCGGGTCAGCGCCACCTGGGTCTGGCCGATCAGGTTGGTCAGCGGCGAGCGCAGTTCGTGGGCGACATCGGCGTTAAATGCTTCCAGGCGCGAGTAGGCCAGGCTGACCCGGTCCAGCGCTGCGTTGAAGGCGCCAGCGAACTGCGCCAGCTCAGGTGCCAGATCGTGGGTTTGCAGGCGTCCGTCCAGGCGCGGTGGGGCCAAGGCTTGCGCTTCATTGGACAGCGCCAGTAACGGCCGCAGGCCGATCCGCGCCACCCAGTAGCCGAGCACCGCAGCCAGCAGCACGCCAAGCACGGCCAACCCGACGATGGCCACCAGCAGGCTGTGTTGGGCCTGCCAGAAGGTTTCGGTATCGATGCCGATCATGAAGCGCAGGGCTGGCCGCTCACCCAGGGCCGGCAGTTCGCTGACCAGCACTTTGTACGGATAGGGGCTGTCGGCCAGGCGCAGATCGCGCATGCCCTGCGCGCCTTCGGCGAAGGCGCGGACCTGCTCGGTCGGTTTGCCATACTCGTAGGCCGGATCGCTGCTCACCACCCAGAAGCGAATGCGCCGGTCTTCTTCGCTCAGCAGGTTGAGCTTGTTGTGAATCTTCACCCAATGCTCGCGGGTGCCGAAGCGATTGAGGGTCGACTCCAGCACGCTGAAGCGCGCATCCAGCTCGGCCGCCGGGAGCATGTCCAGGCTGCGGTCGACCTGACGATACAGGGCAGTGCCGATCAGCAGGAACACGCCCATCGCCACCAGCAGAAACAGCGCCGCCAGGCGCAGGGCGATGGAGTTAGCCGGCACGGTTTTCCAGGACATAGCCCATGCCTCGAATGGTATGCAGCAGCTTGTTGTCGAACGGCCCGTCGAGCTTGGCCCGTAGGCGTTTGATGGCCACCTCGACGACATTCGCGTCGCTGTCGAAATTGATGTCCCAGACCAGCTCGGCGATGGCGGTCTTGGAAAGGATTTCGCCCTGGCGGCGGGCCAGCACGCTGAGCAGCGAGAACTCCTTGGCGGTCAGCTCCAGACGTTGCCCGGCGCGGCTGGCCTTGCGACTGATCAGGTCGATCCACAAGTCGCCGACCTGCACCTGCAAGGGCTCATGGTTGCTGCTGCGGCGCGTCAGTGCTTGCAGGCGCGCGACCAGCTCAAGGAACGAAAACGGCTTGCCCAGGTAGTCGTCGGCGCCTTCGCGCAGGCCGTGGATGCGGTCTTCGACGCGCTCGCGGGCGGTCAGCATGATCACCGGCGTCTGCTTGCGTGCACGCAATGCGCGTAGCACGCCGTAGCCATCCAGGCCGGGCAGCATGACGTCGAGGACGATCACCGCGTAGTCGCCTTCCAGGGCCAGGTGCAGGCCGTCGATGCCGTCACGGGCCAGGTCGACGGTAAAGCCCTGTTCGCTCAAGCCGCGATGCAGGTAGTCGGCGGTTTTCTCTTCGTCTTCGATGATCAGTACACGCATGCTCTCTTGTCTCAACTGGCGTTCGGCGCGGCTGCGGTGGCGGCCTGGCGGCGATGGAGCAGACGCTCCAGGGCCAAGTATATGACCGGGGTGGTGAACAGCGTCAGCGCCTGGCTCACCACCAGCCCACCGACTACCGCAATGCCTAGCGGCTGGCGCAGCTCAGCGCCAGTGCCAAAGCCGAACATCAGCGGGACTGCGCCGAGCAAGGCGGCCAGGGTGGTCATGATGATCGGCCGAAAGCGCGTCAAGCACGCTTGATGGATCGCCTGCTCCGGAGTAAGGCCCTGCTTGCGCTGCGCCTCCAGGGCGAAGTCGATCAACAGGATGCCGTTCTTCTTGACGATGCCGATCAGCAGCACCACGCCGATCAAGCCCATGATGCTGAAGTCCTGACCCATCGCCCACAGCAGGATCAACGCCCCCAGGCCGGCCGAGGGCAGGGTGGAGATGATAGTCAGCGGGTGGACGAAGCTCTCGTAGAGCACGCCGAGAATGATGTACACCGCCACCAGCGCAGCGAGGATCAGCCACGGCTGGCTCGACAGCGAACTCTGGAAGGCCTGGGCGGCGCCCTGGAAGTTGCCGGCAATCGAGTCGGGCATGCCCAGTTCGCGCTGGGTCTGGTCGAGGATGCGCACCGCATCGCCCAGGGCTACCCCGGGCGCCAGGTTGAACGACAGGTTGGCGGCCGGGAACAGGCCGTCATGGGCGATCGACAGTGGCCCGGTGCTTGGCGCGGCGACGTGCGCGAGGGCCGACAGTGGCACCATTTGGTTGGTCAGCGGTGAGCGCAGGTAGAAGTAATTGAGGCTCTCGGCCTTGCCACGCTGGCGGGCGTCCAGTTCGAGAATCACTTTGTACTGGTTGGTCTCGGTCTGGAACTCACTGATCTGCCGCTGGCCGAAGGCGTCATACAACGCCTGGTCGACATCGGTGGTGGTCAGGCCGAAGCGCGCTGCGGCCTGGCGGTCGATCTCGATGCGGGTGACGCTGGCGCCCAACTGCAGATCGTTGGACAGGTCGCGAAACGCCGGGATCTCGCGCAGGCGCTCGGTCAAGCGCTGGGTCCAGAGGTTCAGGGCGACGCCGTCATTGCTCTTGAGCACGTACTGGTACTGGGTGCGCGAGGGCCCGGAGCTGAGGTTGATATCCTGCCCGGCACGCATGTACAGCACCACCCCGGGGACTTTCGCCAGTTGCGGGCGCAGCCGGTCGATCAGCTCGCTGGCCGACACATCGCGCTCGCCGCGGGGCTTGAGGGCGATCCAAAAGCGGCCATTGGCGATGGTCTGGTTGTTGCCGGTGACCCCCACCGCGTGGGAGAAGGCGCGCACCGCAGGGTCAGCCTCGATGATCCTGGCCAGCGCCTGATGCTTTTCGATCATCGCCGGATAAGAGACGTCGGCCGCTGCCTCGCTGGTGCCGAGGATGAAACCGGTGTCTTGCAGCGGGAAGAAGCCTTTGGGGATGGCCACGTAGCCGACCACCGCCAGCGCCAGGGTCAGGCCGAACACGCCGAGGGTCAGGCGTTGATGGGCGAGGGCGCGGTTCAGGCCTTTTTCGTACCAGCGCACCAGGCGCTCGCCGAAGCCGTCGTGATGCTCCTTGGGTGGCCGGCGCATGAACAGCGCGCACAGGGTCGGCGCCAGGGTCAGCGATACCACCACCGAAATCAGGATGGTCGAGGTCGCGGTGAGGGCGAACTCCTTGAACAGCCGTCCAACCACGCCGCCCATGAACAACAGAGGGATGAATGCGGCGATCAGCGAGAAGCTGATCGATATCACGGTAAAGCCGATCTCGCCGGCGCCTTTTATTGCCGCGGTGCGGCTGTCGTCGCCAGCCTCCAGGTGGCGGTGGATGTTCTCTACCACCACGATCGCATCGTCGACCACGAAGCCTACCGAGATGACGATGGCCACCAGGGTCAGGTTGTTCAAGCTGAAACCAAAGATATACATCAGCGCGCAGCTGGTGATCAGCGACACGCCAAGCACACTCGACACCACCAAGGTCGCCGACCACTGGCGCAGGAACAACGCCATCACGCCGATCACCAGGATCACCGCGATCATCAAGGTCAGCTCCACCTCATGCAGCGAGGCGCGGATGGTCTGGGTGCGGTCTTGCAGCACCGACACCTCGACCGAGGCCGGGAGCATTTCCTGCAGACGGGGTAGCGCCTCCAGCACCCGGTCGACGGTATCGACGATGTTCGCCCCAGGCTGGCGGAACACCACCAGGTTCAGCCCAGGCTGATCGCCAGACCAGGATTTGACGTAGGCGTTTTCCGCGCCCTGGATCACCTTGGCCACATCCGACAGGTGTACCGGTGCGCCGTCGCGGTAGGAGACGATCAGCTTTGCGTAGTCCTCGGGATGGAACAGCTGGTCGTTGGCGGCCAGGGTCGACACGCTGTGCTCGCCGTACAGCGCGCCCTTGGCCAGGTTCAGGCTGGTCTGCTGGATAGCCAGGCGCAGGTCGGCCAGGGTCAGGCCGATGGCGGCGAGTTTCTCCGGCTGGGCCTGGACGCGGATCGCCGGGCGCAGTTGGCCGGTAATGTTGATCAGGCCGACCCCGTCGATCTGGCTCAACTGTCGCGCCAGCAAGGTCTCGGTGTAGTCGCTCAGCTCGTTGCCGGGCATCTGCGCGGAGCTGACGGTGAGTACCAGCACGGGGCTGTCGGCCGGGTTGACCTTGCGCCAGGTCGGCGGGTTGGGCAGGTCCTGGGGCAGGCGTGCGGTGGCGGTGTTGATCGCCGCCTGAACTTCCTGGGCGGCGGTGTCGATGTTCTTGTCGAGGGTGAATTGCAGGATCAGGTTGGTCGAGCCCAGCGCGCTGCTGCTGGTCATCTGGGTCATGCCGGGGATGGCGCTGAACTGGACTTCCAGTGGCGTGGCCACCGACGAGGCCATGGTTTCCGGGCTGGCGCCGGGCAGCTGCGCGGTAACCTGGATGGTCGGGAAATCTGCCTCTGGCAAGGGCGCCACGGGCAAGCGTGGGAAAGCGATGGCGCCAAGCAGGACCAGGGCGAAGGTCAGCAGCAGGGTGGCGACTGGGTGGTCGATGCACCAGGCGCTAAGACCGTTGCGGGTAGTCATGGCTGCGCCCTGCGATCGGCCATCTCAGTGCTGTTGGGCGCGTCGCTCAGCACTTCGACGTGAGCCCCCGGCTTGAGCCGCGACTGACCATCGAGTACCAGCCGATCACCGGCTTTGACCCCGGCAATGATGTTCAGCGTGCTGTCCTGGAACAGCACCTTGACCGGCACACTGGTGACCTTGTCGCCGTCCAGGCGGTAGACGAAATGGCCGTCGACGCCGCGCTGGACCACCGGTGGCGGCACCACCAGCGCGCTTTCGTCGACCGCGGTGCGCAGCTTTATCGTCACCAGTTGGCCGGGCCAGAGCAGCCCATCCTGGTTGTCGAATTCGGCCTTGACCCGCAGCGTGCCGGTGGTGGCCGAGATCTGGTTGTCGATCAGGGCCAGATGCCCCTCAGCGAGCAGTTTGCTTTCGCCGTCGGCATCCAGGTAGGCCTGGACCACGGCCGGGGTTGGCGCCTTGAGCAGGCTTTGCAGGGTCGGCAGCATCTGCTGGGGCAGGGCGAACTCGATGCCGATCGGGTCGATCTGGGTCACGCTGAACAGGCTCTGGGTATCGCTGGTGCGCACCAGGTTGCCGGGGTCGACATTGCGTATGCCAACTCGCCCGGTTACCGGGGAGCGGATCTGCGTATAAGAAAGCTGCACCTGGGCATTGGCGATGGCCGCCTGGTTGCCCTTGCCGGTGGCTTGCAACTGATTGACCAGCGCCTGTTGCTGGTCGAGGGTCTGTTTGGAGACGCCATCGTCGCTGCTGAGCAGCTTGTAGCGCTTAAGATCGACCCCGGCCACTTGCAGCTGCGCCTGGCTCTGGCCGAGCTGGGCGCGCGCCTGGTCGAGGCTGGCGCGGATGGCCCGATCGTCGAGGGTGGCGAGCAGGTCCCCCTGTTTGACCCACTGGCCTTCCTTGACCAGTACCTGGGTCAGCACGCCTTCGACCTGTGGCCGAATCTCGACACTGTGCAATGACAACACCGAGCCAATGGCGCTGGCATAGCGCGGCACATCTTGCTGGGCGACGCTGACCACCCGCACTGGAATCGCCGTTTGCGCACGGACGGCCGGCGCCGATTGGCGTTGGCTCAGCCAGCCGCCTGCGCCAATCAGGGCAATGAGCGCCAAGGCGGCAAGAAACACAGAGCGGGACGGACGTCGCATCGGGTCGGGCACCGTAGCCGGGGGGGTGAGAAAACTAATGTCTGTACTCAAGCTTATAGCGCTGGGATCGGGTCGCCAGCGTGACGCCAAGCTGACGGCGCTGACAGTTTCGGCAGGTTAGTGGCGAAATGCCAATATGCTGCCCCAGATCAATGTTTCTCTGCTAGTTGGCCATAGAGTCGAACGCCCTGCCGATCTTCCCGACAAGAACGAGAGCCGCCGATGAAGTGCAATGTGCCTGTTACCGGTCGCCAAGTGGAGTTCCCCGGCGATGCCAACATCCTGTCCACCACCGACCTGGACAGCCTTATCACCTATGCCAATGACGATTTCGTGCGCATCAGTGGCTTTGCCCGCGACGAATTGCTCGGCCAAGCGCATCACCTGGTGCGCCACCCCGACATGCCGCCGCAGGCGTTCGAGCAGATGTGGCGGGCGCTGAAGGCCGGCAGTTCATGGATGGGATTGGTCAAGAACCGCTGCAAGAATGGCGATCACTATTGGGTCAGCGCCTTCGTTTCGCCGATCAGTAGCGGCGGTAATACCGTCGAGTATCAGTCGGTGCGCACCCGGCCGACTGCAGAGCAGGTCGCCGCCGCCGAGCACTGTTATGCACGCTTGCGCGCGGGGCGGCGAGATTGGCGCGAGCGCTTGCCGGTGGTGGGCTTGGGCCTGCGCGCATGCGTGGCGGTGGCGGCCGCCTTGGTGGTGGTGCTCGGCGCTGGGCATTGGTGGCTGGGCACGCCTTGGCAGGCTGCACTGCTGGAGTTGCTGTTGGCCGCTGGCCTGAGCAGTCTGGCGATTGTGCTGGTGTTGCGCCCGTTCGAGCGCTTGCGCCGCCAGGCGCTGAGCATTGCCGACAATCCGCTGAGCCAGCAGCTGTATACCGGACGGCGCGACGGCATCGGCCAGATCGAGTTCGCCATGCGTATGCTCAAGGCGCAGCTGGGCGCGGTAGTTGGGCGTATCGGCGATACCTCGGCGCGTCTGGCTGGCCATTCCGGGGCCTTGGTCAATGCCCTGCAGGCCAGTCACGCCAACAGCCTGGATCAGCAGAACGAAGCCGATCAAGTCGCCACCGCGATCCACCAGATGAGCGCCAGCGTCGCCCAGGTTGCCAGTAGCGCCCAGTTGGCCTCGATGGCCGCTGACCAGGCTGAGGACGAGACCCAGGCCGGCCACCAGTTGGTCGACCGCAATCGCTGCGCGATCCAGGATCTGGCAGGCTCGTTGGTAGAGGCCAGTGAAGTGGTGCAGCAGTTGGAGGGCCACAGCAGCGAGATTTCCGGAGTGCTGGATGTCATTCGCGGGATTGCCGAGCAGACCAACCTGCTGGCCTTGAACGCTGCGATCGAAGCGGCGCGCGCCGGCGATCAGGGGCGCGGCTTTGCCGTGGTTGCCGACGAGGTTCGTGGCTTGGCCCAGCGCACGGCGCAGTCGACCCATGAAATCCAACGCATGATTGGCGCCCTGCAGGAAGGCGCGCGTGCTGCCGTGCAGGTGATGCAGCAGAGCAGCGCCCACGCAGGACACAGCGTGAGCCAGGCGCAGTTGGCCAGCGGCGCGCTGGATAGCATCAGCGTGCGGGTCAACCAGATCAACGAGATGAGCTTGCAGATTGCGGCGGCGGTAGAGCAGCAGAGTCAGGTCAGCGAGAGCATCAACCGCAACATCGTCAGCATTCGCCAGGCCAGTGAGGCGACCGTCGATGTGGGCCAGCGCAGTCATACCCGGGCCAGTGATGTGGCGGATTTGGCGCAGGATCTGCGGCGCTTGGCCGATGAGTTCTGGCGGCGCTGTCAGTGATCCTGGCTGTGCCCGTGCCGGCCTCATCGCGGGGCAAGCCCGCTCCCACGCATGTTGTTGAATCCAGGAGCAACTGCGTGGGAGCGGGCTTGCCCCGCGATGAGGCCGGCGCTGCCTCAGAAACCTATGAAGGCGTAATAGACAGGCGGCTCGGCGGTGATTTGCAGGCCGTGACTCACAAGGGTACTGGCGAGCTCTGAGTCCGCTACATGCACAGTCCAAGGCGCACGATCATCGCTGATGACCTGCTCCAGCGCATTAGCGAAAGCCGCCATTTCCGGCAAATAGGCGGTAAAGCCATTGCCCTTCAGCGCGCTGGTGGTCATGCCCAGCGCCTGACAAATCGCCACCTTGGCCGCGATATCGTCCCTATCCGCCTGGCGCGACGCGGTAATCAGCGCGACCAGCTGCGGATCAGCCAGTACCTGGCCATGGATCAATTCCGGCCCCTGCTCCCAGGCTTCGGGCGGGCAGTCCTTGTTTTCCGGGCGCAGTGGCAGGTGCGGGTTGATCTCTGCCGGGTAGATGCGACAAACCAGAGGCCGCGTCTCATAAATAGTGCACAGGTCCTGCGCATCGAGATTGCGACAGCGCCCGGGATTGAATGCAGCGAAAGTCACTGACACGCGCATTTGCCCAGTGCCGCAACTGACCGGGTGCGAACGCCCCAGCACGTGCTCGCGCTGCTCGGCCGGCATGCCCGGGCCATCGGTGACGAAACCCTCGATCAATACCACTACTTGGCCACCAGCCGCCGCCCATTGGCGCGACTCGGCCAAGGTCAACGGAACATGATGGCCGGTGCAGCACTTGCCGCAACCGGTGCAGGAAAAACGAATGCTGTCGTTCACTTGGCGCCTGGGTTCCACTCGCTGACGAACGCCTTCTTGTGCTGACGATCGTACAGGCACAGCTCAGTGCCAGTGCGTTGCTGCATGTGCTTTTGCGGATAGACGCCTTCGATCAGCAGGGCGCTGAAACCGACCTGGTCGTCGAACTCGGCTGGCTTGCCGCGGGCGTGGGCGTCCTTGAGTTGGCTGGCGGACAGGCAGTCCTTGAGCATCTGTTGGCGATACTCGTTCCAGGCCTGGCTGCTGGAGGCCTGGGCGACACCTGTGGAAAGGGCGCAGGCGATCAGGAGAAAGCTGAAATACTTCATACGCGATACCGGCATAAAACATCCGAGGGGCGCGAATTATGCCCCAGTCTCCCCAGGCATCAAGCCTGGGAGTTTGTCGCTGAATATATCAGGGTGGCCCAGCTTGCCTACTGGCATAACTGTCAGTGCTCAGCGAACACCACGGTGCGTGCGGCGGTCACCAGGCAGTCGGTCAGGTCCGGCGAGGAGAACTTGGTGAGGATCGCATTGGCGCCGGCGGTCTTGGCCTTTTCGCTGCTCATGGCGCTGTCCAGCGAGGTGTGCAGCAATATATAGAGGTGCTGGAAGTCCGGCGTCTCGCGCAGGGTGCGGGTAAAGGCGTAGCCGTCCATCTCCGACATCTCGATGTCGGAAACGATGATGTTGATCTCGCGTTCGGTGCCTTGCAGCTCCAACAGCACATTGATCGCGTCCTTGGCACTGCGCGCGGTGTGGCACTCGATCCCCAGGTTGCGCAGGGTGTGCACCGATTGCTGCAGGGCTACTTGGCTGTCGTCGACGACCAGGATATTGGCGGCGGCCAACAGGCTGGCATCTTCCTCGCTCAGCTCGCCGGGATGCGGCTCGGGCTGAGGGGGGGCGATGGCATGGATGACCTTTTCAATGTCCAGCACCTGTACCAGGGTGTTATCGACCCGGGTCACGCCGGTGATGAACGAGCGGTTGCCCGAGCCGTAGGGCGGCGGTTTGATGTCGGTGCTCAGGCAATGCACGATGCGGCTCACCGCCTGCACGTGCAGGCCCTGGCGCGAGCGGCTGATCTCGGTGACGATCAGGCAACCGCCGTCCGGGTCGGCCAGCGGTCGCTCGCCGATGGCGCGCGACAGGTCGATCACCGACAACGAATTGCCGCGCAGGGTCGCCACGCCTTTTACGTGAGGGTGGGATTCCGGCAGCTTGGTCAGCGGCGGGCAGGTGATGATTTCGCTGACCTTGAGCAGGTTGATAGCCATCAGCTTGCCGCTGCGCAGGGTGAACAGCAGCAGGGACAACGAGTCCGCGCGGGCATTTTGCGTGGCCATGGGCAACCTTTGGGTGTGTCAGGAAAAGAGAGGATGCCGGGTTATCGGCCTGTGCTGGCTTGGCTTTAGGGGTTTTTCGGTCCGCTGCGATGGGCTGCAAAGCAGGCCCACCCCAATTCAGCGCAGCCCCAAGCGCTTGGCCACCCGGCTCAAATTGGCCCGATCCAGCCCCAACTCACGTGCCGCTGCCGCCCAGTTACCGTCGTGGCGCGCCAGGCACGCTTCGATCACTTGCCGCTGATAATCATCCAGCGCTTCCCGCAGGCCACCCTCGGGCAGGCTGGCCAAGACTTGCGCGCTTTCAACCGGCGCGGCATTGGTGGGCAGCACACTACGCAGATCCAGGTCCGCAGCCTCCAAGGTAAGAATCCGTGGCCGCTGCGGGTGCTGCCCGAGGGCCTTGAGTGCCGAGCGGCCGATCAGGTGCTCCAATTCACGCACATTGCCCGGCCAGTCATACGCCAGCAGCGCCGCCTGGGCTTCATGGCTCAGACGCAAACTATTCAGGCCCAGGCGCGAACGGTTCTGCTCCAGGAAGTACCCCGCAATCAGCAGCACATCACGGCCGCGCTCGCGCAGCGGTGGAACCTGCAACGGATACACGCTGAGCCGGTGATAGAAATCGGCGCGATAGCGGCCGTTGCGCACCTCATCGGCCAGGTCGCGGTTAGTCGCGGCGATCACCCTTACATCGACCTGGTGCTCACGATCCGAACCCAAGCGCTGTAGCTGGCCACTTTGCAACACGCGTAGCAGCTTGGCCTGTACCGTCAGCGACAACTCGCCCACCTCATCGAGAAACAACGTGCCGCCATTGGCCAGTTCGAACTTGCCACGTCGTTCGCCATGGGCACCGGTGAACGCCCCGCGGACATGGCCAAACAGCTCGCTTTCGACCAGGGTGTCGGGCAGGGCCGCGCAGTTGAGGCTGATCAGTGGCTTGTCGGCGCGGCTGCTGGCCTGGTGCAGGGCCTGGGCCACCAGCTCCTTGCCGACGCCGGTCTCTCCGGTAATCAACACGGTCAGGTCACTGCCGCCTACCAGGCGGATTTCTTCTACCAAGCGTTTGTGCGCCTTGCTCTGGCCAATCAACTCCTTGTCCTGGCCGCTGGCCTGGCGGTAGACCTCGGCGCGTTGCTGTTCGTCTTCCACGCGCAGAGCCAGATGCTCGATGCGCTCGGCCACGGTGACCGTGGCCGCTGCCAGGCTGGCGAATGCTTGCAGGGCATCCAGCTCCAGGCTCTGGAACTGACCGGGGGTCAAGGCATCCAGGGTCAGCAGGCCCCAGGGCTGTTCATCGACCATCAGCGGGCAGCCCATGCAATCGTGCACTTCCAGGTCGGCGTCGGGTGCATTGACCAAGCCGTCATAGGGATCGGGCAGTTGGCTGTCGCTGGCAAAGCGCGTTGGCCCGCTGCGGCTGAGCAGGATCTTGAAGCGCGGGTGCTCACTGACCCGAAAGCGCCTGCCCAGGGTGTCAGGGGCGAGACCGTCGACGGCCAACGGCACCAACCACTCGCCATCCAGGCGCAGCAAGGCGGCGGCGTCGCACGGCAGCAAATCGCGCATGGCCTGCAACAGGCGGCGATAGCGCTCTTGATCGGGCAGATCGCGCGATAGGTCGCTGACTAGTGGGAGGAGGGCGGTGAGCAAAGGCTTAGCGGTCATAAAGACTCCTGTTGGTCGTTATGACTATACGCTTGTGGTTGTCGTTTTGACACTGTGTCCCGCGAAGCCCCGAATACACTGGGTTTGAAAGTTGGCACGATTGCTGAACTAGCCAAGGCATCCATTCGAAGCCACAGGCTCAGGAGTTGTCGCAATGCTCAATGCCGAACAACGTGCAATCATCAAAGCCACTGTCCCTCTGCTGGAAAGCGGTGGTGAGGCGCTGACCACCCACTTCTATAAAATGATGCTCAGCGAGTACCCCGAGGTACGCCCGCTGTTCAACCAGGCCCACCAGGCCAGCGGCGACCAGCCGCGCGCCCTGGCCAACGGTGTATTGATGTACGCCCGCCACATCGATCAGCTCGAGCAGCTTGGCGGGCTGGTCGGGCAGATCATCAACAAGCACGTGGCGCTGCAGATTCTGCCCGAGCACTACCCGATCGTGGGGCGCTGCCTGCTGCGCGCCATTGAAGAAGTGCTTGGCAAAGAGATCGCCACCCCTGAGGTGATCGATGCCTGGGCCGCGGCCTATGGTCAGTTGGCCGATATCCTGATCGGCGCCGAGGAAAACCTCTACAAACAGAAGGAGGAAGCCGCAGGCGGCTGGCGCGGCACGCGCGAGTTCCGCCTGGTGCGCCGCGAGCAAGAGAGCAGTGAGATCGTCTCCTTCTATTTCGCCCCGGTCGATGGCAAGCCGGTGCTCAAGGCCGAACCGGGTCAGTACATCGGTCTGCAACTGTTTATCGACGGTGCCGAGCAGCGTCGCAACTATTCCCTCTCGGCTTTGTGCGATGGCGAGCAATACCGCATCAGCGTCAAGCGTGAGGCCGGTGGCAAGGTGTCCAACTACCTGCATGACGGGTTCATGGTAGGCGATACCATCGCCCTGTTCCCGCCTGCAGGCGACTTCACCCTGGCGCAGAGCGACAAGCCGCTGGTGTTGATCAGCGGTGGGGTGGGCATCACCCCGACCTTGGCGATGCTGCAAGCGGCGCTTGCTACCGAGCGTCCGGTGCACTTCATCCACTGTGCGCGTAATGGCGCGGTGCATGCCTTCCGTGACTGGATCGACGGCCTGGCTGCGCGCCATCCGCAGCTCAAGCGTTTCTATTGCCATGCCGAGGAGGGCGGTGATGCCGATGCGGTGGGCTTGTTGAACGAGGAACTGTTGGCGCAGTGGCTGCCGCAGGAACGCGACGTCGATGCCTACTTCCTGGGGCCCAAGGCCTTCATGGCGGCGATCAAGCGTCAGCTCAAAGGGCTAGGTGTGCCAGAGGCGCAGAGCCGCTACGAGTTCTTTGGGCCGGCGGCTGCGCTGGAGTAATCCTCCAGGCTGATGCGCCACCATCGCCTGGCAAGCCCGCTCCCACGCGATAGCGTAGGAGCGGGCTTGCCCGGCGATGGCTGCTGCAGATGTTTCATCCTTAATCGCGCTTTAATCACTGTATCCTTCACTCGCGGGTGTCGAGGGGCTAGCGCCTGTCCGGCATCCGCGCCGCCATTTGTGCATGGCCGACGTTGAACTGACGTCGATCCGTCTGGTCCTAGAGCTCTGCGGATAGTGCCGTCACGCCACTCCTTCGACATTCAAGGTCATGTTCAGCGTGTAGACTGGCGCCCAGGTCGGCCTCAGCGCTGCCACTCTCCATCGAAGGAATCGGCAATGAACGAACAAACATCGCGCCTCAATCGTGAACGGCGCTTCCTGGTGCTGCTGGGGGTGATCTGTCTCGCCTTGATCGGCGGGGCGCTCTACATGCAGATCGTGCTCGGCGAGGCGCCATGCCCGTTGTGCATCCTGCAGCGCTACGCCTTGCTACTGATCGCGGTGTTCGCGTTCATCGCAGCGGCCATGCCGGGCAAGCGCAGCCTGACGCTGTTCGAAGGCTTGGTCATGCTCAGCGCCATCGGCGGAATCGTTGCGGCTGGCCGCCATGTGTATATACTCGCCAACCCTGCGGTCAGTTGCGGCATCGATACCCTGCAACCGATCGTCGACGACTTGCCCCTGGCCAAGGTCTGGCCACTGGCGTTCCAGGTCGAGGGTTTCTGCAGCACCCCGTATCCGCCGATCCTGGGTCTGTCGCTGGCGCAATGGGCGCTGGTTGCGTTCATCCTGACCGCCATCCTGGTGCCGCTAGGCATCTATCGCAACCGCCGCGGGGCTTAGACCAAAGTCCCGAATTCGCGCAAGTCTGTTGCACCGCGAGAGAATCACCTGATCTCGCCTCCCAGTTGATCCAGATCAAACACAAAGCCTTGCAGAATGCGGGTTTCAGGCCTACTGGGAGGGGTGCGACAAACTGTCGCGAAGTTGATTTTTTGAGCAGGATTGTTACGCATTCTGTAAAAGACTGTTGCTCAATAAGTCATAGTAAAGGGGGGGCGACCTATCTACAATCGCCCCCAATTTCCGTTCGGCACTGCTTGCAAGTCGCAGGATTGAAGGAAGCCACGGCTCCTTTTTGCTGACTTCGTCAAGTTTCGCCCAACGGCGATACCGGGCGGACACCCCTCCGCGTTTTCCCGCACCAAATGGACTTGGTCTGAAGTACAGGCCGTTTGCCTACGAAACCACAAGCACCGTAAAGCCCGCTCAACGCCAGGTCCTGCAGTCGGACCCCAGGCAGGAGCGAATTCGAGCCCAAATTGCTAACGCTTGGCAGGACGAAGTGTTGGCGAACAAAACACTATTGCATTGAAGCAAGCTGATCTAGAGGTCGTGAGATGAGTAAAAAGCGTTACCCCAGACTGTTTGGCATATTGCCCTTTTTAGGCATGCTTTTACTCAGTGGGTGCAACTGGACCCTGCTCGACCCGAAGGGCCAGGTCGGCATTGAGCAAAAGAACCTTATCCTGATCGCTACCGGCTTGATGCTGCTGGTGGTCGTGCCGGTCATCATCATGACCCTGGCGTTCGCCTGGAAGTACCGTGCTTCCAACAAGGCAGCCACCTACACCCCCGACTGGTCGCACTCGACCAAGATCGAGCTGGCGATCTGGATCATCCCGGTGATCATCATCTGCGCCCTGGGCTACTTCACCTACCTGTCCACCCACAAGCTGGACCCGTACCGTCCACTGGATTCCGATGTGAAGCCGGTGCAGATCGACGTGGTCGCGCTGGACTGGAAATGGCTGTTCATCTACCCGGAGCAGGGCATTGCCACGGTCAACAAGATCGTCTTCCCAGCTAACACCCCGGTCAACTTCCGCGTCACCTCCGACGCTGTGATGAACTCCTTCTTCATCCCAGGCCTGGGCGGTCAGATCTACGCCATGGCCGGCATGACCACCAAACTGCACCTGATCGCTAACGAGAACGGTGAGTTCGACGGTATCAGCGCCAACTACAGCGGCGCCGGTTTCACCGGTATGAAGTTCAAGGCCACTGCAACCTCCCAAGCTGACTTCGAGAAGTGGGTCGCTGAAGTCAAGCAGTCGCCGAAGAAGCTGGACAAGGCCGAATACGAAGCCTTGGCCAAACCAAGCGAATACAACCCAGTCGCGCTGTACAGCGAGGCTTCGGCTGACCAGTTCCAGATCATCGTCGACAAGTACGAAGGTATGAACCGCGGTCGTCCGAGCCACGAAGAAGAAGGCAGCAAGGATCTGGCCACAACCCAGGGTGTGGAGTCGAGTAAGCAACCAGCTGCCGGGGCAGAGGAGTAAGAGATGTTCGGTAAATTAAGTCTGGAGGCGATCCCGTATCACGAGCCGATAGTCATGGTGACACTTGCCATGATCGCGCTCGGTGGTATCGCTGTAGTAGGTCTGATCACCTACTTCCGCAAGTGGACCTACTTGTGGACCGAGTGGCTGACCACGGTCGACCACAAGAAAATCGGCGTGATGTACATCATCGTCGCCATGATCATGCTGCTGCGTGGCTTTGCCGACGCCATCATGATGCGGACCCAGCTGGCTGCCGCCACCGGTGGCTCCGAAGGCTACCTGCCGCCTGAACACTATGACCAGATCTTCACCGCTCACGGTGTGATCATGATCATCTTCATGGCGATGCCGTTCTTCACTGGTCTGATGAACCTTGCGGTTCCTCTGCAGATCGGTGCACGTGACGTGGCCTTCCCGTTCCTCAACTCCCTGAGCTTCTACCTGCTGCTGGCAGGCGTGCTGCTGGTCAACATCTCCCTGGGTGTTGGTGAGTTCGCCAAGACCGGCTGGGTTGCCTATCCGCCGCTTGCGGGTATTCAGTACAGTCCTGGGGTAGGTGTCGACTACTACATCTGGGCGCTACAGCTATCGGGTCTGGGGACAACGCTGACCGGCGTTAACTTCCTGGTCACCGTGATGAAAATGCGCGCCCCTGGCATGAAGCTGATGGACATGCCGATCTTCACCTGGACCTGCACCTGGGCCAACGTGCTGATCGTAGCTTCGTTCCCGATCCTGACCGCTGCACTCGCTCTGCTGACCGTTGACCGTTATCTGGACTTCCACATTTTCACCAACGAGCTTGGTGGGAACCCGATGATGTACGTCAACCTGTTCTGGGCGTGGGGTCACCCTGAGGTTTACATTCTGATTCTGCCGGCCTTCGGCGTGTTCTCGGAAGTCACCTCGACCTTCGCCGGCAAGCGTCTGTTTGGCCACCACTCGATGATCTACGCATCGGGCGCGATCGCCATCCTCGGCTTTGCCGTTTGGCTGCACCACTTCTTCACCATGGGTGCCGGCGCGAGCGTCAACACCTTCTTCGGCCTGGCGACGATGCTGATCTCCATCCCGACCGGTGTGAAGTTGTTCAACTGGCTGTTCACGATCTACCAGGGCCGTCTGCGCTTCACCGCGCCGATCATGTGGACCCTGGGCTTCATGGTTACCTTCTCGATCGGTGGTATGACTGGCGTTCTGCTGGCTGTTCCAGGTGCTGACTTCGTTCTGCACAACAGCCTGTTCGTAATTGCCCACTTCCACAACGTGATCATCGGTGGTGCGGTCTTCGGCTACATCGCTGGCTTCTCCTTCTGGTTCCCGAAAGCCTTCGGCTTCACCCTGAACGAGAAGTGGGGCAAGGCTGCCTTCTGGTTCTGGATCTCTGGCTTCTACGTTGCGTTCATGCCGCTGTACGCCCTGGGCTTCATGGGCATGACCCGTCGTCTGAACCACTCCGACAACCCGCTGTGGGAACCCTACCTGTACGTTGCCGTCGTCGGCGCCGTGCTGATCCTGTTCGGTATCGCATGCCAGCTGATCCAGATCTATGTATCGGTTCGCGATCGCAAGCAGAACATGGACGTCACTGGCGACCCATGGGGCGGCCGTACCCTGGAATGGTCGACTTCTTCGCCACCTCCGTTCTACAACTTCGCTCACATGCCTGAGAAAGTTGGTCTGGACGCCTGGCACGAAGCCAAGGAAGCCGGTGTGGCCTACAAGCCTGCGGCCAAGTACGAAGCGATCCACATGCCGAGCAACACCTCTACCGGTTTGTTCATGGGCCTGCTGCTGACCGTCTTCGGCTTCGCCTTCATCTGGCACATCTGGTGGCTGGTAGGCGTGAGCCTGGTAGCAACCATCGCAGTCTTCGTTCGCCATGCTGCACGTGACGACCAGGGCTACATGGTTCCGGCTGAAGAAGTGGCGCGCATCGAAGGCGAGCGCATGAAAGCGCTGGCCCAAGCAGGTGCTCTGCCTGCCGGCGCACGTGTCGAATCGTTTGAACGGGTGTAATCAATGTCCAGTCAAGTAATCCACGGTGACGCTCATGGTCATGACCATGGGCACGACGATCACCACCACGACTCGGGCCAGATGACCGTACTTGGTTTCTGGCTGTACCTGATGACCGACTGCATCCTGTTTGCGTCGCTCTTCGCCACCTACGCGGTGCTGTCCGGCAGTTTCGCCGGCGGCCCGTCGGGTCACGACATCTTCCAGCTCGACTTCGTGCTGGTTGAAACCGCGTTCCTGCTGCTGTCCTCGATCACCTTCGGCTTCGCCATGCTGAAGATGTTCGATGGCAAGAAAGCCGGTGTACTGGGCTGGTTGGCTATCACCTTCCTGTTCGGTGCTGCGTTTATCGCGATGGAAATCTATGAGTTCCATCACCTGATCGCTGAAGGCTACGGCCCGCAGCGCAGTGGCTTCCTGTCGGCGTTCTTTGCGCTGGTCGGTACCCACGGTCTGCACGTGACTGCCGGTCTGATCTGGATGGCGATCATGATGTATCAGATCAACAAGCACGGCATCACGCCGACCGCCAAGACCCGCATGAGCTGCCTGAGCCTGTTCTGGCACTTCCTGGACGTGGTCTGGATCTGCGTGTTCACCGTCGTCTACCTGCTGGGGGTTCTGTAATGGCCAATGCACACGACACTCATCATGAAGGCAACCACGGCAGCGTGAAGTCGTACATGATCGGCTTCGTACTGTCGATCATCCTGACCGCGATTCCGTTCGGCCTGGTGATGTATCCGACCCTGCCGAAGAACCTGACTGTCCTGATCGTGGTGGCCATGGCCGTCATTCAGGTAGTGGTGCACCTGGTTTACTTCCTGCACATGGACCGCTCGAAAGAGCAGCGTTCCAATGTCTCGACGTTCCTGTTCACCGTTCTGGTAATTGCACTGCTGGTCGGCCTGTCGCTGTGGATCATGTTCAGCATCCACTTCGAAATGATGGCCAAGTGAGGTAAGACTGCATGTCCGTGAAGCACTTTATCCAAATCACCAAACCGGGGATCATTTTCGGTAACGTGCTTTCCGTGGCAGGCGGTTTCTTCCTTGCCGCTAAGGGGCATGTGGACTTCGCCCTGTTCCTGGCGGTGGTTGTTGGTACTTCGTTGGTGGTAGCGTCCGGTTGCGTGTTCAACAACTGCATCGACCGCGACATCGACGTGAAGATGGAACGTACCAAGAACCGCGTCATGGTTCAGGGCGGCATGTCGCTGCCCCTCGCGCTGATCTACGCCACCCTCCTGGGGGTGGCCGGCTTCAGCTTGCTGTATGTCCAGGCTAATCCGCTGTCGGCGTTCTGCGCGCTGATTGGCTTCATCGTCTACGTCGGTTTCTACAGCCTCTGGCTGAAGCGCAAATCGGTGCACGGCACCTTGGTTGGCAGCCTTTCGGGTGCCATGCCTCCGGTGATCGGCTACTGCGCCGTGAGCAACAGCTTCGACCTGGCTGCAGTGACCTTGCTGGTGATGTTCAGCCTGTGGCAGATGCCGCACAGCTTTGCCATCGCGATCTTCCGCTTCAACGATTACGCGGCAGCCAAGATTCCGGTTCTGCCGGTGGCGCGCGGAGTCCTGGCGGCGAAGAAGCAGATCGTGCTGTATGTCCTGGCCTTTGTCCTGGCGACCCTGATGCTCACCCTCGGCGGTTACGCCGGTCTGGGCTATCTGGCCGTGGCGGCTGCCATGGGCCTGTACTGGTTGTACATGGCCTGGGGTGGTTACAAGGCTGAAGACGACAGCAAGTGGGCGCGCAAGGTATTTGGTTTCTCCATCCTCACCGTCACCGCCTTGAGCGTGATGATGTCGGTGGATAGCCAGACCGCAGCTGACGTGCTGATGACTTACGCACGCTGATAGCCGCCTGCTCCACGAAAAAACCCCGGCCATGTGCCGGGGTTTTTTTTGCCTGTTTTTCCTGTACCGGCCTCTTCGCGGGCAAGCCCGCTCCCACAGGACTCCCACAGCCTTTGAAGCTTGCACAGTACCTGTGGGAGCGGGCTTGCCCGCGAAGAGGCCGATATTGCAAATATGGATCTAAAATTTTCAAAAAATATTCCTGAAAAATATATAAAAAACAGGAAATTATCTTTTGCATTAATAGTGTTTCGGCATTATCTTCTGAATCAGGCCGCCACAGCGGCCAGCGTCGCTCGGACGGTTCCGGGCGCTAACGTCTCTCGAGGAAATCATGGCCGACCAAGGTTCGCCGCGCCGCTTCGCGCGCATCGATCGTCTCCCCCCGTACGTGTTCAACATCACTGCCGAACTGAAGATGGCTGCTCGCCGCCGTGGCGAGGACATCATCGACCTGAGCATGGGGAACCCCGATGGCGCCACGCCGCCGCACATCGTCGAGAAGCTGGTGCAAGTCGCCCAGCGCGAAGACACCCACGGCTATTCCACCTCCCGCGGCATCCCGCGCCTGCGTCGGGCGATTTCGCGTTGGTATCAGGATCGCTACGAGGTCGAGATCGACCCGGAAAGCGAAGCCATCGTCACCATCGGCTCCAAAGAGGGCCTGGCGCACCTGATGCTCGCCACCCTCGATCATGGCGATACGGTACTGGTGCCTAACCCCAGCTACCCGATTCATATCTACGGCGCAGTGATCGCCGGCGCCCAGGTCCGTTCGGTGCCGCTGGTACCTGGGGTGGATTTCTTCAACGAGCTGGAGCGGGCGATCCGCGAGTCGATCCCCAAGCCGAAGATGATGATCCTGGGCTTTCCGTCCAACCCGACCGCCCAGTGCGTCGAGTTGGATTTCTTCGAGCGCGTGGTCGCTTTGGCCAAACAGTACGATGTGCTGTTGGTGCACGACCTGGCCTACGCCGACATCGTCTATGACGGCTGGAAGGCGCCTTCGATCATGCAGGTGCCGGGGGCCAAGGACATTGCCGTGGAGTTCTTCACCCTGTCCAAAAGCTACAACATGGCCGGCTGGCGCATTGGCTTCATGGTTGGCAACCCTGAGCTGGTCAGTGCCCTGGGGCGGATCAAGAGCTACCACGACTACGGCACCTTCACCCCGCTGCAAGTCGCGGCCATCGCCGCACTGGAAGGCGACCAGCAATGCGTGCGCGACATCGCCGAGCAGTATCGGCAGCGGCGCAACTTGCTGGTCAAGGGGCTGCACGAGTTGGGCTGGATGGTCGAGAACCCCAAGGCCTCGATGTACATCTGGGCGAAGATTCCCGAGGCTTATGCGCACCTGGGCTCGCTCGAGTTCGCCAAGAAGCTGCTGGCTGAAGCCAAGGTCTGCGTGTCGCCGGGCATCGGCTTTGGTGACTACGGAGATGACCATGTGCGCTTCGCCCTGATCGAGAACCAGGACCGTATTCGCCAGGCCATTCGGGGTATCCGCCAGATGTTCCGGGCTGATGGCTTGACCCTCAAGTAAGGCTTTACGTCTATCGCGGGGCAAGCCCGCTCCAACGCCAGCTTGGGCCCTGAACTGCTCGGGGATTCAACGCTGATCTGCGTGGGAGCGGGCTTGCCCCGCGATGCATTGGATGCCCCGATCAGCGGCAATGTTTTTTTACTCATCCCCTCTTCTCAGCCGCCTTTGCTTGGATTACAAATGGCGCCGCGGGCCAAGCCCCGATAACAACAATCCTTCCCTCCTGGTCATCATGTCCGAATACAACCCTTGCCTTGACTGCGGCGCTTGCTGCGGGTACTTCCGTGTGTCCTTCTTCTGGGGCGAATGCCAGTCTGCTGGCGGAGTCGTGCCCGATGACCTGGTGGTGCAGATCAACCCGACCCGGGTCGCGATGATTGGCACCGACGCCAAACCCTGCCGCTGCATCGGTCTGGAGGGTGAGATTGGCAAGCAGGTCGGCTGCACCCTCTACGCTAATCGCTCGACCCCATGCCGAGAGTTCGAAGCGTCCTGGGTCGACGGTGTGCACAACCCTAGCTGCGATGCTGCGCGCGCTGCTTATGGCCTGCCACCACTGGAAGCCAACGAGCCACATTGGCCTGACGAGGGTGCTGAAGTCGCCTGACGGCTGGAACGTTAAAGCACACAAACGGCGAACGCTGCAGAGCCACCGTTCGTCGGTTGGATCCAACGACCTCTGGCCTGTACCCCGCGAACCACGTGCTTGAAGCACAAAGTATTAACACCATTTTATCCGCGTGATTTCCGATTGCCGCGCCGGCAGCGACTACATATTCCCTCAAAGGAAATCAGTAGTCGCCAAGGTCAGGCTATTCGACTCGTCGCGTGTTTTGGTTCTCCCGGCAGTGCAACTTGCCACACGCATTCAAGGACTGAATGGCCTGATCCACGAAGGAGCTATCCGTGGACAGAAGAGTTGCCAAGCGTTCGCCTGCACGTATTTCACAGCTGTCATTGGCTATCAGCCTGGCAGTGGGGGGCATGGCCTTTGGTTTGAGCAGTGAACAGGCGCTGGCCGCCTGCAGCGCGGCGGGGTCGATAATCACCTGCAACGGCGCGGCCAACCCACTGGCACCGAGCTATACCAACGGCGGCAGTGGCCTTACGGTCAATGTCAACGCCGGTGCCACTCTGGGCACCTTGCTCGGCATAGGCGGGACGTCCCTGTCGCTGGCCGGCAACAACAACACCTTGAACAACTCCGGAACCATCGACCCGACGTTGCTGGGGCTGCTGAGCATCCAGTCCTCCGCCGTGCAGATCGGCAACACCGGCACCTCCAGCACCCTCACCATCAACAACAACGCCAGCGGCGTGATCAAGGGCACCGGTGCGCTGCTGGGCGCGAGCCTGCTGAACCTCACCGGCATGGCGCTGGACGCGCGTAACGGTCCTACGGGCACCACCACCATCACCAACGCCGGCAGTATCGGCTCCACGCCGCTGGCCAGCCTGACGATAGTGAGCGAGGACACTCCGGTCATCGCCGTGACCGGCGGCAGCACGGTGAATTTCACCAACACCGGCACCATACTGGGCCGGGCAGCCTTCGAGGCC
This sequence comes from Pseudomonas sp. BT-42-2, assembly GCF_025847435.2. NCBI lineage: Bacteria > Pseudomonadati > Pseudomonadota > Gammaproteobacteria > Pseudomonadales > Pseudomonadaceae > Pseudomonas > Pseudomonas sp. BT-42-2. Next base: position 216,605 of record NZ_JAOYTM010000008.1, read on the forward strand.
TCGGCGACGGGCAACACCTTCACCAACGCCGGGACCCTCACCGGCAGCCTGTCGATGGGGGCCAACAGCAGCAACCGCTTCAACGCCATCACTGGTTCGAGTGTCGGCGCGGGGCTGGGTGTCAGCCTTGCCTTGCTGGTCACCAGCAACCCCAACCTCGCATTCGCGGCGGCGGGCAAGATCGATGGCGGTGCCGGCGGCACCAACACCCTGGCACTGCAGAACGCCATCGGTGGCGGCAGCGGCACCGGCGGTAGCGGTACGATCAATGCCTCCAACTACATCAACTTCAACCGCCTGATCGTCGACAGCGGTACCTGGAGCCTGGTCGGCCAGGTACTCAATGGCACTACTCAAACCACGCTCAATGGCGGCATCCTAAGTTTCGATAACGCTGCCGCGCTGGGCAGTGGCGGCATCACCAGCAATGGCGGAACGCTGCAGGGCAGTATTGCCGGGTTGACCCTGGCCAACGCCGTGACCCTCAACGCAGGAGGCCTGACCGTCAGTGGTAGCAACGACCTGGGCTTGAGCGGCGTGCTGTCGGGCGCTGGCGCACTGACCAAGTCCGGCAGCGGCCTGCTCACCCTGGCGGGCAGCAACACCTACAGCGGCGGCACCGTGCTTAGCGCTGGCGGCCTCAACCTGACCAGCGCAGCTGGCCTTGGCAGCGGTTCATTGACGGTCAATGGCGCCGCTAGTCTGCAAGGCAGCGTGCCACTGGTGCTGAGCAATGCCGTGCAGCTCAATGCGGCACTTAGCCTGCCTTCAAGCAACGCCCTGACCTTGGGAGGCATTCTCAGCGGCACAGGCTCGCTGGTCAAAAGCGGTAGTGGCAGCCTGACCCTCAACGGGGCCAATACCTATTCTGGCGGCACGACTCTGAGTAGCGGCACGCTCACCTTGGGCAATGCCAGTGCGCTGGGCAGCGGGGCACTCACCCTGGGCGGCAATGCCAGCCTCGATACCAGCACCGCGCTGACCCTGGGCAACGCCATTGGCCTGGCCGGCAATACCCTGACGCTACCCGGTAGCAACGCTCTGACCCTTGGCGGGGTGATCAGCGGCAGCGGCGCACTGGTCAAGAATGGCGCCAGCGGTCTGACCCTCAATGGTGCCAATACCTACAGCGGTGGCACCACCATCAACGGCGGAGCCCTGACCGTAGGCAGCAACACGGCCTTGGGTACCGGCGCACTGACCCTCGGCGCCAGCACCAGCCTGGGCGCCAGCACGGCGGTCAGCTTGGCCAATGCGGTCAACCTCGGTGCCAATACCCTAAGCCTGGTGGGGACCAACGCCACTACTTTGAGTGGCGTGATCAGCGGCACCGGCGCACTGGTCAAAAGCGGCGCAGCCGACCTGACCCTCAATGGCGCCAACACCTTCAGCGGCGGTCTGACCCTAAACACTGGCAAGCTGACCGTGGGCAATAACAATGCCCTGGGCGGTGGCGCGCTGACCCTCGGCGGCAACGCCAGCCTCGATGCCAATACCGGCGTCAGCCTGGCCAACGCCGTCAACCTTGGGGCCAACACCCTGAGCCTGCTCGGCACCAGCGCGACCACCCTGGATGGGGTGATCAGCGGTACCGGAGCGCTGGTCAAGAGCGGCGCGGCCGACTTGACTCTCAACGGCGCCAATACCTTCAGCGGCGGCACCACGCTCAACACCGGCAAACTGATCGTGGGTAACAATACGGCCCTTGGCACGGGGGCGTTGACCCTCGGCGGTAACGCCAGTCTGGACGCCAACGCCACGGTCAACCTTGGCAACGCCATCAACCTTGGTGCCAATGCCCTGAGCGTGCTGGGCTCCAGTGCCACCACGCTGAGCGGAGTGATCAGCGGCACGGGCGCCCTGATCAAGAACGGCAGCGACAACCTGACCTTGGCAGGCGCTAATACCTTCAGCGGCGGCCTGACGCTCAATGCCGGCACCCTGACCCTGAACAGTGCCGCGGCCCTAGGCACTGGCGCCTTGACTGTGGGCGGCGCGGCCACGCTGGCCAACAATGCCGCCATGACGCTCAACAACGCGGTCAATCTTGGCGCCAACCTCGCAGTCAACGGCACCAACGACCTGACCCTGGCGGGCAACCTCAGTGGTACTGGCGGCCTGGTCAAGAATGGCAGCGCCAGCCTGACCCTGAGCGGTAACAACAGCCAAACTGGCGCGACTGCGCTCAATGCCGGCACGTTGATTGTCGGCAGCGCAAGCGCGCTGGGCAGCGGCACGCTGAATGCCGCGGCTAATACCACCCTGGATTCCACCGTCGCCAACTTGAGCGTGAGCAATGCGCTGAACCTGACGGGCACTCTCAACCTCACCGGTAGCAACAACCTAACCTTGGCCGGGGTGATCGCCGGCGCTGGCGGGCTGAGCAAAAATGGCAGCACCACCTTGACCCTCAATGGAGTCAATACCTATACAGGCGGCACTACGCTCAATGGCGGGCAACTGACCGTCGGCAATAGCGCTGCATTGGGCACCGGCGCATTGACCCTCGGTGCCAACGCCAACCTCGATGCCAGCAGCGCGGTCAGCCTGGCCAACGCCATCAACCTTGGCGCCAACACCCTCAACTTGCTCGGTACCAGCGCTACCACCCTGGGCGGGGTGATCAGTGGCACCGGAGCGCTGGTCAAGAATGGCGCGGGCGACCTGAGCTTGAACGGCAACAACACCTTCAGCGGTGGCCTGACCCTCAACGCCGGCAAGTTGATCGTGGGCAACGACAATGCCCTGGGTGGCGGTGCCCTGACCCTGGGCGGCAACGCCAGCCTGGATGCCAGCACTGCCGTCAGCTTGGCCAACGCGATCAACCTGGGCGCCAATACCCTCAACCTGCTGGGCACCAGCGCCACTACCCTCGGCGGGGTGATCAGCGGCACAGGCGCACTGCTCAAAAGCGGTGCAGCTGGCCTGACCCTGAACGGCAACAACACCTTCAGTGGCGGGCTGACGCTCAATGCCGGCACACTCACCGTAGGTAACAACAATGCCTTGGGTACGGGGGCGTTGACCTTGGGCGGCAATGCCAGCCTGGATGCCAATACCGCAGTCAACCTCGGCAATGCGGTCAATCTGGGTGCCAACACCCTGAGCGTACTGGGCAGCAATGCCACCACTCTGGGCGGAGTCATCAGCGGCAGCGGCGCGCTGGTCAAAAACGGCGCAGCCAACCTGACCCTGTCCGGCGCCAACACGTTCACTGGCGGCCTCACGCTCAATGCCGGCACGCTGACCCTGGGCAATGCCGCCGCACTGGGCACCGGTGCGTTGACGGTCGGTGGCGCGTCGACCCTGGCCAGCACTGGCGCTTTGGTGCTCTCCAACGCCGTCGCTCTCGGGGATGATCTGACAGTGGCTGGCACCAGCAACCTGACCCTGAACGGCACCCTCAGCGGTACCGGCGGCTTGATCAAGAACGGCGCCGCCAGCCTGACCTTGACCGGCAACAACAGCTACTCCGGCGACACCACCCTGAACGCCGGCAGCTTGATCGTCGGCAGTGCCAGCGCGCTGGGCAGCGGCGCATTGAACGCCGCCGCCAACACCACCCTGGACAGCTCTGTGGCTGGCTTGACCCTGGCCAATGCGCTGAACCTGGCTGGCAACCTCAACCTCACTGGCAGCAATGATCTGACCTTGGCCGGCGTCATCGCGGGCGTGGGCGGCCTGACCAAGAACGGCGCCACCACCCTGACCCTGACCGGCGCCAACACCTATACCGGTGCCACCAACCTCGTTGCCGGGCGCATCGTAGTTGGCAGCGACAGCGCCCTGGGCACTGGTGTGCTGAATGCCGCTGGCGGAACCCGCCTGGATGCCAGCACTGCGGTCAATCTGGGTAACGCGGTCAATCTGAGCGGAGCCTTGACCATCGACGGCGGCGCGGACCTCGGCCTGGCTGGCCTGATCAGTGGCAACGGCAGCCTGATCAAGAATGGCGCCGCCAGCCTGACCCTGGGCGGGCCGAACACCTATACCGGTGGTACCGTGCTCAACGCCGGTGAACTGGTGCTAGGTACCGGTACCTCGCTGGGCAGCGGCAAACTGACCGTCGGCGGCGCCGCCAGCCTCGACAGCAGCGCCGATATCAGCGTCGGCAATGCCATCACCCTGAACGACGCGCTGACCCTGGTTGGCAGCAACGACCTGATCCTCACCGGCGTGATCGACGGCAGTGGCCAACTGATCAAGAACGGCGCCGGCTCGCTGACCCTCGATGGCCTGAACACCTATGCTGGCGGCACCTTGCTCAATGCCGGCGAACTGGTCCTGGGCAATGCCAGTGCCATCGGCACTGGTGATCTCACCGTCGGTGCTGCCGCCAGCCTGGACAACAGCGCCGCCATCAACCTGGGCAACGACATCAACCTCAATGCCGACTTGACCTTGGTGGGCAGCGACGAGCTGACCCTCGGCGGTATCGTCAGCGGGGCAGGGCAACTGATCAAGAATGGCAACACGACGTTAACGCTGGACGGCAACAACACCTACAGCGGCGGCACCACCCTCAATGCTGGCGGCGTGGTGATCGGCAATAACAATGCTTTGGGCACCGGCACCCTGACCGTGGCAGGCGCCGCCAGCCTGGACAACAGCTCAGTGGCCAACCTGGCCAATGACATCGATCTGAACGCCAACCTCAGCGTGGCGGGCAGCAATGACCTGACCCTCAGTGGCGACATCAGCGGGAATGGCGGGCTGATCAAGACCGGTTTGGCCGACCTGACCCTGAGCGGCGACAACAGCTTCAGCGGCGCTGTCGACCTGCTTGGCGGCAGCCTTACCACGATTGGTGGCGCGGCCTTGGGCAATGCCTCGTCAGTCAACGTGGGGGCTGGCGCCAGCCTCAATCTCGGCGCGAGCACCAGCGTCGGTGGCCTGACCGGCGACGGCGCAGTGAACATCGGTGCTGGCAGCGACCTGAGCGTTGGCGGCAACAACCTCGACAGTGTGTTCAATGGTGCCTTGGCGGGTAATGGCGACCTGATCAAGGAGGGCAGTGGCAGCCTCGAACTGGCTGGCGTCAACGTTATCGGCGGCAACACCACGGTCACTGGCGGCACCCTCGATGTCAGTGGCTCGCTCAGTACTGGCAGCGTTCAGGTCAATACCGGCGCCGCTCTGGGTGGCGGTGGCAGCGTCTCCGGCCCGGTCACCATCGGCAATGGCGGGCACCTGATCGCCAACAGCGGCGCTACGCTCAACACCGGCGCGCTGACCTTGAACAGCGGCTCGATCCTCGACTTTGGCCTGGCCTCACCCTCCACCGGCAACACTGCGCTGGTCAACGTCAATGGCAACCTGACCCTGGATGGCACCCTCAATGTCAGCGACATCGGCGGCTTTGGCCTGGGTGTCTACCGTCTGTTCGACTACAGCGGTGCATTGATCGACAACGTCTTGAACATCGGCACCGTGCCCGGCAGTGTCCAGCCTGGCGATCTGACCTTGCAGACCTCGATCGGCAGCCAGGTCAACCTGCTGGTGGGTGCGGCAGGTGATGTCCTGTTCTGGGACGGCGCCCAGAACATCCCCAACGGCACCATTGATGGCGGCACCGGCACCTGGAACGGCACTAACACCAACTGGACCGACGCCAACGGTGTAATCAATCAATCCTGGGCCAACACCTTCGCGGTGTTCCAGGGCAGCGCAGGCACTGTCGATGTGGTCGGTACGCGTGACACCACCGGCATGCAATTCGTCACCGATGGCTATAAGCTCAGTGGTACTGGCTCGCTCAATTTGACCAATGCCAGCAATGGTGCGACTACGATTCGCGTCGACCCCAATGTCACGGCCACAGTGAATACCTTGCTGACCGGTAGCGGCCTGCTGAGCAAGCTCGACACCGGCACTTTGGTGCTCAATGGCGCCAATACTTATACCGGTGGCACCCGTCTGGGTGGCGGCACCCTGGTGCTGGGCAGCAATAGCGCGCTCGGTACGGGCGCCCTCACAGCGGCTGCAGGCACCACGCTCGATAGCAATACGGTGCTAAATCTTGCCAATGCGGTGAGCCTGCTCGGCGCCGTGAACATTGGCGGTAGCAACGCGTTGACACTCAATGGGGTTGTCAGTGGCGCAGGCAGCCTGGTTAAGAACGGTGCCGCCAACCTCACCCTCAATGGCGTCAATACCTACGCCGGCGGCACCACGTTGAACGCCGGCACGCTGACGCTGGGCAATAGCAATGCCATGGGCAGCGGCGCATTGACCGTTTCCGGCCCCGCGACCCTGACCGGCAGCAGCGCCCTGAACTTGGCCAATGCCATTGCCCTGAACGCCAACCTGACCACCCAGGCGAGCAACAACATCACCCTGGGCGGGGTGATTGGTGGTAGCGGTGGCCTGATCAAGACCGGCGCGGGCAGCCTGACGCTCAACGGTAACAACAGCTATCAGGGCAGCACTGCACTCAACGCCGGTACCCTGGTGGTCGGCAGCAACTCAGCCCTGGGTAGCGGGGCGCTCAACACTGGTAGCGGAACCACACTGAGCAGTACAGCGGCCGTGACCCTCGGCAACCAGATCAACCTTGCCGGCAGCCTGAATATCGCCGCCGCACAGGACCTGACGCTCAATGGCAACATTGCCGGCGTTGGCGGTCTGACCAAGGCCGGCGCAGGTACCTTGGTGCTCAACGGCAGCAACATTTACCTGGGCAATACCAGCCTCACCGCCGGGAGCTTGGTGCTGGGCAGTGATACTGCGCTCGGCCTAGGCCAGCTCAATGCGGCCAATGGCACAACGCTCGATAGCAATACGGCGGTGAGCGTCGGCAACACCGTCAACGTGCTCGGCAACCTCAACGTTGCTGGCAGCAACGACCTGGCCTTGAACGGCCTGGTCAGCGGTGCTGGCAGCCTGACCAAGAACGGCGCTGGCGAACTAACCTTGGCGGGCGCCAACACCTTCAGTGGCGGCACCACCCTCAATGCCGGGACCCTGACCCTGGGCAACAATCAGGCCCTGGGCACGGGCAGCCTGACCCTCGGCGGCGACGCCAATCTTGATACGCTGGGCCCGCTGAGCGTCGCCAACCAGATCGCCCTCGGTGGTGATCTTAGCTTCATCAGCAGCAACGACCTGACCCTGTCCGGCGTGATTAGCGGTGCGGGCGGCTTGAACAAGACCGGTACTGGCAACCTGACCCTCAGTGGGAGCAACACCTACCAGGGCACCACCACCCTGGCCGCTGGCAGCCTGACCTTGGGCAACAATGCCGCGCTCGGCACAGGCAACCTTTCGGTCACTGGCAATAGCTCGCTGCTGACAACCGGCCCGCTGCAACTGGCCAATGCAATCGGCCTCGGCGCGGCGACCACCCTCACTGTCAATAACAGCCAGGCGCTGACCTTGGATGGCGTCATCAGCGGTGCTGGCGCTCTGAACAAACAAGGTGCAGGGCAACTGGTGCTCAATGGCAACAACAACTACAGCGGCGGCACCACGCTGCGCAATGGCAGCTTGCTGCTAGGCAACAATAACGCATTGGGCAGTGGCGCGCTGACCGTGGATGGTGCCGCCACCCTGGACAGCACCCAAGCCCTGACCCTGGCCAACGCAGTCAACCTTACCGACGGCTTCCTCACCCTGGCGGGTAATCAGGCCCTGACCCTCAACGGCGTCATCGCTGGCAGCGATGGGCTGATCAAGAACGGTGCAGCGACGCTCACCCTCAATGGCAACAACACCTACAGTGGCGGCACCGCCCTCAATGCAGGCACCTTGGTGGTCGGCAGCAACAGCGCCCTGGGCACTGGCAGCCTGAACGCTGCAGCTAACACCAGCCTTGATTCCAGCGCCGCGGTCAGCCTGGCCAATGCGCTAAACCTGGCCGGCGCGCTGACTGTGCTGGGCAGTAACGACCTGACCCTCGACGGCGTGGTCAACGGCCCAGGCAGCCTGGTCAAGAGCGGTGCTTCGACGCTGACCCTCAATGGCGCCAATAACTATCTGGGCGGCACCACGCTGAACGCTGGTGCGCTGGTGGTCGGCAATAATTCAGCACTCGGCCTGGGCGGTTTGACAGTGGCTGGCGCTTCGACCCTGAGCAGTAATGCTCCGGTCAGTCTGGGCAATAACGTTACCCTCAATGCCGGCCTGACCGTCGATGGCAGCAACGACCTGAGCCTGAACGGGGTAGTCAACGGCACCGGTGGCCTGATCAAGCAAGGCAGTGGCAACCTGACCCTGAACGGCAACAACGGTTACCAAGGTGGTACCCAACTGGCAGCCGGTACCCTGACCCTGGGCACTTCCGGCTCCCTGGGCACGGGCGATCTGAGCGTCACCGGCGATTCGACCCTCAGCAATAGTGCGGCCATGGTCTTGGGCAACGACATAACCCTGGGCAATGGCGCCGAGCTGACCCTGGAGACTGGCAGTGCGTTGACCCTCAGCGGCGATATCGCCGGCACCGGCAACCTGGTCAAGACCGGGGTTGACGATGTCACCCTGGTCGGTACCAAGACCTTTACCGGTGACCTGGACATCCAGGCCGGATCGGTGACTACCCTGGGCAGTGGCGTGCTGGCCAATGTCGACAATCTCAACATCGGCGCGACCGGCCAACTGAACCTCAATGGCGATGCCAGCCTCGGTAGCCTGACCGGCTCGGGCGTGGCCGACATCGGTATCGGCAGTACCCTGAGCCTGGGCAGCAACAACACCAGCAGCACCTTCGCCGGCGCCCTGAGTGGCGCGGGCAACCTGGACAAACTCGGTACTGGCACCCTGACCCTGACCGGTACCAGCAACCTGGGCGGCAGCACTCAGGTCAGCGCAGGTACCTTGCAAGTCGATGGCAGCCTCAACAGTTCAGCGCTCACTGTCGCCAATGGGGCCAGCCTGAGCGGCTCAGGCACTGTCGCAGGTCCTGTGACTATCGCCAACGGCGGCCATCTGGTCGGCCAGAGTGGCAGCACCCTGGGCCTGGGTTCACTGGTGCTCAACGGCAGCTCGATCATCGACATTGGCCTGGCTTCGCCGCTCACCGGTGGCACTGCATTGTTCGATGTCGGCGGCAACCTGACGCTCGACGGTACCCTCAATGTCAGCAACATCGGAGGCATGGGCAATGGTATCTACCGGATCTTCGACTACGCCGGTGGCCTCACTGACAACGGCCTGGTCTACGGCAGCTTGCCCAGTGGGGTGACCAGCGCCGACCTGACCCTGCAAACCGCCCTGGCCAACCAGGTCAACCTGCTGGTCAGTTCACCGAACCTGGTCATCCAGTTCTGGGACGGCAGCCAGAGCATTGCCAACGGCCTGGTCGATGGTGGCAGCGGCGTGTGGAACAGCGCCGGAACCAACTGGACCGATATCAACGGCCTCGTCAACAGCGCCTGGGGTGGCACCTTCGCGGTGTTCCAGGCACCCGGTGGCGATGTCACCGTGCAAGGCAGCCAGACCGTTAACGGCATGCAATTCGTCGACAATGGCTATCGCCTGCTGGCCGGCACTGGCGGCGCACTCAACCTGATCAACGGCAGCAGCGGCGACACCTCAGTGCGGGTCGATCCCGGCGTGACCGCGACCCTCGACCTGCCACTCAACGGCAGCGGCACGTTGAACAAGCTCGACAGCGGCATTCTGGTGCTCAACGGCAACAACAGCTACAGCGGCGGCACCACCTTGAGTGGTGGCACTATTGTGGTCGGTAGCAACACTGCCCTGGGTAGTGGAGTGCTTGCAGCAAACGCCGGCACCACCCTGGACAGCAACAAGACCGTGGCCTTGGCCAACGACATCAGCGTGGCCGGCCCGTTGAACCTCAGCGGCAACAACAACCTTGCCCTGGATGGCGACATCAGTGGCAACGGAGGTTTGGTCAAGTTCGGCAGCAGCACCCTGCGTCTGGGTGGCAATAACAGCTACCTGGGCAACACTGCGCTCAATGCCGGCCAGTTGCTGTTGGCGTCCGACACTGCCCTGGGCAATGGCACACTGAACGCCGCAGGTGGCACGCAACTGGACAGCAGTCAGGCCGTCAGCCTGGGCAACAACGTCAATCTCGCCGGTGAGCTGCAGGTGCTGGGCAGCAATGACCTGACCCTCACTGGCATCGTCGCCGGTAGCGGCAGCCTGCTCAAGTCGGGCAACGCCCGCCTGACGCTGCTCGGCGCCAACACCTACAGCGGCGGTACCGAGCTGCAGGATGGCACCTTGGTGTTGGGCAACAACAGTGCCCTGGGTAGCGGCAGCCTCAACGTCACTGGCAGCGCCGCGCTGGATACCAATAGCCCGGTCACTATTGCCAACGCGTTGAACGTTACGGGAACAGTCGATGTGCTGGGCAGCAGCGACCTGCACCTTGCTGGGGTGCTCGGCGGCAATGGCGTACTCAATAAAAACGGCCTGGCCGACCTGACCCTGAGCGGCAACAACACCTTCAACGGCATCCTCAACATCCTCTCGGGTAGCCTCAGCACCCTCGGCACCACCGCCCTCGGCACCCAGAGCGAGCTCAACGTCAGCAGTGGCGCCACCCTCAACCTGGATGGCAACACCAGCCTGGGCGATATCGGCGGCAACGGCGTCATCGACATCGCCGCTGGCAATAGCCTGAGCGTGACTGGCGGGGTCTTCGACGGGGCTATCACCGGTGCCGGGACCCTCGCCAAGGTCAGCGCCGGCACCCTGACGCTCAACGGCGTCAGCAGCCTGACTGGCGCCACCAACGTCAACGGCGGCACCCTGACTGTCGACGGCAGCCTGTCCAGCGCCAACGTGGCGGTCAACAACGGCGCCACCCTGGGCGGCAGCGGTACTCTGAGCGGCGCAGTGACCTTGGCGGATGGCGCCAGCCTGGCGGTCAACAGCGGCTCGACCTTGAGCGTCGGCGCGTTGAACATGGGGGCCAACTCGATCCTCGATGCCGGCCTCGGCGCGCCACTGGGCGGCGCGGCGCTGATCGACGTCGCTGGCAACCTGACCCTCGACGGCACCCTCGATATCACTGACCTGGGCGGCTTCGGCTCCGGCGTCTACAGCCTCATCGACTATGGTGGGACCCTGCAGAACAACGGCCTGACCATTGGCACTACGCCGGTTCCGGCGAGCGAAGTGACCGTGCAGACCAGCGTCGCCAACGAGGTCAACCTGGTGGTCGGTGGTAGCAGCAACCTGCTGTTCTGGGACGGTAGCCAGACAGCCGCCAACGGCCAGATCGACGGTGGCAGCGGTACGTGGGACAGCACCACGACTAACTGGACCGACGCCAACGCCACCGTCAACAGCACCTGGAACAACACCTTCGCCATCTTCCAGGGCGCAGCGGGCACCGTCACCGTCAATGGCAGTCAGTCGATCAGCGGCCTGCAGTTCGTCACCGACGGCTATGTGCTCGATGCTGGCACCGCTGGCGAGCTGATCGCCGCCAACGGTGGTAGCGGCCAGACCAACGTGCGCGTCGATAGTGGCGTCAGCGCCACCCTCAACGTCGCCATCAACGGCACCGGCAAGCTGGCCAAGCTCGACAACGGCACCCTGGTGCTCAACGCAGCCAACGGCTACAGCGGCGGTACCGCACTTAATGGCGGAACCTTGGTGGTGGGTAACGATAGCGCCCTGGGCAGTGGCACCCTGACCGCCGCCGCAGGCACCACCCTGGACAGCAACAAGGCCGTCACCCTAGCCAACACCAGCGTGCTCAACGGTGCTCTGGCCATCGCCGGCAGCAACGCGCTGACCCTCAACGGTGCGATCAGCGGCGCCGGTGGCCTGATCAAGAATGGCGCCAGCCAGCTCACCCTGGGCGGCAGCAACAGCTACACCGGTGGCACCCAGATCAACGCCGGCAGCGTGGTCGGCAACAGCAGCAGCCTGCAAGGTGCGATCCTCAACAACGCTGCCCTGACCTTCGAGCAGAACGCCAATGGCAGCTACACCGGCAACCTCACCGGCAGCGGTACGCTGACCAAGAACGGCACTGGCGAACTGCTGCTGACCGGCACCAACGGCCTGACCGGCAACACCCAGGTCAATAGCGGCAGCCTCTTGGTCAACGGTCGCCTCGACAGCGCCAACGTGGTGGTTGCAGGCGGCGCCAACCTGGGTGGCAGCGGTACCCTGGCGGGCGCGGTGCAGGTACAAGACGGCGCCTCGCTCAGCGCTGGCGCTGGCAGCACCGCGCTGTCGGTCGGCAGCCTCGCGCTGTCGTCGGGTAGCGCCTTGAACCTTGACCTTGGCGCACCAACGGCGTCCACCACCGCGGTCAAGGTCGCGGGCAACCTGACCCTCGACGGCACCCTCAACATCACCGATGCCGGTGGCTTTGGGACCGGCGTCTATCAACTGTTCAGCTATGGCGGCACGCTGACCAACAACGGCCTGGTATTCGGCGCCATCCCCGGCAGCGTGGCCCTGGCTGACCTGACCCTGCAGACCGCGATCGCCAACCAGATCAACCTGGTGGTGGGCGGCGACGATGGCTCGCTGTTGTTCTGGAACGGCAGCAAGACCAGCGCCGATGGCACCATCACCGGTGGCAGCGGCACCTGGGGTAGCGGCACTAACTGGACCAATGCCGCCGGGACCAGCAGCGACACCTGGGCCAATCAGTTCGCCGTGTTCGGGGGCCAGGCGGGCACTGTCACGGTGGTCGGCAACCAAGGCTTCACTGGCCTGCAGTTCCTCACTGACGGCTACCAAGTGGTGCCTGGCACAGGTGGCAGCCTGACCCCGGTCAACGGCGCCGATGGCAGCCTGGCCGCAGTGCGGGTCAACGCTGGCGCCACCACCCTGATCAGCGCTGCACTGACCGGTAGCGGCGGCATCGAGAAGCTCGATTCCGGCACCCTGGTGCTGGCGGGCGCCAACACCTACAGCGGTGGCACCACAGTCAGCGGCGGTACCCTGGTGGGTAACACCAGCAGCTTGCAAGGCAACATCCTCAACAACGCCAGCCTGGTCTTCCAGCAGGCGGCCAACGGCACCTACGCAGGCGCTCTCAGCGGCACCGGCACCACCACCAAGACTGGCGCTGGCACCTTGTTGCTGACGGGCGACAACCCGTTCAGCGGCGCCTTCAACGTCAACCAGGGCGTGCTGCAGGTCGGCAACGCCGCCAACCCCAATGCCAGCCTCGATGCGCAAGTTACCGTGGGCAGCGGCGCCGGCCTGACCGGTAACGGCACCCTCGCCAGCCTGACCAACCACGGTACCGTGCTGCCGGGCAGCGATGGCAACCTGAGCGTCACTGGTGATTTCACCAACGCCGCCGACGGCACCTTGGTAGTGGCCCTCGACCAGCCAACCGTGAGTGCCTTGAACGTCGGCGGTACCGCCAACCTGGGTGGTAGCTTGCAAGTCACCAGCCTGGCCGACGGTAACGGTCAGTACACGGTGGTCACTGCTGACGACGGCGTGGAGGGCACCTTCGCCACCACCAACCTGAGCAACAGCGCGTTCATCGACAGCGATATCGATTATGGCGACAACGACGTCACCATTACTGTCAGCCGCAACGACAACGATTTCGCCGACGTCGCAGCTACCCGCAACCAGCACGCGGTGGCCAGTGCTCTGGACACCACGGCGGCACCAACGGCGCTGCAGAACACCATCCTGACCATGGATCAGCAGCAGGCCCGCGCAGCCTTCGATAGCCTCTCCGGCGAGATCCACGCCAGTACCGCTACGGTGCTGATCGAGGATTCGCGTTACATCCGCGAGGCCGTCAACGACCGCATGCGCCAGGCCGACTGCACTGCGCAGAACGACCCACGGCGCACCCTGGCGCCGACCGCCAACCAGCAAATGAGCAGCGAGGGTTGCCAAGGTCAGGCCGTGGGTTGGATGCGCGCCCTCGGTGGCTGGGGTGATTACGATGGCAATAGCAACCACGCCAGTGTCGACCGCGAGCTGTCGGGCTTCATTCTCGGCGTTGACCGCGCGCTGGATGACCAGTGGAAAGTCGGTGTCGCCGCCGGTTACACCCGCACCAGCATCGACGCCAGTCGGCGCAACTCGGATGCTTCTGTCGACAGCTACCACCTGGCAACCTACCTCAACTACCAGCTCGACGCCTTCGCCGCGCGACTGGGTGCCGGTTACAGCTGGCATGACATCGACACCAAGCGTGATGTCCAGGTGGGCGCCTACGACGACCGTCTGAAGTCCAGTTACAAGGCGCGCAGTGCCCAGGTGTTTGGTGAAGTGGGCTACGCCTTCGATGTTGGCGGTGTCGCCCTGGAGCCTTTCGCAGGCCTGGCATACGTCAATTACGACAGCGACACCGGGCGTGAGAAAGGTGGGGTAGGGCGGCTTGAAGCCAGTGTCGATCAGGACGTGACCTTCTCCACCGTAGGCGTGCGTGCGGGTAAACGCATCACCCTCGACAACGGCAGTGAGGTCACCCCACGGCTGTCGGTCGGCTGGCGGCACGCCTTCGGCGACACCAAGCCGGATGCCGACATGAACTTCGTTCAGGGCGGTGCGGGCTTTAGCGTCGAAGGGGTGCCGATTGCCCGCGATGCCGCGGTGGTCGAGGCTGGGATCGACTACTCGGTGGGCCAGAGCGGCAAGCTTGGCTTGGGTTACTCGGGGCAGCTCTCCAGCGAAAACCGCGACCATGGTGTGGTGCTGAGTTTCAGCATGGGCTTCTGATCGTTTTGCTGCACTGGCCTCGGGGCCGCTCTGCGGCCCTTCGCGGGCAAGCCCGCTCCCACAGGACTGGCTGCGCTGCTGATCCTGTAGGAGCGGGCTTGCCCCGCGATGAGGCCGGTACTGCTGCAGAAAAAACCAGGCTGCCCAGCACCCCCTCAGTAACGCTAGACTGTGTCCTTTCCAGCAATGGACAGGAGGTCCGGCGTGACCCAACCCCGCAGTTTCCCCAGTGACCTGTGCCTTGAAAGCCCGCGCCTGCAACTGCGCCCCATGCGCCATGCAGACGCTGCGCAGTGGCTGGCGATCATGGCCGATCCGCAGGTCATGCGTTACTGGCACCACGCACCCTGGCAAAACCTCGCCGAGGCCGAAAGCGCACTGGCCGCCGACCGCCAAGCCTACGCCAATGGCGAGCTGCTCAAACTGGGCATGTACCGCCGCGACAACGGCGAGCTGATCGGCATGGTCCAGCTGTTCAACATCGATGATATTTCCCGCCGCGGCGAGATCGGCTACTGCCTGGCCAGTAGCGTGCAGGGCCGCGGCTACATGGACGAAGCGCTGACCTGCTTCATCGACTACCTCGCCCACACCCTGCACATGCGCCGCCTGGAAGGCGAGATCGACCCGCGTAACCAGGGCTCGGCGCGCACCCTGGAGCGCCAGGGCTTCGTCCTTGAAGGCACCTTGCGCGCACGCTGGTGCGTGGCGGGCGAGCTGTCCGACTCAGGGCTCTACGGGCTGTTGCTGGAACCGCCTGTTGCATAGGCGAATAGCTACTTTTCGGGGGACAGTTTTCGTGTCGCTGGTGATCAGTCCGTTGCTCGAAGACCAGCAACTGACTGACATCGACCAGGCCATGAAGGCTGCGCCCACGCTCATCACCCAGGGCAACACCGTGCCCATCCAGGACTCTGAGTGGTTTGAGCCAGGCACAGCCCTGGGGTATGGTCGCAGCTTGTCCCGTCTGCTCCTGGTGCGACCTTGCCCGCTTTCTACCTGACTTTCAGCCTGCTGTTGTACCTCGTCAGCTTGTACTTCGAGGGTGCCGTAATGAGCGCCGGGCGCCACATGCCGGCCTTGCAGATGCTGCTGTACGGGCCGTGGGGCGTGCCGTTCGGCTTGTACCAGTGGTTCGCCAATCCGTTGCTGGCGCTGGCGGTGCTGGCCCACCGACGTTTTCGCCGGCTGGCGCTGGTACTGGGGTTGGCGGCGTTGTACCTGGCGGCCAGCAGCCTTGGCATCGATCGGCTGCCGGATAACCGCAGCTATGCATTCCAGGATCTGATTGGCTTTGGTGCAGGTTTTTATCTGTGGCTGGGGGCGATTGCGCTGTTTTGCCTGGGCCAGGGTTGGTGGTGCTGGAAGGCTCGCAGCAGCGCTGACATGCCCGGCTGGCGCTGGCTCGATGTGGCGCTGATCGCGGCGCTGGGAGTGGCGGTGTATGCCGGCACGCAGATGCCCTCGCTGCGTTTCCAGGTCGATAAGGTATTGATGCCGCCCGAGCAGCCGCAGGCGTTTTGAACTGCATCAGTGCTAGGCGCGGGCCTGTCCCGCGATGAGGTCAGCACTGCCAACAGCACACTGGGGCCTTAGCGCGAGGTGCCCCACTGCACCACCAGCATTCCCAGCACAATCATCCCCACCCCAACCAGCCGCCAGACATTCACCGGCCGCTCCGGTAGACCCATCAGCCCCCACTGATCGATCAGCAGCGACGACAGCACCTGCCCGGCAATCACGCAGACGATGAATCCCGCCGCCCCCAGCCGGGGCGTCAGGACCAATGCAGCGGTGATGTACAGCACCCCGGCCACGCCGCCAAACCACGCCCACCAAGGCGCCTGGGCTAGGCTCTGCAACTGCGGCAGCGGTGCGCGCATCACCAGCAGCGCTGGCACCAGCATCAACAAACTGACCAGCAGCGACACCCCCGCGGCCCACAGCGGATGGCCCAACAACCGACCCAGGGCGGCATTGCTGCCGGCCTGGAATGGCACGGCGGCGCCAGCCAGCACGGCAACGAGCAATGGCAACAGGGCAGATAGAGCTAGTGCTTGCGGCATGATGTTCTCCAGTAAAAGGGCTGGTTTCAGTCTCGGTTATCCATTTCAATGATGGAAATTCGAACTCTGCACAGGCTGTATTCGTACCATGGATGATCTGCGCCGCATCGACCTCAACCTGTTGTTGACCCTGCATGCCTTGCTCAGCGAGCAGCACGTCTCGCGCGCGGCCTTGCGTTTGCATCGCAGCCAGCCGGCGGTGAGCCATGCGTTAGCGCAATTGCGCGAGATCTTCGCCGACCCGCTGCTGGTCCGGCGCGGCGGGCGGCTGCACTTGAGTGCCCGTGCGCAAGCCTTGCGTGAGCCTCTGCAACACGCCTTGCAGCAACTCGATGGTCTGCTCGGCAGCCCAGGGTTCGAGCCGGGCAGGGCGCGGCGAACGTTTCGCCTGGCGATGTCCGACTATGGCGCGCGGGTGGTATTGCCGGCGTTGATTCGCGAACTGCGCCAGGACGCCCCAGGGGTGGACTTGGTGGTTTCCCAGGGCAGTCGCGAGGCGATGCTGGGGCAACTGATCGATGGCGAAGTGGATCTGGCCCTGGGGGTGTTTCCCGAGCTGCCTTCTGAGGTGCAGTGCCAGGTACTGTTCGAAGAGTCGTTCGTCTGTCTGGCTGACCGGCGTGGCCTGCCGTCGCGGGGTGGGCTGACCCTGGCGCAATGGCTGGCGCGCCCGCATGTGCTGGTGGCGGTCCGTCCGGGTATCGACAACGAGATCGACCTGGCCCTCGAGGCGCTGGCTGAGCAGCGCCGGATTGCCCTGACGCTGCCGCACTGGGGCGTTGCCCAGAAGCTGATCGCGGGCACCGACCTGATTCTTACCGTGGCCCGCCGCAGCCTGCTCGGCACCCGCCTCGACCCCGCCCTGCGCAGCTTCGCGCCGCCGCTGCCGATTGCGCCGTTTGCCTTTGCCCAGGTTTGGCATTCGCGGCGCGAAGGCGATGCTGGGCATGCCTGGCTGCGTGAACGAGTGCGGGTTCTGAGTGAGTGCAGTGCCGGGGCGAGCTGATGCTGATGTTTGTTCGGCGTGGTTGGCCAGTCGCCAGAGAATGCTAGGCTGGTTGCCAACTTTGAATGCAAGGACCCGCCATGCTCAGCCGATCCACTATCGCCAGTGCCGCCCTACTGACGTGTTTCGCTTGCCACGCCCAGGCCGAGGACTACTCGCAGACTTACACCCAGTGCATGGACAAGGCGTCCAGCACATTGGCCATGGGCGCTTGTATCCAGGCCGAGACCCGCTTGCAGGACGAGCGGCTGAACCGGGTGTACAAGCAACTGATGGCCAAGCTCGATAAAGACCAGAAAACCAACCTGCGCGATGTGCAACGCACATGGATCAAGTACCGCGACGGCAACTGCGCCTTCCACGGCCGTTTGAGCAGCGGCAGTATCTACCGCATCGAAGGGGCCATGTGCGAAATGGACATGAGCCGTGACCGGGCGGCGGAGCTGGAGCGGGTGCTCAGCCCGGGGCAGTGAGGGAAATCGAGGTGACTGCCAACGGCCAAGTCACCCTTGTCTGACGTTATCCACGAGCCTGGCGCTGGTGGCGAGCCTTCAGATAGGCCTGCACCTCTATTGCATCCCCAGTAAACTCGATGCGTTCGGCCTTGGCCGAGCGCTGGTAGGCATACATCGGATCGTAATACTCCTTGAGCAACCCCTCGATCCACCCTCGATGCAGGTCCACTGCACCACTGCGCAGCTGCTCATCAAGGGCCTGCTTGAGCCATTCAGCCAGCCGCTGGAATCGCTCGCCACCCAGCCGCTTGTGGATATTGGCCATGCTCTGCAGCATGCGTTCGGCATACAGCCGAGGGCCATGCTCAGGCCCGTGCAGGTCAACGAACTCGGCAGACAGATGGATGACATAATCGCGCAGGATGCGCTCGACCCGGTTGGCAAAACTGTCTTCCAACCACACCAATGGATAGTGCTGCATGCCTTGGTAGAGCTCCAGCGGCAGGGTGCAGCTGCCAATGATCCGCCCTTCATCCTCCAGCACGAATTGCTCGATGCCGCGCGCGCGCTTTTTCAGCACATCGATGGCCAGGCGGTTTTCGAAGTCGATCTGCACCGGCTGGGCGCTCGCGCGCTTGCCGAAGCTCGAGCCGCGATGATTGGCGTGGCCTTCCAGATCCAGCACATTGTTCAGTTGGTGGAGCACCTCAGTCTTGCCAGTGCCAGTCAAACCGCCGAGCAGGACGAAGTCGCATTGGGCTGCGGCCTGTTGAGTGGTCTGCAGTAAAAACGTACGCATGGCCTTATAGCCGCCCCTGACCCTGGGGTAGGCGATGCCCACTTCTTCACGCAGCCACTGCTGCACGATCAGCGAACGCAGGCCGCCGCGAAAGCAGTACAGGTAACCATTGGGATGAGCCTTGGCAAAGGACGCCCATGCGTATAGCCGCTCGTCCTTGATCGCGCCGCTGACCAGTTGATGGCCGAGGCTAATGGCCGCGGCCTGGCCGTGCTGTTTGTAGCAAGTACCGACTTTCTGCCGCTCCTGATCGTTCATCAGCGGCAGGTTGACCACGCCGGGGAACGCACCCTTGGCAAACTCGATGGGCGCACGCATGTCCATCATTGGCGCATCATCGAGAAACAGCTGGCGGTAGTCGGTGCAGTCAGGGCGCATCAAATCACCTCGACCGCGTGGCGCTGTCGTTCGACCAGCTCGCCAATCGGCGAAAGCTGCAGGCCAAGTTCAGTGGCCACCGCCAGAAACTGCGCCTCACCCTCAGGGCTGACCGCCACCAGCAGGCCACCACTGGTCTGTGGGTCACACAATAGCTGTTGCTGCTGCTCGCTCAGCACGCCGATCTTGTGCCCATAGCTGTCGTAGTTGCGCAAGGTTCCGCCAGGGATGCAGCCCTCGGCCAGGTAGTGCTCGACGCTCGGCAGACGCGGCACGGCTCGATAATCCAGGCGCGCCGTCAGGCCGCTGCCTTCAGCCAGTTCCACCAGGTGGCCCAGCAGGCCAAAGCCGGTCACGTCGGTCATCGCCTTGACTCCATCGAGCTTGCCAAAGTGGCTGCCTGGGGTATTCAGGGTGCACATCCAGTCTCGTGCCAGGCCCTGGTCTTGCTCGCGCAGCTTGGCCTTTTTTTCTGCCGTGGTAAGGATGCCGATGCCCAGTGGTTTGGTCAGGTACAGGCGGCAACCGGCCGTGGCGGTGTCGTTGCGCTTGAGATGGCGTTTGTTGACAACGCCGGTCACGGCCAGGCCGAAGATCGGCTCAGGGGCATCGATGGAATGTCCGCCGGCCAAGGGGATACCGGCTTCGGCGCAGACTGCGCGCCCACCCCGGATGACTTCGCGTGCAACTTCGGGCGGCAACACGTTGATCGGCCAGCCGAGGATGGCGATGGCCATCAGCGGGTCACCGCCCATGGCGTAGATGTCGCTGATGGCGTTGGTGGCGGCGATGCGGCCGAAATCGTATGGGTCGTCGACGATCGGCATAAAGAAGTCGGTGGTCGAGACCACCCCGCGTTCATCATCCAGGGCATAGACGGCAGCGTCGTCACGCGAGGCGTTGCCGACCCACAGGTTCGGATCTAGGGCCTGAGTGCCGCTCTCGGCGAGGATCACATCCAGCACCTTGGGCGAGATCTTGCAGCCGCAACCGGCGCCGTGGCTGTACTGGGTAAGACGAATCGGCTCGCTCATAAGCACCTCGCATTGTGTGTTGGGCGAGTCTAGCAAACCTGGCGTTTGGGCCATGGGCACTATACTTCGACGGGTGTTGCGAGGTGTCAGGGTTGGCCTCATCGCGGGGCAAGCCCGCTCCCACGCCTTTGAGTTCTCAGCCATCTGCGTGGGAGCGGGCTCGCCCCGCGATGAGGCCGGCACTACCGCCAAACTGGCAACACCCAGTCTTCCCCGTCCTCGAACCGGAGAAAGCCCATGCTCAAACGTCCACTGGCGCTCGCCGCAGGCCTTGTGTTCTCGTGCTGTGCTGTCCTCATCCAGGCTGCCGAAACCCTTAGGGTCAGCGCCATCCCCGACGAAGCCCCCACCGAACTGCTACGCAAGTTCAAGCCGCTGGGCGAATACCTGCACAAGCAGTTGGGCATGGAGGTGAAGTTCGTGCCAGTGGCCGACTACCCGGCAGTGGTCGAGGCCCTGTCCAGCGACAAGCTCGACCTGGCCTGGCTGGGCGGCTTCACCTTCGTTCAGGTGCACCTCAAAGACCCCAGCGCCACCCCGCTGGTGCAGCGTGAACAAGACGCCACGTTCACCAGCAAATTCATCACCGCCGACCCCAATGTGAAGAGCCTGGCCGACCTCAAAGGCAAGACCTTCGCCTTCGGCTCTGTCTCATCGACCTCCGGCAGCCTGATGCCGCGTTATTTCATGCTCAAGAACGACAACATCAAGCCTGAAACCTACTTCAGCCGCGTGGCCTATTCCGGCGCCCACGATGCCACCGTGGCCTGGGTCCAGGCCGGCAAGGCCGATGCCGGTGTGCTCAATGCCAGTGTCTGGCAGAAGCTGGTCGACGCCGGCAAGGTCGATACCGACAAGGTCAAAGTGTTCGCCACCACACCGACCTACTACGACTACAACTGGACCGTGCGCGGCAACATGGACGCCGGCTTGAAAACCAAGATCAAGCAAGCCTTCCTCGATCTGGATCCGGCCAACCCTGAGCACAAGGCGATTCTCGATCTGCAGGCTGCCAGCCGCTTCATCGAAACCAGCCCCGATAACTACAAGGGCACCGAGGAAGCCGCACGCGAGGCCGGGCTGCTCAAGTGACTATTAGCCTGCACGGGGCGAGCTTGCGCCACGGCCAGGTGCGTGCCCTGGAGGCGCTCGATCTGCTGATCGAGCGCGGCGAACGGGTGGCGATCATTGGGCCCTCGGGGGCGGGCAAGTCCAGCTTGCTGCACCTGATCGCCACGGCCGTTCGGCCTAGCGCCGGTCACCTGGAGGTGCTCGGTGAGCAGCCCTGGGCACTCTCGGCACGCGCTCGTCAGCGCTTGCGGGCGCGGGTCGGCCTGGTGCACCAGGCGCCACCGTTGCCTTCGCGCCAGCGTGTCATCACCGCGGTACTGGCTGGCCGTCTGGGGCAGTGGGGCATGCTGCGTGGGCTGCTCAATCTGATCTGTCCCACCGACGTGCCGGGTGCGCGGCAGGCGTTGGCGGCGCTGGGTATGGCAGACAAGATGTTCGTGCAATGTGGGCAACTCTCTGGCGGCCAGTTGCAACGCGTGGGCATCGCTCGGGCGTTGTATCAGCGGCCCGAGGTGCTGCTTACCGATGAGCCGGTGTCGGCCATGGATCCGGTACTCGCAGAGCACAGCTTGAGCCTGCTCAATCGCCATGCCCAGGCGCACGGCGTTACCTTGGTCACCAGCCTGCACGCGGTGGAGTTGGCGTTGGCGCACTTTCCACGCATCGTTGGCATCCGTGAGGGGCAAGTGGTGTTCGACCGCCCGGCCAATGAGGTCAGCGTAGGCATGCTCGATGCGCTGTACGCCAACGAGCAGTTGCTGGCGCCGACGATAACGGCGCCGAGCAAATTGGTGCAGTTGCCACGATGCTGAGCGTCGAGCGCCGCGACCCGGCCGCGCTGCCTCGGCTGCTGTTTACCTTGTTGTGCCTGGCGCTACTGTGGCCGGGGTTGCAGCTGAGCGAGCTGAACCCCGGCGTTCTGCTGCAGGCAGAAAACCGTCGGCAGATGGCCAATTTCCTCAGCGCGTTCTGGCCGCCTGCGCACGATCCGGCGTTCCTGTCGTTGTTGTTCGAAGCCACTGTACAGACCCTGGCCGTGGCCACTGCCGGCCTGGCGTTGGCATTGATCCTGGCGCTGCCGGCGAGCCTGCTGGCCAGCCGTGCGCTGTCGCTGCGCGCCGCCTCCAACGCCGGGCGGCTGACGGCTGGCGCGCGTCTGTTGCGCCTGCCAGTGCGCGGTGTGTTGATCTTTTTGCGCAGCGTGCCGGAAATCGTCTGGGCCTTGCTGTTCGTGCGCGCGGTCGGGCTGGGGCCGACCGCTGGGGTGCTGGCGATCGCCATCACCTACAGCGGCATGCTCGGCAAGGTCTACGCGGAAATTTACGAGTCGGTCGACCAGCGCCCGGCGCACGCGTTGCTGCAGGCGGGCAGCGGTCGGTTGCTGGCGTTCTTCTACGGCATCGTGCCGGGGGCGGCGAGCGAGCTGGTGTCGTACACCGTGTACCGCTGGGAGTGTGCGATACGCGCCTCGGTGGTGATGGGCTTCGTTGGCGCCGGAGGCCTGGGGCAGCAGATCGATCTATCGATGCGCATGTTCGCCGGCGCCGAGGTCGCGAGCATGCTGCTGACCTTCCTGCTGTTGGTGATGCTGGCAGACCTTTTGAGCCGCTTTCTGCGCGGGAGGCTGGCATGAGCCGGGCGATCAACCTGCTGGTGTTACTGGCGATTGTGCTGGCGGTGGTCGCCTCGTTTGGCTATCTGGAGCTGGACCTGGCCGCAGTCATGGGCAGTGGTGGACTGGCGCAGATGGGCGAGTATGCGACGCGCTTTCTCAGCCCGGACGTCTCTGCCGAGCACCTGCGCGCGGTCATGCGTGGGGCGCTGGAAACCTTGGCCATGTCTGGTCTGGGCACCTTGCTGGCGATGGTTCTTGGTTTGCTCTTGGCGTTACCTGCCGCAGGGCGTTTCGGCTGGCCGCTGCAAGGCCTCGCGCGCCTGCTGCTCAATGCCTTGCGGGCGATCCCCGAGCTGGTCTGGGCCGCCTTGACCGTACTGGCCGCAGGCCTGGGGCCCAATGCCGGCACCCTGGCGCTGGCGCTGCATACAACCGGCGTGCTCGGCAGGCTGTTCGCCGAAGCGCTGGAAAACACCCCCAGCGAACCTGCCGAGGCGATCCGCTTGCAGGGCGCCAGCCAAATTGCGGCGTTTTGCTACGGCACCCTGCCCAATCTCTGGCCACAGATGCTCGCCTACAGCTTGTACCGCTGGGAAAACAACATCCGCATGGCCAGCGTGCTCGGCTTTGTCGGTGCGGGTGGCCTGGGGCAGATGCTCTACACCACCCTGAGCCTGTTCCAGGAAGCCCAGGCCAGCACGGTGATCATCGGCATGCTGGTGCTGGTGTTGCTGGTCGACGCGCTGAGCGACCTGCTGCGTCAGCGTTACGTGCGCGTGTGAGCGGCTTCATTGCACCCGTTCGTCGCACTGCGCCTCCCGCTGCATCGACTCCAGATTGCGCTCGATGGTCTCGCAGATGGTGTCCATCTGAATCTGGTGCTCACTGAAACGAAACGGGCTCTGCAGGTCGGTACCAATCCGCTCGATCGCCAGCAGCATGAAACCGACCACGGTCGAGGCCAGTGGCGTGAACCAACCCAGCGACTCCACCAGGCCAATCGGCACGATCAGGCAGAACAACGAAATGAACAACCGCGGAAAGTACACGTAAGGGTAGGGCAGCGGCGTATTGGCGATGCGCTCCATGCCGCCCTGGGCATTGGACAGGTCCACCAGGGTCGACTCCAGCCGTGCCAGGCGAATGCTGTCCAGCCGCCCGGCCTTGTATTCGCGCGCCAGCAGCGCGGCTGAGCCGCTGAGGATATCGTTGGCGAAATTATTCGAACGATTGCGCCGCTCGAACTCCTGCGGCGGGATGAACGCCATCAGTTCGTCCGGGCATTTCTCCCCCTTCAGGTGCGCCGCCAGGCAGTTCACGTAAGCCACATGCCGGCGTAACAAGGTGGCCTTGACCGGGTTCAAGCCCTCGTCGCCGTCGTCGATCAGCGTCAGCACCTGGCGGGCGAAACTGCGCGAACTGTTGACCAGCGCCCCCCACAGCGTGCGCGCCTCCCACCAGCGGTTGTAGGCACTGCTGTTGCGAAAGCTCACCAGCACCACCAGCGCCGAACCGAGCAAGGTCAGCGGCATCAGTGGCAGGGTGAACTTGCTGTTGAAGAACAGCATGAAATCGATGGTGACCAATACATCCCAGATCAGCAGCCAGAACAGCGACCAGCCGATATAGCCGAAGGTCTTCACCACCAGGCGGATCTTGCGCGCGATGATCTCTTTCAAACGGCGAACCTCGAAACGAAGCGGATGCAGGTTCGGACGCCGGCTGGCGGGCAAGGTTCGCTGCTGTTCGTCGCGCGGTGTTTCCAGAAGTGTGCGAGAAGCGAAGATCGTTTTTGCATCCGCGCCCTGGCGTACATCGCCAAGGCACGGTCACCAGTTGCGGCATCGCTAAAGGATCGGGCTCACTCAATAGGCGTAGCGCAGGGTGGTCATGAAGTTGCGCGGGGCGCCGTATAGCCCGGCTGCGGTGGTCGAGTAGTACTCCTTGTCGAACAGGTTGTTGACGTTCAAGGTTGCCGACAACGACGGGCTGATCTGGTAGCGCGCCATCAGGCTAGTCAGGGCGTAGCTGCTCTGGGTAGTGGCATAGCTGGTGTTGTAGCCGGCTTCGCTCTGCCAGTTGACGCCGCCGCCGACGGTCAGCTTGTCGAGCGCGCCTGGCAGGCGGTAAGTGGTGAACAGCTTGACGCTGTTACGCGGGATTTCGGTGACGATACGCTTGTCGTCGTCATCGAAACTGACGCTGTAGGAGTAACCGCCGGTGAGCTGCCAGCCCTCGCGGATTTCGCCGTTGAGTTCCAGCTCGACCCCTTCGCTGGTGGTGCCGCTCTCGGCACGGTAGGCCTGGAAGCCATTGGGCTGGCGATTGTCGCCATCGGCCACGGCGAGGTTGTCCTGCTCGACCCGGAACAGCGCCAGGCTGGCATTGAGCCGACCTTCATAGAAGCCGGCCTTAAGGCCAATCTCATAGCCGGTGCCTTCCTGGGGATCGAGTGGCGAGCCGCTGACATCGCGGATGTTGGCATTCTGCGGGTTGAAGATCTGGGTGTAGCTGGCATAGGCGGTCCAGGTATCGTCCAGGTCGTAGACCAAGCCTGCATAGGGGATGACGATGCCGGTTTCGGTGCGCTCGGTCTTGGTGGTCGCGCCACCGTAGATGCGGTTGGTGGTTTCGCGGTTCCAGTCCACCACGCGGGTGCCGAGAATCAGGCTGGCCGCGTCGGTCAGGTGCCAGCGTGAGGTCAGGTAGGCGGCGTACTGGGTTTCGGTCAGGTCGCTCTCGCCGATCTTGGTAAAGCGTGGCTTGGGCGCTTGGCCGTTCCAGGTGTAGATGTTGTCGATGTCGCCATCGTAGGTGCCGCGCCGCTGCCAGCCGCCGTAGTCGGCGGTGCCCCGTTCTTCGATGCGCGACAGGGTTACGCCAGTGATCAGCTCATGCTCGCGCCCCAGAAAGGGAAACGCGCCGGTCAGGTAGGCATCCAGGTTGTCCTGCTCGGGGCTGGCCTGCCAGCGGGTCGGCATGAGAAAGGCCCCAGCGCCGGTGGCGGCGTCGATAGCGCCGGTCATGTAGGTGGCCACGGTGTCGTAGTCGTTACGCGCGTGGCTGTATTCGAGCTTGCCGCTCCAACCGTTGGCGAAGTGCTGTTCGATCGAGGTGAATAGGCTGCTCTGCTTGCGATCGTAGTAGGACCAATCCGGCGAGCTGTTGAACGAGCGCTTGATGTCGGTCAGCGCGCCAGTGGTGGTGAACAGCGGAAAGCCGGTGCGCATGGGGGCGTTGGCATGGGTCACCTGATGGCTGAAGCCGAGGGTCAGCAAGGTCGACTCACTCAGGTCCAATTCACTGATGCCGTACAGGGTGGAGATTTCCTGATTGAAGCGGTCGATCCAGGCATGCTGGTCCTTCTGATCGGCGACGAAGCGCCCGCGCACGTTGCCCGCCTCGTTAAGCGCGCCGCCAACATCCACGCTCAGGCCGTAGCGGTCCCAGCTACCGGCCTCGGCCGACAGCAGCACTTGTGGCGCTTGGGTGGGCCGCTTGCGGATCAGGTTGATGGTTGCCGACGGGTTGCCCAGGCCGCTGATCAGGCCAGTGGCGCCGCGCACTACTTCGACCCGGTCGTACATCGCGGTGTTCTGGGTGTAGTTGTCCATGCGCGAGGAGGTCGGCACCCCGTCGATCTCGTAGTTGCTGATGGCAAAGCCACGGGACAGGTAAGGCGTGCTGTCGGCGCCGATGCTCTCGCGGATGACGGTGATGCCGGCGGTGGCGTCCAGCGCGTCGGTGAGGGTGTCGAGCTTCTGGTCTTCCATGCGCTGGCGGGTCAGCACGGTGACCGACTGTGGGGTCTCCTTGATCGACAGGTTGAGCCGCGTCGAGCTGCTCGAGGACTCGGTGGTGTACGAGCCAGAGCCCTCGGTGGTCGACCCCGGGGCCTTGCCGGAAATGCTCAGTGGCATCAGCTCCATCGCGCCGTTGGCCGCAGAGGCCGCCGGCAGCAACACATAACCGCCATTACTCTGCTGGCTGGCTTGCAGGCCACTGCCGCCGAGCAAGCGCGCCAGGCCTTCCTCCACGCTGAAGGTGCCTTGCAGGCCTGGCGAGCTGAGCCCGTAGGTCTGCTCGCTGGCGAATGACAGGGTTACCCCGGCGGCGCTGGCGAACTCGCTCAAGGCTGTGCCCAGCGGCCCGGGTGCAATCTCGAAACGGGTCGACTGCTGGACTTGCGCCGCAACGCTGGCAGGGGTGAAAGCGATCAGGGGCACGCCGAAGAGGGCCAGCTGGACGGCGCGGGCCAGGGGAAGACGAGACATCGAAAGTTCCTTGGGGTTGGCAGGGCACAGTGCGGCAGTTATCGCCGCTTCAGTGCTTGGCCGAATGAGAATGAAAATCGGCAACCCCTAATTGATTTTTTTGCGCATAGCGCAGCGGCGCCGGAGGCAGCGAGCTAAAGCGCGAAGAGGCCGGTGCTGACAGGAGCGGGCTTGTCGGGGCGCCGAACCGCCGCGAAGAGGCCAGACCTGCCATCGCACACGCTTTCAGACCGCATCGATCCGTACCCAGTAGCGCGTCAGGTAATGCACACGGACAGGCAAAGACGCCGCCAGGTTTTCCAGCACCGTATCGGTATCATCCAAGCGAAAACCACCAGAGACCCGCAACCCGGCAACCGCATCGCTGCACAGCAACCGCCCGGACCGATAGCGCTGCAGCTCAGCCACCAGGTCCACCAAGCGCCACTCCACCGCCATCAGCATGCCCCGCACCCAGGCATCGCTATCCCGTGCCCCCGGCTCCGGCGCATCGACCCGCTCACGGTTAAACGCGACCCGCTGCCCGGCCTCAAGCCGCATCAGCCGATTGGCCGCCGCCGCAGGCCTGACTTCGACCGCATGCTCCAGCACCTGAACCACACTCTGCTGACCCTCACTGCGCACGCTGAACCGCGTACCCAGTGCACGAACGCTGCCCTGCGGTGTATGCACGACAAACGGCCGGCCTTGCGGATCGGCCGCTGTCTGGATCAGCACCTCCCCACGATGCACTTGGATTTCCCGCAAGCCAGCGCCATAGCGGATATCCACAGCACTGTCTGTATTGATATCCAACACCCCGCCATCGGCCAGGCGCAGATGGCGCCGCTCACCCTTGGCCGTGCGCTGCTGGGCCATGCGCGAGCTAATCGGCTCGATGATGTGCAGGCCCCAGCCTGTCGCCCCAGCGGCCAGCAGCAAGCCCAGCACCTTGGCCACAGCCCGTCGCCGCGCCCGTACTCCGGCGAGGGTGGGTAATGCGACCTCTTCAGGCAAATGACCCAGTTGGCGTTGCAGCTTCTCCACCCGCGCCCAGGCCTGGGCGTGACGCGCATCCTGGGCAAGCCAAGCCTGCCAGCCGAGGCGCTCGGCCTCGCTCGGCGGCGCAGCGTGCAACTGCACATACCAAGTGGCTGCCGCCTGGAGAATCTTGCGCTCGAGCACGGCTCAGTCCTCGACCAGCATCAGGCACTGGGTCATGGCGCGGATCATGTGTTTTTTCACCGTCGTCACCGACACCGCCAAGCGCTCGGCCGTGGCCACATAGCTCAGCCCCTCCAGCTGCACGGCAAGGAAGATCGTGCGCGTGCGCGGCCCCATTTCATCGAGCATGGCATCCACGGCTGTCAGGGTTTCCAGAATCAATAGCCGGGTTTCTGGCGAGATATCCAGCGCCTCCGGGCGCAACGCCAACACATCCAGGTAGGCCTGCTCCACCGCTCGGCGGCGGAAGCGGTCGATCATCAACGCCCTGGCAATCGAGCTGAGGTAGGTGCGCGGCTCGCGGATGGCGTCGACATTGCGCGCGGTCAGTACCCGCAGGAAGGTGTCCTGGGCCAGGTCCGCCGCATCGCTGGAATTGCCCAGGCGCGCCCGCAGCCAGGTTTTCAGCCAGCCGTTGTGGGTGTGATAGAGATCGTGCAGGGCAGAGGCGTCGGCTGGAGGCATGGCGGACTGTACCTGAGAATGATTCTATCTATTGTTGGCTGGAACGTTGGGTTGGGGCAAGTGGGCGGGGAGCTGGGATAACTGTTGAGGCTTTGAATGAAGAGTCTGGACCCTGGGCGATTTACTAGCTCACCTACCTATAATCGGGACTTAAATACTGATTATTTTGTGAGCTATCTGATAACAAGCATTATATTGCTGCTTGAGCTGCCGATAGCTATAGTTATCAGTATTAAAGTGCCGGTTGCGCAGGGTGTCGGAAATGGCAGATCAGCTCACATTACAGGTATTCATCGAAGGCGCCTGGCAAGACGCGCTGACGCTGACGGTAGAGAACGTTAACAACG
This sequence comes from Pseudomonas sp. BT-42-2, assembly GCF_025847435.2. Classification (NCBI taxonomy): domain Bacteria; kingdom Pseudomonadati; phylum Pseudomonadota; class Gammaproteobacteria; order Pseudomonadales; family Pseudomonadaceae; genus Pseudomonas; species Pseudomonas sp. BT-42-2. The sequence goes on from NZ_JAOYTM010000008.1 coordinate 245,949, forward strand.
TAGCGGCAGGCGCATGTACTACTGCCTATGAACACGCCTACTTGATCGAGCATCTCGAATGCATAGGTTCTGGGTTCGAGCCGGCTGTGAGCATCAATCAGCCCCTTGAATGGACCTTGGAAACGGCTCAAGGCTATCCCGCTTTTATCTACGACATCATCCCGGCGGGTGCGGCGCGTCGTTCACTGGAGCGTCGTTTTGCCCAGGAAAAGCCCGATGGCATGGAAATGGAGTTGTTCCTGCTCAAGCGTTGCACGCCCGCACCGGTTGGACACTTGCGGATCAAGGAGTCGTTCGAGCAGTTGGATAGCACCCGAGATATTGCATTCCAGCGTCAGGAAGTCGTGGACAGGACCAGCGACTTTCTCGAATACGCCTATGAGCTCGGGGCCGCTATCGGTGGCGCAACGGGGGCTCAAGGCGAAGCACCCAAGCTGTTGATGACCCAAGATAGGCAAGGTGGTTTGCATGCAGACGCGGTATTGCCCGACGAACACGTACACCGCCATTGGCTGGTGAAATTTGCACGCAACAAGGTAACTGAGCGCGATAAGAACATCCTGCGAGCCGAGTATCACTATTACAAGGCTGTCGCCCAGCTTGGCATGGACACAGTACCGACTGACGGATTGATGCTTGAGGAGGCTAGCAAACCCAGTCTATGGATGCCGCGCTTTGACAGGCGGGTCGTAGATGGGCGAGTAGAGCGGGTGCCGATGGAGTCAATTTACTCGGTCTGTGGCAATACCGTGCCGGGATCATTGATGCGACATGAGGATGTACTGCGCCGCTTGGTCTCACTGTGGAAGGCCAACGGCCAGGATGCGCAAGTCGCCGACCTGATCTTCGAATACATCCGTCGAGATCTACTTAACCGGATCTTGGGCAACTCCGACAACCACGGACGCAACATGTCGATTTTCCGCGAGCATGGGCGCTTGCAGTTGGCGCCGATCTACGATCTGGCGCCGATGGTGCTGGATCCGGAGGGGGTTACCCGAGTGACCAAGTGGGACAGCGAGCGCAAGGGCGCTCCTGGGTGGGAGGCGGTTTGTGCAAGCTTCGCTGATTTGCTCGACCCTGGTCAGCTTGCAGGCAGGTTGAAGCAGGCGGCTGAGGAGTTTCGCGCATTGCCTGGCTTGCTCCGTGAACTGCCAGAAGAGGTGAGGGCAGCCCAATCGATCCCGCTGAACAATCTTGATGCACGGCTGGCTGAATGGGGGCTGCGATGAATCGGATTTCAATTGAAGAAAGGCAGCGCCTGATTGAAGACATCCTGCAGCGCAATCTTGCCGGACAAGAAACACTGGGTACGGCGATTCGACGCCTGCGAATTGAGGTGACAGGGCTTGATCAGCAAACCTTCGCCCGCATGTGCAAGATTTCGACGAAAGCGCTGTATCAGCTGGAAAGTGACAAGGGCAATCCCACGCTCAATACGCTGAATGGGATTTTGCGAATGTTTGGTATGCAGATGGTGCTCGGTTCTGTACGGGCAAGTGTAGAGTTGCCTAAGCAGGACCGGACTGAGGTAAAGAAGCGTGGCAACCGTCCCCCTTCGCGCTCTAAAAGTATGGCTTGAAAGACTGTTCTCGTTGTTGTCTGTCGAGCCGCAATACTGCCAGTTCTGGCCTCACCGCGGGACAAGCTCGCTCCTACCCGAACGGTGCGTAGCGCAAAAACTGTGGTCAACTCGACCCCTGTAGGAGCGGGCTTGCCCGCGAAGAGGCCAGCACAGGCAGACCAAGCCAGTCTCTCCCTGCAAGTTCTGCTGTGGAGCGGGTAAGGCCGCATCGGCGTATAGCGGCTGCGGATGCTAGTGGCCAGCCTTCTCAGCCTGGCCCAGCTCCACATCATCCATCACCGCCTTGACCATATCGCTGAGCAGATGCGCGGCCCAACCCAGGTCCGCTTCCCCGTCGGTGGCCGCCAGCAAGGTCATGCGCCGCACGCAGGCCATCATCGCCGAGGCCTGTTCCATTGCCCGGCCTGCATCGTGGCCTGCGTTGACGCGGAACAGCGGTTGATCGCCATCCCCGTAGCCAAAGCCGGTTTTGCCAACAGTCTTTGCGCCCATCATTCGACTCTCCATGTCAGTGACGTATCTGTAGTTTTCCCAAGGCCATTTCGACCAACCCACGGGCAGCTTCGATTTCGTGAAGGGTGGCGAGATTGAGCGGATGGGCTGGGGTGTTGAAGGTGAACAGCGTGCTTTGGTTGGCAATGGAAAGGGCGCAGACCAGGTACTCGGCAGTCTGGATCAGAAGCTCTTCGAGTGTGTGGCAGGTTTCAGGGGAGTGGGGCGGATCGGGGACGATCTTCAGCATGGTCAAACCTCTGTTGGTTGGAGCCGACACCCGCTGCTGTCAAACAGGATGGGTGGCAGCTGTACGCGGGTTGACAGACCGGTCAACAAAGGAAACCCGGCGCACACGAGGTGCCCCACGCACAGCTGCCATTAGAGGCAAGCCATAAGGTTTTCTGTTGAGTCAGTCTGTCAAAACCGGTCGTTGAATTGGCAACGACGGGGCGAGACTAGAGGGCGACCCAAAGCACCGCAATGGCTTGTAAGGCGGGCGGAGTATGTTTGGGAAATGGACTACAGGGAATGGGGAAATTCTTAAAGTTTGGCGGGGTTTTGCGGCGCAGGTGTGGGCTTGGCTGGGCGGCGGCTGGCCTCATCGCGGGGCGAGCCTGCTCTCACAGGAGTGGCGTTTTGCAGCAGAATCAGGGCAAAAAAAAACCGACCTATTAAGGTCGGTTTTTTCCGGATTTTGGTGCCCCGAGGGAGACTCGAACTCCCACTCCTTTCGAAAACGGATTTTGAATCCGCCGCGTCTACCAATTCCGCCATCAGGGCTTGTGGCGCCGCAGTATAGAGAGGGTCCTTCGGTCGGTCAATCGGCTTTCATGGAGAATTTTCATTCGTTGGGCTAAACTTTGCGGCCCTGTCGAACCGAACACCATCATGCGCGTCGCCGATTTTTCCTTCGAACTCCCCGATTCCCTGATCGCCCGCCACCCACTGGCCGAGCGCCATGGCAGCCGACTGCTGGTTCTTGATGGACCGAGCGGGGCGCTGGTGCATCAGCAATTCACCGATTTGCTCGACTACCTGCGTCCGGGCGACCTGATGGTGTTCAACAACACCCGGGTGATCCCAGCGCGGCTGTTCGGCCAGAAAGCCTCCGGCGGCAAGCTCGAAGTGCTGGTCGAGCGGGTGCTCGACAGCCACCGGGTGCTGGCCCATGTGCGCGCCAGCAAGGCGCCCAAGGCCGGGACGCAGATCCTCATCGATGGCGGCGGCGAGGCCGAGATGGTCGCGCGCCATGACACGCTGTTCGAGCTGCGCTTCACCGAAGAGGTATTGCCGCTGCTGGAGCGGGTCGGGCATATGCCGCTGCCGCCGTATATCGATCGCCCAGACGAAGGTGCCGACCGCGAGCGTTACCAGACGGTCTATGCCGAACGTGCTGGCGCCGTTGCTGCGCCAACCGCAGGTCTGCACTTCGATGAAGCGCTGCTCGAGAAGATCGCAGCCAAGGGCGTTGAGCGCGCCTTCGTCACCCTGCATGTGGGCGCGGGCACCTTCCAGCCGGTGCGGGTCGACAAGATCGAAGACCACCACATGCATAAAGAGTGGCTCGAGGTCAGCCAGGAGGTGGTCGATGCCGTTGCCGCCTGCCGCGCCCGCGGTGGTCGGGTAGTGGCCGTCGGCACGACCAGCGTGCGCTCGCTTGAGAGCGCTGCGCGTGACGGGCAGCTCAAGGCGTTCAGTGGCGACACCGACATCTTTATCTTCCCTGGCCGGCCGTTCCATGTGGTCGACGCCCTGGTCACCAACTTCCACCTGCCGGAGTCCACGCTGCTGATGCTGGTCTCGGCCTTCGCCGGTTATCCCGAGACCATGGCTGCCTACGCGGCAGCAGTCGAGCAGGGGTACCGCTTCTTCAGTTACGGTGATGCGATGTTCATCACCCGCAATCCGGCGCCACGCGGCCCCGAGGATCTAGCATGAGTCGCACCTGTCGAATGTCCTTCGAACTGCTGGCCACCGACGGCAAGGCCCGTCGTGGTCGCCTGACCTTCCCCCGTGGCACGGTCGAGACTCCGGCGTTCATGCCGGTCGGTACCTATGGCACGGTCAAGGGCATGCTGCCGCGGGACATCGAGGCCATTGGCGCCGAGATCATCCTGGGCAACACCTTCCACCTGTGGCTGCGCCCGGGCACCGAGGTGATCAAGAAGCACAATGGCCTGCACGATTTCATGCAGTGGAAAGGCCCGATCCTCACCGACTCGGGTGGTTTCCAGGTGTTCAGCCTGGGCGCCATGCGCAAGATCAAGGAGGAGGGCGTTACCTTCGCCTCGCCCGTCGATGGCTCCAAGGTGTTCATGGGCCCGGAAGAGTCGATGCAGGTCCAGCGCGACCTGGGCTCGGACATCGTGATGATCTTCGACGAGTGCACGCCGTACCCGGCCGAGCATGATGTCGCCCGTACCTCGATGGAGTTGTCGCTGCGTTGGGCCCAGCGCTCGAAGAATGCCCATGGTGACAACACGGCGGCGCTGTTCGGTATCGTCCAGGGTGGCATGTACCAGGACCTGCGCATGCGCTCGCTCGAAGCGTTGGTCAACATCGACTTCGATGGCCTGGCCATCGGCGGCCTGTCGGTCGGTGAGCCCAAGCACGAGATGATCAAGGTGCTGGATTATCTGCCTGCGCAGATGCCGGCTGACAAACCTCGTTACCTTATGGGTGTAGGCAAACCCGAGGATCTTGTAGAGGGTGTGCGCCGCGGCGTCGACATGTTCGACTGCGTGATGCCGACGCGCAACGCGCGCAACGGCCATCTGTTCATCGATACCGGGGTGATCAAGATCCGCAACGCGTTCCATCGCCACGATGATTCGCCGCTGGATCCGACCTGCGATTGCTACACCTGCACTAACTTCTCCCGCGCCTATCTCCATCACCTGGACAAATGCGGCGAAATGTTGAGCAGCATGTTGAATACGATCCATAACTTGCGTCATTACCAGCGTCTGATGGCCGGTTTACGCGAGGCTATTCAACAAGGTAAATTGGCCGCCTTTGTCGACGCCTTCTATGCCAAACGCGGGCTGCCTGTGCCGCCTTTGGACTGACTGTCTCTCACGTATTGCCAACTCAACACGTGCAACTTAACAACTGGAGTGTCACATGAGCTTTTTGATCCCCGCCGCTTACGCGGACGCAGCTGCCCCGGCCGCCGGCCCTGCTGGTACTGGCTTTGAGTGGATTTTCCTGGTTGGCTTCCTGGTCATCTTCTACCTGATGATCTGGCGTCCACAGGCCAAGCGTGCCAAAGAGCAGAAGAACCTGCTGGGCAACTTGCAAAAAGGTGACGAAGTTGTCACCAACGGCGGCATCGCCGGCAAAATCGTCAAGGTTTCCGATGATTTCGTGGTTCTGGAAGTGTCCGACACCGTCGAGCTGAAGTTCCAGAAGGGCGCCGTGGCTGCGACCCTGCCAAAAGGTACGCTCAAGGCTATCTGAGTTACCGGTTTTCTTTTCCAGTCGGGGCGCGCAACGCGCCCCGCGTCTTGAACGGGCGGCGTGATGCTGAACAAATACCCTCTGTGGAAATACGCACTGATCGTGCTGGTACTGGCGATCGGTTTCATTTATTCCGCTCCCAACCTTTACCCGGATGATCCGGCGGTGCAGATCAGTGGTGCGAGCTCCGCACTGCAGGTCAACCAAGCCGACCTCGATCGCGTCACCAAGGCGCTGAGCGATGCCGGTATCGCCGTGAAGGGCGGTAGCCTGGGCGAGAAGGGCAGTGCGCTGGTGCGCCTGACCAACCAGGAAGACCAGCTCCCTGCCAAGGATGTGGTGCGCAAGGCACTGGGCGATGATTACGTCGTGGCCCTGAACCTGGCCCAGACCACCCCGCAGTGGCTGCGTAACCTGGGTGCAAGCCCGATGAAACTGGGTCTGGACCTGTCCGGTGGTGTGCACTTCCTGCTCGAAGTGGACATGGACAAGGCCATGAGCGCCCGGATGAAAGTCTACGAAGGCGAAGTGAAGACCCTGCTGCGCAAAGAGCGGATCCGCTATCGCAGCCTGCCTCAGCAGGACGGCGGCATCATGCTGGGCTTCTCCGACGACGCCACCCGCGAACAGGCCCGTGCCCTGATCCGCAAGAATTTCACTGATTTCGACCTGACCACCACCGAGCGCAACGAGCTCGCCGTGCTGCGTCTGGCGCTGACCCCGGCCAAAGTTGCCGAGATCCGCGAATACTCGATCAAGCAGAACCTGACCACCGTCCGTAACCGTGTCAACGAGTTGGGCGTGGCTGAGCCACTGGTGCAGCGCCAAGGCGCCAACCGCATCGTGGTCGAGCTGCCAGGCGTGCAGGACACTGCCGAAGCCAAGCGTATCCTCGGCAAGACCGCCAACCTCGAGTTCCGCTTCGGTGCCGAGCCGGGCGCGTCCAAGGCCACCACTGAGGTCTTCGAGTTCCGTGACGGTGGTCGCTCGGCGCCCGTCGAGCGCGGCCTGATCATCACCGGTGACCAGGTCACCGATGCCCAGGCCAGCTTCGACGAGCAGGGCCGTCCGCAGGTCAACATTCGCCTCGATGGCCATGGCGGCGAGCTGATGAGCCGCGCTACCCGCAGCAACGTCGGGCGCAGCATGGCGGTGATCTTCATCGAGCAAAAGCCGGTGACCCGCTACGTCAAGCAGACGGTCGACGGTGTCGAGAAGGAAGTGCCAGTTCAGAGCTTCCAGGAAGACAAGAAGATCATCAGCCTGGCGACCATTCAGTCGCCACTGGGCAGCCAGTTCCGGATCACCGGTCTGAACGGCCAGGGCGAATCGTCCGAGCTGGCCCTGCTGCTGCGTGCCGGTGGTCTGGCCGCACCGATGTACTTCGCTGAAGAACGTACCATCGGTCCAAGCCTGGGTGCTGACAACATCACCAAGGGTGTCGATGCATCGCTGTGGGGGATGCTGTTCGTCTCGCTGTTCATCATCGCCATCTACCGTGGCTTCGGTGTGATCGCGACCATCGCCCTGACCGGCAACATGATCCTGCTGCTGGCGCTGATGTCGCTGCTCGGCGCGACCCTGACCCTGCCAGGTATCGCCGGTATCGTGTTGACCATGGGTATGGCGGTTGACGCCAACGTGCTGATCTTCTCGCGGATTCGCGAGGAGCTGAAAAACGGCATGACGGTACAGCGCGCCATCCACGAAGGCTTCAGCCGTGCCTACACCGCGATCATCGACGCCAACCTGACCAGCCTGTTGGTCGGCGGCATCCTGTTCGCCATGGGTACCGGTCCGGTCAAAGGCTTCGCGGTTACCATGTCCCTCGGGATTTTCACCTCGATGTTCACCGCCGTCATGGTGACCCGCGCAATGGTCAACCTGACCTGCGGCGGGCGTGACATCAAGAAGCTGTGGGTTTGAGGGAATAACCATGAAAACCATCAACTTCATGGGCGTGCGCAATGTCGCGTTCGCCGTCACCGTACTGCTTACCGTGCTGGCACTGTTCAGCTGGTGGCAGAAGGGCCTGAACTTCGGTCTGGACTTCACCGGCGGTACGCTCATCGAGCTGACCTACGAGCGTCCGGCAGACCTGAAAACCGTGCGTGCCGAGCTGGTCGAGTCGGGCTTTGGCGATGCCGTGGTGCAGAGCTTCGGCGCGACCACCGACCTGCTGGTGCGTATGCCTGGCGACGACCCGCAACTGGGTAGCAAAGTCGCGGCGGCCTTGCAGAAGGCCGGTGGCGACAACCCGGCAACCCTCAAGCGCGTCGAGTTCGTCGGCCCGCAGGTGGGTGAGGAGCTGCGTGACCAGGGCGGCCTGGGTATGCTCCTGGCGCTGGGCGGGGTGTTGATCTACCTGGCCTTCCGCTTCCAGTGGAAGTTCGCCGTGGGCGCGATCATCTCGCTGATCCACGACGTGGTGGTGACCGTAGGTATCCTGTCGTTCTTCCAGATCACCTTCGACCTGACCGTGCTGGCAGCGGTCCTGGCGATCATCGGTTACTCGCTCAACGACACCATCGTCGTGTTCGACCGGGTGCGTGAGAACTTCCGGGTCATGCGCAAGGCTTCGCTGATCGAGAACATCAACGTCTCGACCACCCAGACCCTGCTACGTACCATCGCCACCTCGGTGTCGACCTTGCTGGCCATCGCGGCGCTGCTGTTCTTCGGCGGCGACAACCTGTTCGGCTTCTCCCTGGCTCTGTTCATCGGGGTCATGGCCGGTACCTACTCGTCGATCTACATCGCCAACGTGGTACTGATCTGGCTGAACCTGAACAGCGAAGACCTGATTCCACCGGTCAAGGCAGAGGGTGTGGACGACCGTCCGTAAGGACTTGTCCTACGCCGTTTGGCGCAAAGAGAGCCGCGAGTGTTGAACTCGCGGCTTTTTTTTTACTCCAAGGCTGGGAGAAGCGCGGGTTCGGACCCGCAGGTACGATCAGGAGGTTCACGTGAATAAATCAATGCTAGTGGGTGCGGTGCTGGGTGCTGTCGGTGTCACTGCCGGAGGTGCTGTGGCGACCTACAGCTTGGTGAACAAAGGCCCTGAGGTTGCTCAGGTGACAGACGTGCAGCCGATTAAACAGCAGGTCAAGACCCCGCGCGAAGTGTGCAAGGACGTCACCGTGACCCGTCAGGCGCCGGTCAAGGACCAGCACCAGATTGCCGGCACCGTGGTCGGTGCGCTGGCCGGCGGCTTGCTGGGTAACCAGATTGGCGGTGGTACCGGCAAGAAGATCGCCACCGTGGCTGGTGCGGTCGGTGGCGGTTATGCCGGTAACAAGGTGCAGGAGGGCATGCAGGAGCGTGACACCTACACCACCACGCAAACCCGCTGCAATACGGTCAACGACCTCAGCGAGAAGGTGGTTGGCTACAACGTGACCTATTCGATTGGCGACAAGGTCGGCAAGGTGAAGATGGATCACGAGCCGGGCTCGACCATTCCGCTAGATGAGAATGGCAAGCTGGTGCTGAGCCAGGCGCAGCCGGGGCAGTAAGGCAAGTTGTCTGACTGACGCAGTGCATCGTGGGAGTAGTCCATCGTGGGAGCGGGCTTGCCCCGCGATAGCGTCAGGCTCGCTTTCTACGTAGATAGGCGCATGCTATCGCGGGGCAAGCCCGCTCCACGCATCTCACCAGGGCAATAGCCAAAAAAAAGCACCCCGAAGGGTGCTTTTTTTGTGGCTGAAATCCGCCTCAGCGTTTCAGCGAGTGCGGCACGTGCGGCTGGATGGCAGTCAGCACGGCTTTGAAGCACTTGATATTGCCCGCAACGATATGGCCCTTCTCGAGGAAGTCATGGCCACCGTTGAAGTCGCTCACCAGGCCACCGGCTTCTTGTACCAGCAGCACACCGGCAGCCATGTCCCATTCGGACAGGCCCGACTCCCAGTAGGCGTCGAAACGGCCAGCGGCGACGTACGCCAGGTCCAGGCTGGCGGAGCCGGCGCGGCGGATGCCGGCGGTCTGGCCAGTCAGGGCGCGGAACATGCCCAGGTAGTTGTCCAGGTCTTCCATCTGGTTGTCGCGGAACGGATAGCCGGTACCCAGCAGCGCGCCTTCCAGGCTGGTGCGCGAGCTGACGCGCAGGCGGCGACCGTTGACTTGGGCGCCACGGCCACGGCTGGCGGTGAATTCTTCCTGGCGCACTGGATCGAGGACCACGGCGTGTTCCAGGCGGCCACGGTATTTGCAGGCGATGCTGACCGCAAAGTGAGGAACGCCACGCAGGAAGTTGGTGGTGCCATCCAGCGGATCGATGATCCACAGGTAGTCCTTGCCTTCTTCGCCGGAGCCAGCGTGCAGGCCGGTCTCTTCGCCTTGGATGGAGTGGTTCGGGTAAGCCTTGCGCAAGGCGTTGACGATGCTCTGCTCCGCAGCGCGGTCAACCTCGGAGACGTAGTCCTTGGCTTCCTTTTCGTCGACCTTGATGCTATCCAGGCGTTCGATGGAGCGGAAAATCAGTTCACTGGCGCTGCGAGCAGCGCGCAGGGCGATATTCAGCATAGGCTGCATGGGCGTTTCACCTGGGGATGTTAAAGAAGAAAGCCGCACATTCTAGCAGAAAACTCCCGCGGCAGAAGTGTGACATTTGCTTTCGTGGCGTTACGCTGGTCGGTTCTGTAAGATCGATACCCCCTTCAATCGCATCTAATGAGCACACACCTTGCTGCAGAATATTCGTGTTGTTCTGGTCAATACCAGCCACCCCGGCAACATCGGCGGCGCTGCTCGTGCCATGAAAAACATGGGCTTGTCGCGCCTGGTGCTGGTTCAGCCACTGGACTTTCCCGCTGCCGACGCCAGCGCCCGTGCCTCCGGCGCCGACGATGTGCTCGATGGCGCCCAAGTGGTTGGCTCGCTGGAAGAGGCGCTGGTCGGTTGCAGCCTGGCGATCGGCACCAGTGCCCGTGACCGCAGCCTGCCCTGGCCCATGCTCGACCCGCGTGAGTGCGGCGCCAAGGCCGTTGAACGCGCCGCCAGCGGTGAGGAAATCGCCCTGGTGTTCGGGCGCGAGCATGCCGGCCTGACCAACGACGAACTGCAGCGATGTCACTTCCACGTGCACATTCCCTCGAACCCCGACTTCAGCTCGCTGAACCTTGCTGCCGCTGTCCAGGTGCTCGCCTATGAGGTGCGCATGGCCTGGCTGGTCGAGCAGGGCGCACCGGCGAAAGTCGAGAAAGCGGACGCCGGCGAGCTGGCGACCCTGGACGAAATGGAGCGCTTCTACGACCACCTGGAAAAAACCCTGGTGGATATCGCGTTCCTCGATCCCGAGAAGCCCAAGCACCTGATGGCGCGTCTGCGCCGGTTGTATGGGCGTAGCGCGGTCGACCGTTCGGAAATGAGCATTTTGCGCGGCATCCTCACCGAGACCCAGAAGGTCGCCCGAGGCGAGCCGCATAAGCGGAAGGACTGAAAGATGTTTGAACGTCTGCGTGAAGATATCCAAAGCGTATTTCATCGTGACCCGGCAGCGCGCAACGCCTTCGAGGTGCTGACCTGCTACCCGGGGATGCACGCCATCTGGCTGCACCGTCTCGGTCATGCCCTGTGGGTTCGAGACTTCAAGTGGCTGGCTCGGCTGGTGTCGAACTTCGGTCGCTGGATGACCGGTATCGAGATCCATCCCGGCGCGACCATCGGTAGGCGCTTCTTCATCGACCACGGCATGGGTATCGTCATTGGCGAGACCGCTGAGATCGGTGATGACGTCACCCTCTACCAAGGCGTGACCCTGGGCGGCACCAGCTGGAATAAAGGCAAGCGCCACCCCACCTTGGAGAACGGCGTGGTAGTCGGTGCCGGCGCCAAGGTGCTGGGCCCGTTTACCGTCGGTGCCGGGGCCAAGATCGGCTCCAACGCCGTGGTCACCAAGGAAGTGCCGCCAGGTGCCACGGCGGTGGGTATCCCGGGGCGCATCATCGTCAAGACCGAAGACAGCGAAGTCGAGGCCAAGCGCAAGGCCATGGCCGAGAAAATCGGCTTTGACGCCTATGGCGTCAGTGGCGACATGCCCGATCCGGTGGCGCGGGCGATTGGCCAGATGCTCGATCATCTGCAGGCCGTCGACGAGCGCCTGGAGGGCATGTGTGGCGCCCTGACCAACCTGGGTAGCGACTACTGTGGCAAGGAACTGCCGGCTTTGCCTGAAGAAGACTTCGTCGAGCTGACTCAGGGCGAGCCCAAGCCGGCCGACGCCAAGCAAGCCGCGCAGGGCGACACCCAGCCGCATTGACATCAGTTCGTCATCTGGGGCGTGTGATCACGCCCCATGTCTGCTACACTCGCGCCCGCCTCCCAGATGCAAACCCGACTAAAGCAGTAGGTCTTATAGTTGACTTAAATGCTCGGGAATCGCATACTCGCTCACATCTTGTAACTCCCGTGGTACCCATACGCCATGCGACTGACTACCAAAGGCCGATACGCCGTGACCGCCATGCTTGACCTGGCACTGCACGCGCAGCATGGGCCGGTGTCTTTGGCCGACATTTCCGAGCGCCAGGGCATTTCCCTCTCTTATCTGGAACAGCTGTTCGCCAAGCTGCGCCGTAGCAGTCTGGTTTCCAGCGTGCGCGGTCCAGGCGGTGGCTACCAGCTGTCGCGGGGCATGGAAACCATCCAGGTGGCCCAGGTCATCGACGCGGTCAATGAATCGGTCGATGCCACCCGCTGCCAGGGCCTGGGGGATTGCCATGCCGGTGACACCTGCCTGACTCACCACTTGTGGTGCGACCTCAGCCAGCAGATTCATGAATTCCTCAGTGGCATCAGCCTGGCCGACCTCGTGATGCGCCGTGAGGTGCAAGAAGTCGCCCAGCGCCAGGACCTGCGCCGTGTCGCAGGCCGATCCGCCCAGCTGGACAAGATTGAGACGTCCGCCGTCGACTGAACCGTGACGACGAGCGACGCCAACGCCTGATAGGAGATACCCAATGAAGTTGCCGATCTACCTCGATTACTCCGCGACCACCCCGGTCGACCCACGTGTGGCCCAGAAGATGGCCGATTGCCTGCTGGTCGACGGAAACTTCGGTAACCCGGCTTCGCGCTCCCACGTGTTCGGCTGGCGCGCCGAGGAAGCGGTCGAGAACGGCCGTCGCCAAGTAGCCGAGCTGATCAACGCCGACCCGCGCGAGATCGTCTGGACCAGCGGTGCTACCGAGTCCGACAACCTGGCGCTCAAGGGTGTTGCGCACTTCTATCAGACCAAGGGCAAGCACATCATCACCTCCAAGATCGAGCACAAGGCGGTCCTGGATACCGCTCGCCAGCTCGAGCGTGAAGGTTTCGAAGTCACCTACCTCGAGCCAGGCGAAGACGGTATCGTCACCCCGGCCCAGGTCGAGGCGGCGCTGCGCGACGACACCATCCTGGTCTCGCTGATGCACGTCAACAACGAAGTCGGCTCGATCAACGACATCGCCGCCATCGGTGAACTGACCCGTTCGCGCGGCGTGCTGTTCCATGTCGACGCCGCCCAGTCGGCTGGCAAGGTCGAAATCGACCTGCAGAAACTCAAGGTCGACCTGATGTCGTTCTCGGCGCACAAGGTCTACGGCCCGAAAGGCATCGGCGCGCTGTACGTCAGCCGCAAGCCACGGGTTCGCCTGGAAGCCATCATTCACGGCGGTGGCCATGAGCGCGGCATGCGTTCGGGCACCCTGCCAACCCACCAGATCGTCGGCATGGGCGAGGCGTTCGCCATTGCCAAGCAGGAAATGGCCAGCGAGAACGTCCGCATCAAGGCCCTGAGCGACCGCTTCTTCAAGCAGGTCTCGGACCTCGAAGAGCTCTACGTCAACGGCAGCCAGACTGCCCGCGTGCCGCACAACCTGAACCTGAGCTTCAACTACGTTGAAGGCGAGTCGCTGCTGATGTCGCTCAAGGACATCGCGGTATCGTCGGGTTCGGCCTGCACCTCCGCTTCGCTCGAGCCGTCCTATGTACTGCGCGCTCTGGGCCGTAACGACGAGCTGGCACACAGCTCGATCCGCTTCTCCTTCGGCCGCTTCACCACTGAAGAAGAAGTCGACTACGCCGCGCAGGAAGTCTGCAAGGCAGTCAACAAGCTGCGTGAGCTCTCGCCGCTGTGGGACATGTACAAAGACGGCGTCGACATCTCCAAGATCGAGTGGGCCGCCCACTAAGCAGTCGCCGGCAAGAGCGGCTCCCTGATGAGGAAGGAATTGCACCATGGCATACAGTGAAAAGGTCATCGACCACTACGAAAACCCGCGTAACGTCGGCAAGATGAACGCCGACGATCCGGATGTCGGCACCGGCATGGTCGGCGCCCCGGCCTGCGGTGACGTGATGCGTCTGCAGATCAAGGTCAACGAGCAGGGCGTCATCGAAGACGCCAAGTTCAAGACCTATGGCTGCGGTTCGGCCATCGCCTCCAGCTCCCTCGCCACCGAGTGGATGAAGGGCAAGACCCTGGACGAAGCCGAAACCATCAAGAACACCCAGCTGGCTGAGGAACTCGCGCTGCCGCCGGTCAAGATCCACTGCTCGGTACTCGCCGAAGACGCCATCAAGGCGGCCGTACGCGACTACAAGCAGAAGAAAGGCTTGATCTGAGTCGCAAGACTCAACGGTAAGCACAGCTAAGCAAAGGAGCTCCGATGGCTATCAGCATGACAGAAGCCGCCGCCAACCACGTGCGGCGTTCCCTCGACGGGCGCGGCAAGGGTGAGGGCATTCGCCTGGCCGTGCGCACCACCGGTTGCTCGGGCCTGGCCTACGTGCTGGAGTTCGTCGACGAAGTGGCGTCTGAAGATCAGGTGTTCGAGAACCACGGCGTGAAGGTCATCATCGACCCGAAAAGCCTGGTTTACCTCGACGGTACTGAGCTCGACTTCGTCAAGGAAGGGTTGAACGAAGGCTTCAAGTTCAACAACCCCAACGTGCGCGGTGAGTGTGGCTGCGGCGAAAGCTTCAATGTCTGAGGCTTGACGTGGGTACTCCTTGCCATTTCGCTCTGTTTGACCTCAAGCCGGGCTTTCGTCTGGACCTCGACAAGCTGGCCGTTCGCTACCGCGAGCTGGCCCGCGAGGTCCATCCGGACCGTTTCGCCGATGCCTCCGAACGTGAACAGCGCATTGCCCTGGAAAACTCGGCAGCGTTGAACGACGCCTACCAGACCCTGCGCAGCGCCCCGCGGCGTGCCCGCTATCTGCTGGCCATCAGTGGCCATGAAGTGCCGCAGGAAGTCACCGTGCATGACCCGGACTTCCTGTTGCAGCAGATGGAGCTGCGTGAGGAGCTCGAAGAGCTGGACGATCTGGACGGTGTCGCGGTGTTCAAGAAGCGCCTCAAGGCTGCCCAAGACACGCTCAACGAGGATTTCGCCGCCTGCTGGGATGATGCTGCGCAGCGTGAACAGGCCGAGCGCCTGATGCGCCGCATGCAGTTCCTCGACAAGCTCGCCCAAGAAGTGCGCCAGTTGGAAGAGCGCCTCGACGATTAACCCGGCGTTGCCGTGACGACGCCTAAGGTATCTAGATAAGCATGGCCCTACTGCAGATCGCCGAACCCGGTCAGAGCCCACAACCGCACCAGCGCCGCCTGGCGGTGGGGATCGACCTGGGTACCACCAATTCTCTGGTTGCCGCCTTGCGCAGTGGCCTGAGCGAGCCGCTGCCCGACGCGCAGGGCAGCGTCATCCTGCCGTCCGCCGTGCGCTACCTCGATGGCCGCGTTGAAGTCGGCCAGGCTGCGCGCGACGCTGCCTCCAGCGACCCGCTCAATACCATCTTGTCGGTCAAGCGCCTGATGGGCCGTGGCCTGGCAGACGTCAAGCAACTCGGCGAACAGCTGCCTTACCGCTTTGTGGGCGGCGAGTCGCACATGCCGTTCATCGACACCGTCCAAGGGCCGAAGAGCCCGGTGGAAGTGTCTGCCGACATCCTCAAGGTGCTGCGCCAGCGTGCTGAGCAGACCTTGGGTGGCGACCTGGTAGGGGCGGTGATTACTGTCCCGGCCTACTTCGACGACGCCCAGCGCCAAGCCACCAAAGATGCCGCCAAACTGGCCGGCCTCAACGTTCTGCGCCTGCTCAATGAGCCGACCGCTGCTGCCGTGGCTTATGGTCTGGACCAGAACGCCGAAGGCGTGGTGGCGATCTTCGATCTGGGTGGCGGTACGTTCGATATCTCCATCCTGCGTCTTACCGCTGGCGTCTTCGAAGTGCTGGCCACTGGGGGCGACACGGCCTTGGGTGGTGACGATTTCGATCATGCGATCGCTGGCTGGATCATCGAGCAAGCGGGTTTGTCCGCTGACCTCGACCCCGCTACCCAGCGCCTGCTGCTGCAAACTGCCTGCGCCGCCAAGGAAGCCCTGACCGACGCCGACGTAGTCAGCGTTCAGCACGGCGCCTGGCAGGGCGAGCTGAGCCGGGTGGCCTTCGAAACGATGATCGAGCCGATGATCGCCCGCAGCCTCAAGGCTTGCCGGCGCGCGGTGCGCGACAGCGGCATCGAGCTCGAAGAGGTCGGGGCGGTGGTCATGGTGGGTGGTTCGACCCGCGTTCCGCGTGTACGCGAAGCGGTCGGCACGCTGTTTGGCCGTACCCCGCTAACGTCGATCGACCCCGATCAGGTGGTCGCCATCGGCGCCGCGATCCAGGCCGATACGCTGGCGGGTAACCGTCGCGAAGGCGGCGAGCTGTTGCTGCTGGACGTTATCCCGCTGTCGCTCGGTCTTGAGACCATGGGCGGACTGATGGAGAAGGTGATCCCGCGCAATACCACGATCCCTGTGGCCCGCGCGCAAGAGTTCACCACTTATAAAGACGGCCAGTCGGCCATGATGATCCACGTCCTGCAGGGTGAGCGCGAGCTGATCAGCGACTGCCGCTCCCTGGCCCGCTTCGAGTTGCGCGGCATTCCGGCGATGGTGGCGGGTGCGGCGAAAATCCGCGTGACCTTCCAGGTCGACGCCGACGGGCTGCTCAGCGTCGCCGCACGCGAGCTGGGCTCGGGCGTGGAATCGAGCATTCAAGTCAAGCCGTCGTACGGCCTGACCGACGGTGAGATCGCCCGCATGCTCAAGGACTCCTTCGAGCACGCAGGTTCCGACAAGCAGGCCCGTCAGCTGCGTGAGCACCAGGTCGACGGCGAACGCCTGCTCGAAGCGGTGCAGGGCGCATTGGACGCCGATGGCGAGCGCCTGCTAAGCGCCGAAGAGCGCGAGGCTATTGCCTTCCAGATGCAACAACTACGTGATTTGCTGGCCGGCACCGATGGCCCTGCCATCGAGCAACAGACCAAGATTCTGTCGCAGGTGACCGATGCATTTGCCGCCCGTCGCCTTGATTCGACGGTCAAAGCCGCACTGGCCGGGCGCAACCTGAATGAGATCGAGGAGTAACCGATGCCCCAGGTGAAATTCCTGCCGCACGAGAAGTTCTGCCCGGAGGGCCTGGTGGTCGAGGTGCCGGCTGGCACCAACATCCTCGAGCTGGCTCACGAGCACCATATCGAAATGGAAAGCGCCTGCGGCGGCGTCAAGGCCTGCACCACCTGCCACTGCATCGTGCGCCAGGGCTTCGACTCGCTGGAAGAAGCCGACGAGCTCGAAGAAGACATGCTGGACAAGGCCTGGGGCCTGGAAGCCCAGTCGCGCCTGGGTTGCCAGGTGGTGGTCGGTGATCAAGACCTGACCATCGAAATCCCCAAATATTCGCTCAACCACGCCGCTGAAGCGCCGCACTGAGTCTGGAGGCTGGCATGAGTCTGAAATGGGTTGATGTACTTGAGATCGCCATCCAGCTTGCAGAAAGCAAGCCTGAGGTCGATCCTCGTTATGTAAATTTCGTCGATCTGCACCGCTGGGTACTGGCCCTGCCAGAATTTAGCGACGATCCGTCACGCGGCGGTGAGAAAGTGCTCGAGGCCATCCAGGCGGCTTGGATCGAAGAAGCCGACTGAGCGTTATCTGCAGGTTAGGCAATCCCCTGGAACCCGCGTATAATTCGCGGGTTTAATTTTTCGCAACACTCAATTTTCTGGAGTTACCATGGCTGTTCAACGTACTTTCTCGATCATCAAGCCTGACGCAGTTGCCAAGAATGTCATCGGCAAGATCACCACTCGCTTCGAAGACGCTGGTCTGAAAATCGTTGCTTCGAAAATCAAGCAACTGTCCAAAGCCGAAGCTGAAGGCTTCTACGCTGAGCACAGCGAGCGCGGTTTCTTCGGTGACCTGGTTGCCTTCATGACTTCCGGTCCAGTTGTCGTTCAGGTTCTGGAAGGCGAAAACGCCATCGCTCTGAACCGTGAGCTGATGGGCGCTACCAATCCTAAAGAAGCTGCTCCCGGCACCATCCGTGCTGACTTCGCTGAGTCGATCGACGCCAACGCCGTTCACGGTTCGGACTCCGAAGCTGCCGCTGCTCGCGAAATCGCTTACTTCTTCGCTGCTACCGAGGTAACCACTCGCTAAGCGAAAGCTTACGGGTGAGGGTGAATCCATGACGACATCTACTGGCAAAATCAACCTGTTGGGTCTGACCCAGCCGGAAATGGAACAGTTCTTCGACTCGATTGGGGAGAAGCGCTTCCGTGCCGGTCAAGTAATGAAATGGATTCACCATTTTGGCGTCGATGATTTCGCCGCCATGACCAATGTCGGCAAGGCCTTGCGCGAAAAGCTCGAGGCTGTTGCCGAGATTCGGCCTCCGGAGGTGGTCAGTGAAGACATTTCCGCCGACGGCACCCGTAAATGGGTGATCCGCGTTGCCTCCGGCAGCTGCGTCGAGACCGTCTACATCCCCACCGACGACCGCGGTACCCTCTGCGTTTCGTCCCAAGCCGGCTGCGCCCTGGACTGCAGTTTCTGCTCCACCGGCAAGCAAGGCTTCAATAGCAACCTCACCGCCGCCGAAGTCATTGGCCAGGTGTGGCTTGCGAACAAATCCTTCGGCACCGTCCCGGCCAAAGTCGACCGCGCCATTACCAACGTGGTGATGATGGGCATGGGCGAGCCGTTGCTCAATTTCGACAATGTCATCGCCGCCATGAAGATCATGATGGATGATCTGGGCTATGGCATTTCCAAGCGTCGCGTCACCTTGTCCACTTCCGGCGTGGTGCCGATGATCGACGAACTGGCCAAGCACATCGACGTTTCCCTGGCGCTGTCGCTGCACGCGCCGAACGACGAACTGCGTAACAAGCTGGTACCGATCAACAAGAAGTACCCGCTCAAGGTGCTGCTGGAGTCGTGCATGGGCTACATGGCCACCCTGGGGGGCAAGCGCGTGCTGACCGTCGAGTACACCTTGCTCAAGGACGTCAACGACCAGCCGGAACACGCGGCACAGATGATCGAACTGCTGCGCGATGTGCCGTGCAAGATCAACCTGATCCCGTTCAACCCGTTCCCGCATTCCGGTTACGAGCGGCCGAGCAACAACGCCATCCGCCGCTTCCAGGACATGCTCCATCACGGTGGTTTCAACGTCACCACCCGCACCACCCGTGGCGAAGATATCGACGCCGCCTGTGGTCAGCTGGTTGGCCAGGTGATGGACCGCACCCGCCGCAGTGAGCGCTACATTGCCGTGCGTCAGCTCAACGACGACGTGCAGATGCAAGATAGCGCCGCGCGCCACTGACCGAGAACCTGCCAATGACCCTGCGCGCCGCGCTGTCGATCCTGACGCTGTTGCTGCTGGCCGGCTGCGTGTCCGGCGGCGCCGGCGATCCGCTGGCCAGCCGTCAAGGTCGGGTCGAGGCGGGGCGGGCTTATGTACAGTTGGGCCTGGGTTATTTGCAACAAGGTTTGACCGAGCAGGCCAAGGCGCCGCTGGCCAAAGCCCTGGCCCTGAATGACCGCGATGCCGACGCCCATGCCGCCCTGGCCTTGGTGTTCCAGGCGCAAGGCGAACCGGCCCTGGCCGAGGAGCATTTTCGCCAGGCCCTGGCGCAGCGCGCCAATGACACGCGGATTCGCAACAACTACGGCAGTTTCCTATATGCTCAGGGGCGTTTTAGTCAGGCCGAGCAGGTCTTTCGCCAGGCCGGCGCCGATACCCTGTATCCTGAGCGCTCGCGAGTCTTTGAAAACCTTGGACTGACCGCCATGAAGCTAGGGCGTCCAGAGCAAGCGCGCGAGTATTTGGAAAAAGCCCTGCAACTCAACCCACGGCAACCCAGGGCGTTGCTTGAAATGGCTGAGTTGTCCTACGAAAACAGGCATTATGTGCCGGCCCGTGATTACTACGATCGTTTCAGCCAGCTGAGCGACCCGCAAGCCCGCAGCCTGCTGCTGGGTAGCCGCCTGGCGCGGGTGTTCGCTGAACCGGCCGTGGTGGCTGAACTGGGCCAGCAATTACAACGACTTTATCCCGGTACGCCGGAATATCAGCAATACCTGTCGGAGCAACGATGAAAGCCGCTCATCCCGAAGTAGCAGCAGCGTCTCGCCAGCACCCCGGTGAGATCTTGCGCCAGGCCCGCGAAAACCGCGATTGGTCGCAAGCCGAGGTAGCCCGCAAGCTCAACCTGACCTTGAGTTCGCTGAACAACCTGGAATCCGGCGCCTTCGACAAGCTGCCAGGGCACACCTTCGCCCGTGGTTACATCCGTGCCTATGCCAAGCTGATGGACATGGACCAAGCCCCGCTGGTGGCCGCCTTCGACCAGATCACCGGTACCCATGCCCAAGGCAGCCAAGTGCATGCGCTGGGCCGTATTGAAGAGCCGGTGCGCCTGTCGCACAACATCCTGCGCGGTGTCAGCTTGCTGTTGCTGGTGGCCGTGGTCGGCGGTGGCTTCTTCTGGTGGCAAGACCAGACCAGCCTGCGCGGCAAGGACCTGGCCAAGATCGCCCTGGAGCACGTCGAAGTCGAAAGCGCCGACGGCACCACGCAGATTCACCCGCTGGACGAGCCAGAAGACCAGGCCGTCAGCGAAGGTCAGCAGCCACAAACCGAGCCATTGGCGCTCGAGCAGGCACCTGCCGGCGAGACCAGCGGCTCCGCCAATGAAGAAGCTACTGCGCCGGCCACGCCCGCAGCTACTGCTAGCACCCCAGCGCCGGCAGCCCCGGCCGCTGCGGCACAGGCTCCCGCAGCTGCGGCTGCGCCAGTGGCACCGGTCGCGCCAGTGCCGCCAGTAGCAGCAGCTGCTACCCCGCCCGCCAGCGTGCCGGCGAGCGCCGCCGAACCTGCCGCCCCGGCCCCAGCCGGCAGCGCCAAGGTTGCAATTCAATTCACCGCCGATTGCTGGACTCAAGTCTCCGACGGCAACGGCAAGGTGCTGTTCAGTGCCATCAAGCGCAAAGGTGACAGCCTGGAACTGACCGGCAAGCCGCCGTTCGCGGTACGCCTGGGCTTTGCCCGTGGCGCCCAGGTCAGCTACAACGGCCAGGCCGTCGACGTTGCACCGTTCACCAGTGGCGAAACCGCTCGCCTGAAGTTGGGACAGTAAGTCATGCACGGCGAATCTCCGATCAAACGTCGCGAATCCCGGAAAATCTGGGTCGGCAATGTGCCGGTGGGCGGCGATGCGCCCATCGCGGTGCAGAGCATGACCAACACCGATACCAATGACGTCGCCGCCACGGTCGGGCAGATCCAGCGCCTGGTCGATGCTGGCGTCGACATCGTCCGTGTCTCGGTACCGGACATGGACGCCGCCGAAGCCTTCGGCCGTATCAAGCAGCTGGTCAGCGTGCCGCTGGTGGCCGACATCCACTTCGACTACAAGATCGCCCTGCGCGTGGCTGAACTGGGTGTCGACTGCCTGCGCATCAACCCCGGCAACATCGGCCGCGAAGACCGCGTACGCGCGGTGGTCGATGCCGCGCGTGATCGTGGTATCCCGATCCGCATCGGTGTCAACGCCGGCTCCCTGGAAAAGGACCTGCAGAAGAAGTACGGCGAACCGACCCCAGCCGCGCTGGTCGAGTCGGCGCTGCGCCATGTCGAGCACCTCGACCGCCTGGATTTCCAGGACTACAAGGTCAGCGTCAAGGCGTCCGACGTGTTCATGGCCGTCGAAGCCTACCGCCAATTGGCCCGGCAGATCGTCCAGCCGCTGCACCTGGGCATCACCGAAGCCGGCGGCCTGCGTTCGGGGACAGTGAAATCCGCCGTCGGCATCGGTATGCTGCTGGCCGAAGGCATTGGCGATACGATTCGTATTTCCCTGGCCGCAGACCCTGTTGAAGAAGTGAAGGTCGGCTACGACATCCTCAAGTCGCTGCACCTGCGTTCGCGTGGCATCAACTTCATCGCCTGCCCGAGCTGTTCGCGGCAGAACTTTGACGTGGTCAAGACCATGAACGAGCTGGAAACGCGCCTGGAAGACCTGCTGGTGCCGTTGGATGTGGCGGTGATCGGCTGCGTGGTCAACGGCCCGGGTGAAGCCAAGGAGTCGCATGTGGGCCTGACCGGCGGTACACCGAACCTGGTCTACATCGACGGCAAGCCCGCGCAGAAGCTGAACAATGACAACCTGGTCGATGAACTGGAAAAGCTCATCCGCCAGAAAGCGGCCGAAAAGGTCGAGGCCGATGCGGCGCTGATCGCCCGTGGCTGAAACACAGATTGGTAAGGACTTTTCGTGAGCAAATCGCTGCAAGCCATCCGTGGCATGAACGACATCCTGCCTGAGCAGTCGCCGCTGTGGCGCTACTTCGAGGGCACCGTGGCCGGCCTGCTGGACGGTTACGGCTACAGCCAGATCCGCACGCCGATCGTCGAGTTCACCGAGCTGTTCAAGCGCTCGATCGGTGAAGTCACCGACATCGTCGAAAAAGAGATGTACACCTTCGAGGACCGCAACGGCGATTCGCTGACCCTGCGTCCCGAAGGCACCGCCGCCTGCGTACGTGCAGTGCTCGAGCATGGCATCACGGGCAATGGCCAAGTGCAGAAGCTTTGGTACATCGGCCAGATGTTCCGCCACGAGCGCCCGCAGAAAGGCCGCTACCGTCAGTTCCACCAGATCGGCGTGGAAGTGTTCAACCTCGACGGTCCGGACATCGACGCCGAGCTGATCATGCTCACCTGGCGCCTGTGGGGCCAGTTGGGCATCCAGGACGCGGTCAAGCTTGAACTCAATAGCCTGGGTACCAGCGAAGCCCGTGCCCGCTACCGTGACGCGCTGGTCGAGTTCCTCTCGGCGCGCCTGGAGCAGCTCGACGAAGACAGCCAGCGCCGCCTTAAAAGCAACCCACTGCGCATCCTCGACAGCAAGGACCAAGGCACCCAAGCGGTGCTGGTCGGTGCGCCGAAGCTGGAAGATTACCTGGACGAAGAATCGCGCCTGCACTTCGAGGGCCTCAAGGCCCGCCTGGACGCTGCCGGTATTCCGTTCGTGATCAACACCAAGCTGGTGCGTGGCCTGGACTACTACAGCAAGACCGTGTTCGAGTGGGTCACCGACAAGCTCGGCGCCCAGGGCACTGTCTGTGCCGGTGGTCGCTACGATGGCCTGGTTGAGCAGATGGGCGGCAAGCCGACCCCGGGTGTGGGCTTTGCCATGGGTATCGAACGCTTGATCCTACTGCTCGAGACACTGGGCAAGGTGCCCGAGTCGATCAGCCGCCAGATCGACCTGTACCTGTGCGCCTTTGGCGAGCAGGCGGAGCTGGCGGGCCTGAAGCTCTCCGAAACCCTGCGTGACCAAGTGCCCGGCCTGCGCCTGGCGGTCAACGCCGGTGGCGGCAGCTTCAAGAGCCAGTTCAAGAAAGCCGACAAGAGCGGCGCGCTGTTCGCCCTGATCATGGGTGACGACGAACTGGCGCAACAAGTGGTAGGTTTCAAGCCCCTGCGTGGCCAGGGCGAACAACAGAACATTGCCTGGGATGCTCTGGCCGAGCACCTGCAAGCTGCTCTCGCGCAAGCGTAAGCAGTCAAACAGCCGAATTGCTGAATAGGAGTATTGGGGTGTCGAGTACCGATGATGATGGCCTGGTTGCGGTCAAGGACTGGTGGGACCGCAACGGCAAGCCGCTGCTGACCGGCGCCCTGCTGGCTGCTGCCCTGGTGATGGGCTGGCAGGCCTGGCACAAGTACCAGAATAATCAGTCGCAGGGCGCGTCTGTGTTGTACCAGAACCTGCTGGAAACCAGCCTGACGCCTACTGGCCAACCTGATGCGGCCAAGGTCGCGGAACTGGCTGGCAAGCTCAAGAGCGAATTCGCCGGCACCGCCTATGCCCAATACGGCAGCCTGTTCGTGGCTAAAGTGGCGGTCGATAGCGGTAAGCTCGACGATGCCGCCAGCGAACTCAAGAGTGTGCTGGACAAGCCGGCCGATGCCACCCTGGGCGAAATAGCGCGCCAGCGTCTGGCGCGGGTCCTGGCTGCCCAGGACAAGGCCGAAGACGCCCTCAAGCTGCTTGACGGCGATGCTGACAAAGCCTTCCAGGCCAGCCGCGAAGAACTCAAGGGCGACCTGCTGGTACAGCTCGGTCGTGCCGGTGATGCCCACAATGCATACGAAAAAGCCAAGGCCGCGCTGTCTGATGAAGCAGCGGTCGGAGGCCTGCAACTGAAGCTGGACGACCTGGCCAAAGGGGACGCTTGACGTGATCGGTTGGAAACAAGCAGCAGTGCTGACCCTGGCCGTACTGGCCGCGGGTTGCAGCAGCAACAGCAAGAAGGAACTGCCTCCGGCCGAGCTGACCAAGTTCACCGAAGAAGTGGTGCTCAAGAAGCAGTGGAGCCGTTCGATCGGTGACGGTCAGGGTGAGACCTACAACACCCTGGTCCCGGCCATCGAGAACGACCGTATCTACGCCTCTGACGTCAACGGCTTGGTGATGGCCCTGGACCGCGTCAACGGCGACGTTGTGTGGAAGAAGGATCTGGAGCTGCCGGTTTCCGGCGCCGTCGGCGTAGGCTACGGCTTGGTTATGCTCGGCACCCTCAAAGGTGAAGTGATTGCCCTGGACAGCAGCACCGGTGAGGAGCGCTGGCGCTCCCGCGTCACCAGTGAAGTGCTGGCGCCGCCTGCCAACAACGGTGACGTTGTGGTGGTGCAGACCCAGGACGACCGCCTGATCGGCCTCGATGCCGCCACGGGTGATCGTCGCTGGATCTACGAAAGCACCCCGGCGGTACTGACCCTGCGCGGTACCGGTGCACCGATCGTGACCAATCGCCTGGCCATCGCTGGCCTGTCGACCGGTAAGGTCATTGCCGTGGATACCCAGAACGGCGTGCCCGTGTGGGAAAGCCGCGTAGCTATCCCGCAAGGCCGTTCGGAGCTGGACCGGGTAGTGGATATCGACGGCGGTCTGCTGCTGTCTGGTGGTACCCTGTACGTCAGCACCTACCAGGGTCGCGTTGCGGGCCTGGATCTGGAAAGCGGCCGGGTACTGTGGCAGCGTGATGCCTCCAGCTATGTGGGTGTCGCCCAGGGCTTTGGCAACGTCTATGTCAGCGAGGCCTCGGGTACCGTAGAAGGCGTTGACGAGCGCTCCTCCAGCGCTCTGTGGAGCAACGATTCCATGGCTCGCCGTCAGCTGTCGGCGCCGGAAGTGTTCTCCAGCTACGTCGCTGTCGGTGACTTCGAAGGCTACCTGCACCTGCTCAGCCAGGTCGATGGTCGCTTCGTTGGCCGTGAGCGTATCGACAGTGATGGTCTGCGTGCCCGCCCTCTGGTGGTCGGTGACACCATCTATGTCTTCGGCAACAGCGGCAAGCTCCAGGCACTGACCATCCGCTGAAGCTATGCTTGAGGCCTTGCGGCCTCGAGCCGCGGCGCACGAAGCGCCGCACGAACTCCGGCCGCTGCTTCGCAGCGGCCTTTGCATTTTCAAGAATTCACGAGTGGAGAGCCGTATGGTTCCCGTAATCGCCCTGGTGGGGCGGCCGAACGTCGGCAAGTCCACCATGTTCAACCGTTTGACCAAAACCCGTGACGCCATCGTTGGCGACCTGTCGGGCCTGACCCGTGACCGCCAGTATGGCGACGCCATGTGGCAGGGTCGTTCGTACATCCTGATCGACACCGGTGGTATCACCGGTGATGAAGTCGGCATGGACGAGAAGATGGCCGAGCAGTCGCTGATGGCCATCGAAGAAGCCGATTATGTGCTGTTCCTGGTCGACGCCCGCGCGGGCATGACCGCCGCTGACCAGATGATTGCCGAGCACCTGCGCAAGCGCAACAAGTCGGCCATCCTGGTTGCCAACAAGATCGACAACATCGATGCCGATGTGGCCCGCGCCGAGTTCTCGCCGCTGGGCATGGGCAATGCGATTCCGGTGGCCGGCTCCCAGGGCCGTGGCATCAACGCCCTGATGGAATCTGTGCTCGGCCATATTCCGCGTAACCAGGAAGAGGAAGCGCTCGACCAGGAAGTGGCGCAAGGCGAAGAGGCCGTGCGCATCCCTGGCCCAAGCGAGAAGGATGGCATCAAGATCGCCATCATCGGCCGCCCTAACGTCGGCAAGTCGACCCTGGTCAACCGCATGCTCGGCGAGGAGCGCGTGGTGGTCTACGACCAGCCGGGCACCACCCGCGACAGTATCTACATCCCGTTCGAGCGCGATGGCGAGAAGTACACCTTCATCGATACTGCCGGGGTGCGTAAGCGCGGCAAGATTCATGAAGAAGTCGAGAAGTTCTCGGTGGTCAAGACGCTGCAGGCGATCAAGGACGCCAACGTGGTGATCTTCGTCATGGACGCCCGCGAAGGGGTGGTCGACCACGACCTGAACCTGCTGGGCTTTGCCCTGGAAGCTGGCCGCGCCATCGTCATCGCCCTGAACAAATGGGATGGCATGCAGCCGGGCGAGCGTGACTACGTCAAGACTGAGCTTGAGCGCCGGCTGTTCTTCGTTGACTTCGCCGACATTCACTTCATCTCCGCGCTGCATGGCACGGGCGTGGGCAACCTGTACAAGTCGGTGCAGGCCGCGTTCAAGTCGGCGGTCACCCGCTGGCCGACCAGCCGCCTGACCCAGATCCTTGAAGACGCGGTCAGCGAGCACCAGCCGCCGCTGGTCAATGGTCGTCGGATCAAGCTGCGTTATGCCCACCTCGGTGGTGCCAACCCGCCGTTGATCGTCATCCACGGCAACCAGACCGACAAGATCCCGCGCTCGTACTCGCGTTACCTGGAAAACACCTATCGCCGGGTGCTCAAGTTGGTCGGTACGCCAATTCGCATCGAGTACAAGGGGGGCGAGAACCCGTACGAGGGTAACAAGAACACCCTCACCGACCGTCAGGTCAACAAGAAGCGCCGCTTGATGTCGCACCACAAGAAGGCCGAGAAGAAGCGCAAGGACAAGCGTAAGTAAGCTCGTTTCGCGTAATTGGGGCCGCTTTGCGGCCCATCGCGGGCAAGCCCGCTCCCACAGCAACAGCGTAGATCTGAAGTTCGCGCGGCCCTTGTGAGCGCGGGCTTGCCTGCGCAGCGGCGCCAATACATTCCCTTATTGTTTCAACCTTTTTCCTGACTGCTCGATCCGCTATGCTCGGACTCCATCCCGTGCCGGATACACCCCAGGAAAGAGGGCTCCATGATCCGCAGCAAACTGCCGAACGTCGGCACGACCATCTTCACCACCATGTCGCAACTGGCAGTCCAGACCGGTGCGCTGAACCTTTCCCAAGGTTTCCCTGACTTCAACGGCCCGCAGGCGCTGCTTGATGCCGTTGGCCGGCACGTGGCCGCCGGCCACAACCAGTACGCGCCGATGACTGGTCTGCCAGCTTTGCGCCAGCAGGTAGCAGCCAAGGTTGCCCGGCTGTACGGAGTGAAGGTCGATGCTGATCACGAGGTGACCATCACCCCCGGCGCCACCGAGGCGATCTTCTGTGCTATCCAGGCGGTGATCCAGGCCGGTGACGAAGTGATCGTGTTCGACCCTGCCTACGACAGCTACGAACCTTCTGTGGAGCTGGCTGGCGGACGTTGCGTGCACGTCCAGCTTAGCGATGGCGATTTTCGTATCGACTGGCAGAAGTTCAGCGACGCACTGACCCCGCGCACGCGGATGGTCATCCTCAACTCACCGCACAACCCGAGCGGCGCGCTGATCAGCCGCGAAGACCTCGACCAGCTGGCCCAGCTGATTGCCGAACGCGACATCTACCTGGTCAGCGATGAGGTGTATGAGCACCTGGTCTACGATGGCGTACGCCATGCCAGTGTCCTGGCCCACGAGCAGCTCTACGCGCGCGCGTTCGTCATAAGCTCGTTCGGCAAGACCTACCATGTCACCGGTTGGAAGACCGGCTACGTGATCGCCCCACCCGCATTGAGCGCCGAGCTGCGCAAGGTCCATCAATACGTAAACTTCTGCGGGGTAACGCCGCTGCAGTGCGCGCTGGCTGACTTCATGGCCGAGCACCCTGAGCACATCGATGAGCTGCCGGGCTTCTACCAAGGCAAACGCGACGTGTTCTGCGACCTGTTGCAGGGCTCGCGTTTCAGCTTTACCCGCACCCCCGGCACCTACTTCCAGCTGGTGGACTATTCGCAGATCCGCCCGGACCTGAACGACGTCGACATGGCTCTGTGGCTGACCCGTGAGCACGGCGTTGCGACCATTCCGGTGTCGGTGTTCTACCAGCGACCTATCCCCGAGCAACGCCTGGTGCGCCTGTGCTTTGCCAAACGTGAGGAGACGCTGCGACAGGCGGCGGAGAAACTATGCGCGATCTGACTGCATTGCCCAATCTGAACATCGCCCTGGTGCAGACCAGCCTGGCCTGGCA
Organism: Pseudomonas sp. BT-42-2; assembly: GCF_025847435.2. Classification (NCBI taxonomy): domain Bacteria; kingdom Pseudomonadati; phylum Pseudomonadota; class Gammaproteobacteria; order Pseudomonadales; family Pseudomonadaceae; genus Pseudomonas; species Pseudomonas sp. BT-42-2. The sequence goes on from NZ_JAOYTM010000008.1 coordinate 274,208, forward strand.
CGACCGCGAAGCCAACTATGCACATTTCGAGGTGTTGCTGGAGCAGGCGCGTGGCGCCGACCTGGTGATCCTGCCGGAGATGTTCACCACGGGTTTTTCCATGGAGTCCGAGGCCCTGGCCGAGCCTGAACACGGCCCGACCTATAAGTGGCTCAAGGCCCAAGCGAAGAAAATCGAGGCGGTGATCACCGGCAGTGTGATCATCCAGGCTGCCGATGGCAGCCACCGCAACCGACTGTTGTGGGCGCGCCCGGATGGCGAGATCCTGCATTACGACAAGCGCCATCTGTTCCGTATGGCGGGGGAGCACAAGTACTACACCCCGGGTGAACGTCAGGTGCAGTTCGAGCTCAAGGGCTGGAGGATTCGCCCGCTGATCTGCTACGACCTACGCTTCCCGGTGTGGAGCCGCGATGCCCAGGATACCGACCTGTTGCTGTACACCGCGAACTGGCCGGCAGCGCGGCGCCAGCATTGGAACCGATTGTTGCCGGCGCGCGGGATCGAGAACCTGTGCTATGTGGCGGCGGTGAACCGGGTAGGCACCGATGGCAAGGGCTTTGCCTATTCCGGGGACAGCCAGGTGCTCGACTTCCAGGGTGAGAGCCTGATGAACGCCGGGGAGGCGGATGGGGTGTTTCCCGTGGTCCTGCGCGCGGCGGATCTGGCGGCCTATCGCACGCGTTTTCCGGCGAACCTGGATGCCGATACCTTCGAATTGCATTGATTGAACGTATGTTTCGACAGCGCCGGCACTATCACGGGCATGCCGGAGCGGCGAACCGCCGCTCCGGCACGACCTGCTCGATCGTGGGAGCGGGCTTGTCCCGCGATAGGGCCAGAGGGCGCTACCTCATACCTTGATCAATACACATCCCGCCGATACCGCCCATCCTCCACCAGCCGCTGCACCGCCTCATCGCCCAGAATGCCCTTGAGCGCCGCATCCACCCCCGCAGCCATCCCCTGCAAACTGCCGCAGACATACACACAAGCGCCGTCAGCCAACCACTGGCGCAGCGCTTGAGCCTGCTGCAGCAACACATCCTGGACATAGACTTTTTCTGCCTGATCCCGCGAAAATGCCAGGTCCAGCCGTTGCAGATCGCCGCTGTCCAGCCAGCCTTGTAGCTCATCGCCACAGAGCAGATCCTGAGCTCGATTGCGCTCACCAAACAGCAGCCAGTTACGCTGTTCGCCCTCGCTGATCCGCGCCTTGAGCAAGCTGCGCAGGCCCGCCAAGCCGGTGCCGTTACCAATCAGGATCAGCGGCGCCGGTCCTTCAGGGAGATGGAAGCCACTGTTACGGCGCAGACGCAGACTGACGCTGCCCTGCACCGGCAGGTACTCGGTCAGCCAACCCGAACCCAGCCCAAGATTGCCATCGGCATGGCGCTCCTGGCGCACGATCAGCTCCAGCACGCCATCGCTGGCAATCGAGGCAATCGAGTATTCACGGCTGCCGATGGGTACCAAGGCATCGATCAGCGCCTGTGCATGCAGGCCCACCAGGTGTTCGCGGCTGACCGGCAGTTGCCGGCTGGCAAGCGCCTGAGCGAGGGTCTCGCTCAGGCCATCGCGCTGCACCCGCGTTTCGCAGTCCAGCCCCAAGCCGCTGAGGAAGGCCTCGACCCGTGGCTGGCCGTTGCGCGGCAGGATGTCTACCAGGTCACCGGCTTGCCAGCTGGCCGGGGCCTCAGGTTGCAGGCCAATCAGATAGACCGGTAGGCCTTGGCTGCCCGGGTTGAGCAGCTGGCGACGGACCAGCGTCCAGTTAGCGAAGCTCGGCGGCTGCCAGGCGCTGACCGGCTGCGCACCGGTCAATTGCCCCAGCGCTTGCTGCCATTGCTGCAAGGCGGACTGATCGGCGTTGTCGACTTCGATTGGGCTGAAGGCGCTGCTGGCGCCACGTTCGCCTAGCCAGGCTTGCAGCCGCCGGGCAAAACCGCAGAAGTGCGGGTACTGGCGATCGCCGAGGGCGAGCAGGGCGTAGTCGAGGTGCTCCAGTGGCCAGGCTTGGCCGAGCACTTTGCGTTCGAAGGCGCGGGCGCTGTCGGGCGCCTCGCCGTCGCCGAAGGTGCTGACCACGAACAAGGCCCGGCGCGCCTGGCGCAGGTCTTGTTCGCCCAATTCACCCAGGGCACGTACTTGCACGGACAAGCCGGCGGCCTGCAATTGGCCTGCGCTCTGCCAGGCCAATTGCTCGGCAAAGCCGCTCTGGCTGGCAAAGCTGATCAACCAGCTGTCAGCCGCGTTCGAAGCGTTGTCGACAGTGCCACGGGCAGCACGGACCTGGCGCTTCTTGCGGCGGCGGTCCAGGTACAGCAGCCAGCCGGTGACGAAGAACAGCGGCATGCTCAGGCTGGCGAGGGTGACGATGATGCGCCCCGGCAAGCCGAAGTAGCTGCCCACGTGCAAGGCATACACGCTTTGCAGCAACTGTGCCTTGAACGACTTGTCGGCGTAGCGCTCCAGGCGCTTGATCTGGCCAGTGGCGGGGTCAAGGGTAATGGTGTTCAAGGCGCGCTCATGCGCGGCGTTTTCGAGCAGGTAGAACAGCGTCGCTGGCTGGCCACCGGCTGGCGGCAGGCGCAGGTTGTAGGTGGTCAGGCCTGGGCCGGCGGCATTCTTGAGGTTGCTCCAGATGGCATCGTAGTCGACTACCAGGGGAGGTGCGTTGTGGTCGACTTTCTGCGGGCCATGGCGGCCACGGCCTTCGCCGCGCTTGTGTGGCTCGCCGGTAGCGGGGGCGTCGGCCAGCAGTTTGTTCAGGCCGTCGCGATACCACTCGTAGGACCAGAACAAGCCCGTCAGGGCGAACAGCAGGTAGAACAGCAGGCACCAAGTGCCAGCGACGGCGTGCAGGTCCCAGTTGAAGGCGCGGCCTTTCTTGGCCCTGTCGAGGGTCAGCCAGGTCCGCCAATTTAGTGCCTTGCGCGGCCAGCGCAGGTACAGGCCGGAAAGGCAGAAGAAAATCAGCAGTAGGGTACAGGCACCGGTAATCTGCCGACCGGTGTCGCCAATGGTCAGGAACCTGTGCAGGTTGAGCATCAGGTTGAAGAAGTCCTGTCCGGCAACTTCACCTTTGAGCTCGCCGGTGTAAGGATCGGCATAGTGCAGTTCACCGCGGCGTTGGCCGGGCGGCGGGGTAAAGAAGACCCGCGCGGCGTTGCCTTCGCGAGTATCGACCCACAGCATCGACACTTTGTCGCCCTGCGCGGCCTCGACCCGGCGCACCAGCTCGGCGGGCGGTAATACGCCTTCTTGGCGTACCTGAACCTTGAGCACCTCGGCGTTGAATAGGCGCAGCAGTTCTTCCTGGAACGACCAGATGGCACCGGTGGTGCCCATCAGTGCCAGCACCAGGCCAGCGGTGATGCCAAAGAACCAGTGCAATTGGAACAGCGACTTCTTCACCACATCGATCACCTTGTCTTGCCGCTCAAGTCCGCACGGCGTGCATTATGCCTTGCTACGCAAAAGCCCCGCTCAACTGCAATGAACGGGGCTTGGGCTTACTTCATTATCAGAAGTGCACGCTGGTGGTCAGCAACGCCGTACGACCGGCAGCCTGGTTGGCATAGTGCGCACCGTAGGCTTTGTCGTAGTAGACCTCGTTGGTGAGGTTCTGCACGTTCAGTTGCAGGTCGATGTTCTTGGTCAGCTTGTAGCTGGCCATCGCGTCATAGCGCCAGTAGGAATCGACCATCACGCTGTTGGTGGTGTTGCCGAACACGTCATCGACATAGAAGGCGCCACCGCCGATGGTCAGCTTGGGCGTGAGGCTGTAGGTGGTCCACAGGGTCAGGCTGTTGTTCGGCGTGTTGGGCAACTGATTACCATCGTTGTAGCCGTCGATAATCGCCGTGCCGACTTTTTGCGCGCCGCCATCGACCAGCTTGGCGTCCATGTAGGTGTAGCCAGCGAACACTTGCCAGTCGTTGGTGAGTTTACCGGTGGCGCTCAGCTCCAGACCGTCGACGCGGGTTTTACCGACGTTCTGGTAGGTGTCGGCATCAACCAGCACCCGCGCGTTGTCTTTTTCGGTGCGGAAGATCGCCGCGGTCAGCGACAGACGCTCTTGCAGCAAGTCCCACTTGGTGCCGATTTCGTAGTTGGTGGTCTCTTCGGCCTTCAGCTCGCTGCTGGTGGTGGCGGTCAGCAGTGGGTTGCCGTCCGAGCCTTCGCCGAGCGAGGCGCCCGCCGGGGTGGCGGAGGTGGCGTAGGACACATAGACGCTGCCGTTCTCGGCTGGCTTCCAGGTCAGGCCGAGTTGGCCCGTGACGAACTCGCTGGTGTCTTCGGTCTTGAAGTAGGTCAGCTTGCCCTTGGTCAGCGCACGGCTCTTGACCTTGGTGTCGAAGTGGTCGTAACGCAGGCCCATGGTCAGCAGCCACTCTGGCGTCAGCTCCAGGGTATCGGTCAGGTACAGCGCACGGGTGTTGCCGGTGGTGTCGGCGCCCAGGTCGTTGCGCGCCACGCTGCCATCCCAAGGCTCATTGGGATTGGGATTGGGGAACGAGGTGCAGACACCGGAAATCTGCCCGGTGGCAGTGGAGCACTGGCCCGACGCGAAGCCGGTGACGTCATAACCGGTCTTGACCGAAGCCTCGCGGCTGAACTCGATACCGGTGGAGAAGGTGTTCTTGAAACCGCCGATGTAGACCTCACCAAACAGATCGGTCTGGTTGGTGGTGGTGCGGGTATTGGCCACGCGGTTGTTCGGGCGACGCCAGACTTCACCGTTGAGGATGTTGCCCTTGCTGTCATCCGGCTGGCTGTAGATGTAGTCCTGCAGGGTGTTGCCATGGCGCAGGGTGTTCTTGAGGGTCAGCGCGTCGCTCAGGTCGTGCTCGATGGCAATGGTGGCGATGTCGGCGCGGGTCTTGTAGAAGTCGCGGTCGACCAGGCCGTAGTAGTTGCTGCTGTGACCGCCGCCATGGGTCGGCTTGTCGGGGTTGGCCGAGGTGCGATTGGCCGAGCTGCCGGAGCGCAGGCTGTAAGGCACGCCCGAGTCGGGCAAGTCGTCGCTTTCGACGTGGTAGTAATCCAGGTTCAGGCGGGTGTCGGTGCCCAGCCCGAATACCAGCGAAGGGGCTACCCCCCAACGGTCGTAGTTGACCTCGTCGCGACCGGCCACATTGCTTTCGTGACTCATCAGGTTCAGGCGAAACGCGGCGCTGTCGAGGAACTGATAGTTGCCATCGAAGGTGTAGCGTTTGGTCTGGTCCGAACCCCAGGTGAAGGCGCCTTCGGTCGAGTTGCCCAGGTGGGCGCGCTTGCTCACCAGGTTGATGGTGCCGCCAGCCGCGCCGCGTCCGCCAATCGCCGAGTTGGGGCCTTTGGCGACTTCTACCGATTCTACGGCGAAGATCTCGCGGGTCTGCGAGCCGGTGTCGCGCACGCCATCGAGATACATCGAGCTCTGGCTGTCGAAGCCGCGAATGAACGGCCGGTCACCCGAAGGGTTGCCGCCTTCGCCAGCGCCCATGGTGATCCCCGGTACGGTGCGCAAGGCGTCTTGCAGGTTCAGGGCATTGGTGTCTTTGATGACCTGTTGCGGGACCACGGTGACTGAGCGTGGGATGTCCACCAACGGTGCGGTGTACTTCTGCGAGGAGACTTTGTCTGCCTTGTAGTCGGTATTGGCTTGCTCGACCTTGCCGTTGATGCTGGTCGCATCCAGGGTGACGGCATGGCTGCCGGCAGGGTCGGCGGCATAGGCGGAGGTAGCGCTGATGGCAACGCCGATGGCGCAAGTCAGCAGACGTGGTGAGCTCACAGCAGATGGCACAGGACGCATTGTGATGGGCCTTCCCCAAGGTATGAAGGCCGCGGATGGTAGTGTAAGCAAATGTAAGTAACAATTGAGAAGCGTTTCCATTCGCTACAAATTTACAATCTTTACAATTTATCCTTACGGATTTTCCGGTCTCGTACGTCATGTCCGGCAAACGGGGCTTGTGGCGAGTAAAAGGGAATCAATATCATTGCTGCCCCTCCAGCCTACGGTGCCGCCACCATGTTGCTTCACATCCCTGGCCTTTTCGAAGCTGATGAGCTGTCGCGTATTCGTGAAGCGCTGGCGCACGCCGATTGGGCGGACGGCAGGATCACCGCGGGATACCAGTCGGCCAAGGCCAAGCACAATCTGCAGCTGCCTGAGGCGCACCCTTTGACCAAGGAAATCGGCGCGGCGTTGATCGAACGTCTTTGGCGCAATTCGCAGTTCATGTCAGCGGCGTTGCCGCACAAGGTGTTTCCCCCGCTGATCAACTGTTACCGCGAGGGGGACAATTTCGGCTTGCACATCGATAACGCCCTGCGTCAGCCGCAAGGCAGTGCCGAGCGAATACGCACCGACCTGTCCTCGACATTGTTCCTCAGCGACCCCGACAGCTACGACGGTGGTGAGCTGGTGATCCACGACACCTACGGTGTGCAGCAGATCAAACTGGCAGCCGGTGACTTGGTGCTGTACCCCGGCACCAGTCTGCACAAGGTCAACCCGGTTACCCGGGGGCAGCGCCTGGCGGCGTTTTTCTGGACCCAGAGCCTGGTGCGCGAAGATAGCCAGCGGGCATTGTTGTTCGAGATGGACAACGCCATTCGCCAGCTGACCGCCGACGTGCCCGAGCACCCCTCACTTCTGCAACTGACCGGCACTTATCACAACCTGCTGCGACGCTGGGCGGAGGTTTGAGCATGACCTACCAGCTGCGGCGCGAAGACGTGGTGGATGTGGCGGGCCTGCAAGCAATGCTCGTGCACAGCCCTAGCCAAGCCGCCCAGGCGATTCTGGCCGCGGCGGGGCAGGGCGTGGTTGAAGCGCAATTGCTGCTCGGTCAGATTCTGCTCGATGGGCGCGGTATTGAACGTGATGTCCCGCTTGCCCGGCAGTGGTTTGCGATTGCTGCGCAAGCTGGCAGCTCCATGGCGCACAACATGCTCGGGCGCTGCCTGGAGCAGGGTTGGGGCGGCGAGGTGGATTTGCCGCGCGCGGCGCTGGCATATCAGGCTGCGGCCTATGCCGGCCTGGACTGGGGGATGTACAACCTGGGTAATCTGCTCGCGACCGGACGCGGTGTCGAGCAGGACCAGGCGTTGGCCTTGGCGTGCTACGAAAAGGCGGCGCACCTGGGCCATGCCAAGTCGATGAACCTGCTGGGTCGTTACCTGGAACAGGGCATTGCCACACCTGCCAGCCCCGCGCGCGCCCTGCGTTGGTATCGGCGCTCGGCCGAGGCGGGAGATTTTCGCGGGATGTTCAGCCTGGCGATGGTGCTGGTCGAACGCGGCGATGTACTGGCGGCGGCGCCCTGGCTTGAGCGAGCACGCGCGCAGGGCAATATGAAGTTTCTGCGCACAGCCTTGCAGAGTTTGCAGGGTGCTGGTGCGTTGCTCGCCACCGATGCCTTGGCCTATGCCGATGAGATCCGGCGCCGAGAGTCTGCCGGGGAAAACCTACAGTCTTAAAGGGGCCAGGGACAATAGCCATGCTGTGCTGACTCATCCAACGGAGTTGCACCATGGCCAAGTCCTATATCACCGAGAAGTCCTTCATCGCTCGCCTGAATGTAGTGAACACCCAGTACCCGGGGCCGGTCGGGCGCTGGGAATACAGCCCAGGTTACAACGGTAATACCTTCTGGCACTCCAGCGAGTGGCTGACCACATCGCGCCAGGATCGAGAGCCGCTGACCCTGTGGTTCGGCGCAGTGCAGCAGGCTGGCGGCGAGGATGCGTATGAGATCCGTCTGTGGACCGGTAACAACGCCCATCCGCTGTTCAACCGCCGGGTAGATGTCAGTACCAATGGATACCTGGGTCTCTATGAGCACAAAGCTACTGCGGGTCCGCTGTGGCGCCTGCAACAAGTAGGTGGATCGCAAGTTCGTATTACTACGCTGGCTGACAAAGCGATTGGTATTTACTGGGACAGGGCTGCCTGGAGCACCGGACGTATGGCCAGCTATCTCTGTGTTGACGTGGCGCCGGCTGCAGTATTTGAGGTTGAGATCATCCGGATGGGCGTCGATGCGCCTCTGTAAGTTGTGACTGATGCGTCGGCGATGTAACGAGATCGCTCGCTGCGCGGTAAGCACACACCGACCTGTTCGGTGTGTGCTTTTTTGTTTTGCAGTCAGTTAAAAAATAGCAGGTTTGATAACTGTCTCGGCGCGTCTTATTCAGCGCGCGGTGCAGTAGGGAAATTGTTCAGGATTAAATGCCTTAGTGCTTCGTCTCATGCTTGAACTCACTTCTCGTCCCCCACGATCATTGCCTGAGTTGGTTCCTACGAGAAGTGCGATTACCAGTTCAGGGTCAGGAGCATTGTCATGTCGGATAACAACCTTGTTCGCTCGTTTGTCGCAGTGCTATACCAGGTGGGTGAAGAGGTTCGCCCGGTCAAGGTTATCACCAGGAATGACCATTGGCTGCCGGGATATAATGGTCGCCTGGTAACGGAGGGTGGAACGCGTGCGTTTCAAGTCAATACCCTGGAATTTAGTTTTCAGGTGATCAGCCCCTATCGGGAGAAGATGCGGACTTATATTACCTGTGCGACTGATTTCGCGGGTTTTAAAGACGACATACTTCTTTATGACGAACGTGATTATCCCTATCTCGCTTCAGACTTCTGGGAAAAGTCTGAGGACTTTGGTAAAAGCGCCCAATGGGATTTGATCTATACCGGCGAGGTGAGGGAATATGAAGGCGAACCCCGTGCAGTATTCAAGCTGTGGAATGTAGCCCAGGCTAAGTTTGTCAGGCTTGTTCATTACTCGCCCTTTACGTACTTGCAGTTAACGGCGAGTGAAAACGCCTCGCACTTTATGTTCAAGGCTATCAAAGACGTAAAGTATCGCTAAGGTAGCAATGAGTGGCCTTGCAGTTTCCTTCGGCCTCGGTTTGAGGTGCGCACGGTCCGGTAACTGCCTGGGCGCGGGTCTTCACCCGCGCCCAGGTTCGTTTCAGAGGTAGTAGGCCTTCAGCGGCGGGAATCCATTGAATTCCACAGCGCTGTAGCTGGTGGTGTAGGCACCGGTCGACAGCCAGTACATGCGATCACCAATGGCCAGGTTCAGCGGCAGGCCATACTTGTAGTGCTCATACATGATGTCGGCGCTATCGCAGGTCGGGCCGGCGATGACCACTTCTTCCATCTCGCCCTTCTTCTCGGTCCAGATCGGGAACTTGATCGACTCGTCCATGGTTTCGATCAGGCCTGAGAATTTGCCCACATCGGTGTATACCCAGCGCTCGACGGCGGTGCGCGATTTACGCGCGACCAGCACCACTTCGCTGACCAGGATGCCGGCGTTGGCGATCAGCGAACGGCCCGGCTCGAGGATGATTTCCGGCAGGTCGTCACCGAAGTCTTCCTTGAGGAAGCGGATAATCTCTTCGGCGTAGGTTTCCAGGCTGTTGGTACGGGTGATGTAGTTGGCCGGGAAGCCGCCACCCATGTTGATCAGCTTGAGGACGATGCCGTCTTCTTCCTTCAAGCGCTCGAAGATCACTTTGACCTTGGCGATGGCGGCGTCCCACACGCTGATGTCGCGCTGCTGGGAGCCGACGTGGAAGGAGATGCCGTATGGCACCAGGCCCAGGTCGCGGGCGAGGATCAGCAGGTCCATGGCCATGTCGGTCTGGCAGCCGAATTTGCGCGACAGCGGCCAGTCGGCAGTGGTCGAACCCTCGGTGAGGATACGCACGTAAACCTTCGAACCCGGGGCGGCCTTGGCGATGTTGCGCAGGTCGGCTTCGGAATCGGTGGCGAACAGGCGCACGCCCTTCTCGAAGAAATAGCGGATGTCCTTGGATTTCTTGATGGTGTTGCCGTAGCTGATGCGATCGGCGCTGACACCCTGGCCCATGACCTTGTCCAGCTCGTAGATCGAGGCGATGTCGAAGTTCGAGCCCTTGTCTTTGAGCAGGTCGATGATCTCCACGGCTGGGTTGGCCTTGACCGCGTAGTAGACCTTGGCGAACTCGAAACCGGCGCGCAGGTCGTCATAGGCCTGGCTGATCATCTGGGTGTCGATGAGTACGAACGGGGTTTCTTGCTTGTCGGCGAACGCCTTCATTTTCTGGAAGGTGTCGCGTGCGAAATAGTCTTCGACCTGGATCGACATGCTCAGGGACTCCATGGGCAAACTGAAAAAGAAAGTGGCTGCAAACTGAACGCCCTCCGTATCCCCACTTTGGTTCGCCTACTTCCCAAGGCATGTCGCCGAAAGCAAAAAGGTCAACCGTGCCCAGGTAGGGAGCTGCGGATGACCTTGCTGTCTCGTCGTCAGTACTTGAGCCGGATGGATCGTTTCCAGCATGGACGTTCGGCGCGCACTTTAGGGCGTGAACCCGGCAAGATCAACAGGCAATCCCGACGTGTTCGTCGTGGATCGACGAGCAGTCACTTGAATAACCGACTCGTATGACCGGCAGATGTTCCCTGAGGGCTTTGCAGCGTTAAATATTGTGGAATAGCGCGTTGGCTTGTTCGCAGGCGAGCCCGCTCCCATCGGGCTCGCGGCGATCTGCCAATGTGCCCATGGCAGGGGAATGGAAGAGTGGGCTTAGCCACGAAAAGATCCAGCCGGTCTCTCGGCGATCTCCGCTTGATCAGGTGTAGGCAAGGGCCAAGTGTTCATATTTATGGCCACATAAAGCGCGCGGCTTTAGCGATGAAATTCCCCATAAATTTTTTGTTACCGAGGCCTCGGGTAGACGCTTGGTCGGCCTGGCTAAACGTCGATTGCCGGCTTTGATGAGAAACATTACTATTCGCGACCTCATCTTGCCTCCCTGACGACCTAGATCGTGTCTGGACATAAAGGCTTTCTCGACCATTACCATGAGCTGATCGGCACCTGGACGCGCAAGCTGCGCAATCGCCAGCAGGCCGAAGATCTCACCCATGACGCCTTTGTGCGGGTTCTTGAAAACCCGCGCGAGCAGGTCGAGCAGCCGCGCGCCTATTTGCACCAGACCGCGCGCAACATTGCCGTGGACGGCTTTCGCCGCGAGGATCGACGCCAGGCCATGGCGCATGAAGTGTTCGACGACGGCGTCGCTGCCAGCGGCGACCCCGAGGCCTACGTGCATGCCTTGGAGCTGGCCGCCAGCGTCGAGCGTGCGTTGGCTGAACTGCCGCTCAATTGCCGGCAAGTATTCATCTGGCAGAAAATCGAGGGGCTGAGCCAGGCGGAGATTGCCGAGCGCATGGGGTTGACCAAGAACATGGTCGAAAAGTATATGATCCGCACGCTCCGACATCTGCGTGAGCACCTGGATGTGTCGACCAGATGAGTCAAGAGGCCCTTTCGATGAAACAGCACGGCGCTGATCCCGTAGCCGAGCAGGCGGCGCAATGGTTCGCCCGCGTGCAGGATGCGCAGCACGATGCTGGCCTGCAGGCGCAACTGCGCCAGTGGCTCGAGGCTGACCCGCGTCACCGTGCCGAGTACCAGTTGCTTGGTCAGTTGTGGCTGGCCGCTGACCTGATTCCCGGTCAACGCTTGGAGGCCCTGTGCCAGCCCGACCCGGTTCGCCAGCTGCCGCGGCGGCGCTTGGTGCGCCAGGCGTTGGCTGCCAGCGTGGCGGTGGTGGCGCTGGGACTGGGCTGGAGCGGCTGGCACTACCAACGGCTCAATACCCACGAGCATTACCAGACCGCATTGGGTGAGCGGCGCCAGCTCGAGCTGCCGGATGGTTCGCGCGTGGAGCTCAATGGCGGCACGCACTTGAAGGTCGAGTTCAGCCCAGCTGAGCGCCACGTGGTACTGGACGCTGGTGAGGCCATGTTCACCGTAGCTCATGACACTGCCCGACCGTTCGTGGTGCAGACCAGCCAAGGCCGCGTCACCGTCACCGGCACCCGCTTCGACGTACGCCTGGATCCACAGCGCACAAGGGTCGCGGTGGAGCAGGGCTCGGTACGCGTGCAGGGTACAGGCCAGTCAATGGCCCAGCTGACGGCCGGCCAAGGTTCGCACATCGATGCCCAGGGTTCGGTCGCCGCGCCTTATGCGATCGATGCTGGCGCACTGACCGCCTGGCGCCAAGGCAAGCTGGTGTTCGACAACGCTACCTTGGCGCAAGTGGTTAGCGAGGTGTCCCGATATCGCGCCCAGCCGCTGCGGGTAACCCCTGGCAAAGTGGCCAATCTGCGTCTTTCCAGTACCTTCAGCATTGATGATCCAGACGCCCTGCTGCGCGCCTTGCCGAGTATATTGCCGGTGGCCATCAAGACCCATGACGATGGCTCCAGTGAAATAATCGCGAAATAGATTCAGGTTTTTTTTCGCTCGTTCGTCTTCCCCGCCAGCTGCAACTGCCAAGCATTTACATTTGCGTGCAGTTGGCGTTTGTCCCGACATTCAGGATCATTCGACGACGTGAAAAACAATAAGCCCAAGCTTCGCTCTCTGGCCTTGGCCCTGGCGGTCAGTGCCGCCTCTGCCCACACCAATGCCGAACAGGCGCCTGCTGCCATCCAGATCCAAGCCCAGCCGCTGTCTTCGGCCCTGGCCCAGCTGGGCCAGCAGACCAACCTGCAGTTATTCTTCAGCCCGGAGCTGGTAGCTGGCAAGCAGGCACCCGCCGTGTCCGGCAGCCTGGCGCCCGAGCAGGCGTTGCAACAATTGCTGCAGGGCAGTGGCCTGACCTACGAGATTTCCCAGGACACCGTGGTGGTCAAACCGGCGCAGAGCGCCGGCACCCTGACCACCGGCAGCCTGGAGCTGGCGCCTACTGATGTGAAGGTGGTCGGCGACTGGCTGGGCGATGCGCAGCAAAGCGTTGTGCAGAACCACCCCGGCGCGCGCACCGTGGTACGCCGTGAAGCGATGGTCGAAGAGGGCGCGATGAACGTGCGCGATGTACTGCGCGGCATCCCCGGGGTGCAGGTGCAGGATTCCAACGGCACGGGCGGCAGCGACCTGTCGCTGAACGTCGGCGTGCGCGGCCTGACCTCGCGCCTGTCGCCGCGCTCGACCGTGTTGATCGACGGCATCCCCGCAGCCTTCGCCCCCTATGGTCAGCCGCAGCTGTCGATGGCGCCGATTTCCTCGGGCAACCTCGACAGCATTGACGTGGTGCGCGGTGCAGGCTCGGTGCGCTACGGGCCGCAGAACGTCGGCGGGGTGATCAACTTCGTTACCCGGGCAATCCCCCAGAAGGCCAGTGCCGAGTTGTCCACCACCCTGGAAACCTCCCGCCATGGCGGCTGGAAACACACCGAATCGGCGTTCGCCGGGGGCACCGCCGACAACGGCATGGGGGTGGCCTTGTTGTACACCGGGGTCAACGGCAATGGCTATCGCAGCAGCAACAACGGCAACGATATCGACGACGTCATCCTCAAGACCCATTGGGCGCCGACCGACAGCGACGAGTTCTGGCTCAACTTTCACTACTACGACGGCCGCGCCGATATGCCCGGTGGTTTGACCCAGGCGCAGTTCGACAGTGACCCGTACCAGTCGGTGCGGGACTACGACTATTTTGCAGGTCGGCGCAAAGATGTCTCCTTCAAATGGCAGCGGCAGATCGATGACGCCACCCAGTTCGAAGTGCTGACCTACTACACCGACAGCTTCCGCGGCAGCGCCATCGCTTCGCGTGACCAGAAAACCTTGTCGTCGTATCCGCGCAACTACCACACCTTCGCGATCGAGCCGCGTGTGTCGCGGATCTTCTTCGCCGGCCCCACTACCCAGGAAGTCAGCGTCGGTTATCGCTACCTGAAAGAAGCCATGCGTGAGCAGTCGACCCGTCTGGAACTGATCGACAATGTGCCGACCCCAACGCCTACCTCCGATGGCCATGTATTCCAGGACCGTAGCGGTGGCACCGAGGCCAGCGCCTACTACATCGACGACAAGATCGATGTGGGCAACTGGACCATCACCCCTGGCATCCGCTTCGAGCACATCAACACCGACTGGCGTGATCGCCCGGTGCTCGGCGCCAACGGCAAACCGGTGCCAGAGAAGAATCGCAGTATTACCAGTAACGAGCCGCTGCCGGCATTGAGCGTGATGTACCACCTCTCCGATGCGTGGAAAGTGTTCGCCAACTACGAGACCTCGTTCGGCAGCCTGCAGTACTTCCAGCTCGGCCAGGGTGGCACTGGTAACAGCACCGCCAATGGACTGGAACCCGAGAAGGCCAAGACCTACGAAATCGGTACGCGCTATGACAACGGCAACTTTGCCGGTGAGCTGACCGCGTTCTACATCGACTTCGACGATGAGCTGCAGTACATCAGCAATGACGTGGGTTGGACCAACCTCGGCGCGACCAAGCACCAGGGTATCGAGGCCTCGCTGCGCTATGATCTGGCCGGGCTTGATCCACGCCTGGAAGGCCTGTCGGCCAATGCTGGCTTCACCTATACCCGCGCCACGTATGAAGGCGAGATTCCCGGATTCAAGGGGCGCGACTTGCCGTTCTACTCGCGCCAGGTGGCTACTGCCGGACTGCGTTACCAGGTCAATCGCTGGACCTGGAATCTGGACGCTTTCGCCCAATCCAAGCAGCGTGCGCCGGGCACCGGCATCAACAACGACGGTAGCTTCAATGGCGACTACATCACCGAGCCGAGTGCCGATGGACAGTATGGTGACATTCCTGGCTACGTAACCTGGCATGCCCGCGGTGGTTATGACTTTGGGCCGCAGATGTCCAATTTGAAGTTGGCAGCCGGGGTCAAGAACCTGTTCGACAAGCAGTACTACACCCGCTCCAGCGACAACAACTCGGGGTTGTACCTGGGCGAGCCGCGCACATTCTATGTGCAGGCTAGCGTCGGGTTCTGACCTAGGCGGCGCTCTTTTCGCGGGCAAGTCGCAGCGGCGCACCGCTGCGACTTGCCCGCGAAAAGGCCGCTCAGCAGGGCGCCTCTCTACTGATTATCGCGGCCTTGGTTGCCCATCAAAGCTGCGTTTTTGCGGAGCCTGCTGGTCAGTAATGCCAAGCAGACACTGATTGCGATCATGGGCATTGCCCAGAGACTGGCAATCGGATGCAACGGCCCCGCTTTTCAGACACAGACTTTGCTCCATGCCCTTCAGTTTCCGGCAGTCCTGCGCCTGCCACTGCAGGCTTGAGGCCTGCTCGGATTGCACGTTGAATTCCGCTTCGACTGTCATGCAGGCGAAGATGCAACAAGCAGTGATCGACTTTCTCATGGCGCGGTCCGGGTAACATCGGTGATCGCCAATGATGCCCGGACGTAGGGCCTATATAAGTCAGCCTGCTCCTAGGTTATTGCGCGAACGGTCTTAAGAAACCACCGCTTCTGCGGGTGAAACAATGCTGGTCTTGGCCCCGCGCGAGCGTCCCGAGCTCAAGTAGGCAGCAATCGACTCCTGGGTGACCTCGCCGAGGAATACCTGCTCGGCATCCAGCACCGGCAGCCAGGCCCGGTTGAATTCGTACATCCGCGACAACAGGATGCGCAGGTGCTCATCATGCGAGGCGGTAGCATTGAACTGGCGCAGGAAGTCGCCACAGGTGCCTTGCTGGCGATGCATGTCACGCCGGCGCACATAGCCCAGCGCTTTGTTACCCCCATCGGTGACCACCACATAGCGCCGGTCATGCTCGTCCAACAGCTCCAGCGCATCGCTGACCGGCGTCTCGGGGCTGACCGAGGGCGCGTTGTCCGCCGCGTCTTCTGCCCGCACCAGCAGCAGGCGCTTGAGCGTGCTGTCCTGGCCTACGAAGTTGCTGACGAAATCATCCACCGGATGGGCCAGCAGGGTGTCTGGATGATCCAGCTGCAGCAGCTTGCCGGCGCGGAAGATGGCGATCTTGTCGCCCAGCTTGATGGCCTCGTCGATGTCGTGGCTGACCATGATCACGGTCTTGTTCAGCGCGCGCTGCATCTCGAAGAATTCGTTCTGGATCATCTCCCGGTTGATCGGGTCGACCGCGCCGAACGGTTCGTCCATCAGCAGCACTGGCGCTTCGGCAGCCAGTGCGCGAATCACACCAATACGCTGCTGCTGGCCGCCGGACAGTTCCCGCGGATAGCGCTGCAGGTACTGCTTGGGCTCGAGCTTGATCATGCTCATCAGCTCGCGGGCGCGCTCGTGACATCTTTGCTTGTCCCAGCCGAGCAAGCGCGGCACCACGGTGATGTTCTCCTCGATGGTCATGTTGGGAAACAGACCGATCTGCTGGATTACGTAGCCGATGTGCCGGCGCAAGGTCACTTCGTCCAGGCCAGTGGTGTCTTCGCCATTGATGAACACCTGGCCGGAGGTCGGCGTGATCAAGCGGTTGATCATCTTCAGGGTGGTGCTCTTGCCGCAGCCCGAGGGGCCGAGGAATACGCAGATTTCGCCTTCGTTGACGGTCAGGCTTACCGAGTCGACGGCTTTGACGTCCTTGCCGTTGACGTTGAAGGTCTTGCTGAGGTTCTTGAGTTCGATCATGAGCGCAGTCCTTCTGGAGTCAGGGCACGTTGCAGGGTTTGCAGGAGCAGGTCGGCGATGATCGCCAGCAGGCTGACCAGCACGGCGCCGACCAGCAGCATCGACATGTCGCTGCGACTGATGGAAGTGAGGATGAGTACGCCCAGGCCGCCAGCGCCGATGGTTGCGGCGATGGTCATGACGCCGATGTTCATCACCACGGCGGTCCGCACGCCAGCGAGGATCACCGGCACCGCGATGGGCAGCTCGACCATGCGCAGGCGTTGGCCGAAGGTCATGCCGATGCCGCGTGCGGCTTCACGGATGCCCGGCTCGACGTTGGTCAGCGCCAGGTAGGTGTTGCGCAGGATCGGCAGCAGTGAATAAAGGAACACCGCGGTGATCGCTGGCAGCGGGCCGAGTCCCTGGCCGAACTTGGAGTAGAACGGCAGCAGCAGGCCGAACAGGGCGATCGAGGGGATGGTCAGCAGCACAGTGGCGCTGGCTTGCAGCGGGCCGGCAACGACCGGGAAGCGGGTCATCAGGATGCCCAGCGGCACGCCGACGAGAATGGCCAGGCTGACCGCGATGCCGACCAGCATGATGTGCTGCCAGGTCAGCTGCAGCACCTGGGCCCAGTCGAGGTGGGCGAACGTGTCGAGCAAGCTCATGGCTGGACCTCCTTGAGGGGGTGCTCACGCAGAAAGGCGGCGGCGACGGCGGTGGGGTTCTGGTGGTCGACGTCGACCTTGGCGTTGAGCTGGCGCATGGTCTCGTCGTCGAGCTGTTCGGCCAGCGGCTTGAGCAGGGCGACCAGTTGCGGGTTGGCGTCGAGCACTGCCTTGCGCACCACCGGTGCTGCGGTGTAGTCGGGGAAGTAGTGCTTGTCGTCTTCGAGCAGCTTGAGGTTGAACGCGCTCAGGCGCCCGTCGGTGGTGTAGACGAGGCCGGCGAACACCTGGTTGTTGTGCATAGCGGTGTAGACCAGGCCGGCGTCCATCTGGCGGATGTTGGCGCGGCCAACTTGCAGGTCGTACATCTCTTTGAGGCCGACCAGGCCGTCTGGGCGGTTGGCGAACTCGGTGTCCAGGGCCACAAGGTGATTACGCTGCTGTTCGTCACGCAGCACCTGGTTGAGGTCGCTGATCGAGTTGATCTGCGGGTAGGCCTCGGCGACCTGCTTGGGCAAGCCCAGGGCATAGGTGTTGCTGAATTTCGACGGGGTCAGCCAGATCAGGTCTTTCTTTGCGTCCAGCTCCTTGACCTTGGCATAGGTGGCCTCGGCGCTGGGCATGCGCTCGTCGATGTGGTTGTAGGACACCAGCGACACCCCGGTGTATTCCCACATCAGGTCGAGCTGGCCAGTTTCCTGCGCCTGGCGGGCGATGCTGCTGCCAAGGCCAGTGGTCACGCGCACATCGAAGCCGTTGGCGCGCAGGTATTGGGCGGTGATTTCAGCGAGCACGGTCTGTTCGGTGAACACCCGCGCGCCGATGCGTACCAGCGGTTTGTCCGCCGCCTGGGCAAATCCTGCGAACAGCAGGGCCGCGCCCAGCAGCAAGGCGATTGTCTTGTTCATACGTTCCCTCTTGTTATTGGGCCAGGCCACGTTCCAGCCAGCGCTTGCTGGAGAAACTCACCGCGGCATCCAGCACCAGTGCCAGCAACGCGGTACAGGCAGCGCCGAGCAACAGTTGTGGCTGGTTGTTCAGGGCGATGCCGGGGAAGATCAGGCTGCCCAGGCTGTTGGCGCCGATCAGGAAGGCCAGGGGGGCGGTGCCGACGTTCAGCGCCAGGGCCACGCGCACACCGCCGACGATGATCGGCACGGCATTGGGCAATTCGACCTGCCAGAGTTGCTGGCGCGGGGTCATGCCGATGCCGGTGGCGGCTTCCTTGAGCGAGGCGGGGACGTTTTTCAGACCCTCGTAGGTGTTGCGCACGATAGGCAGGAGGGAGGCGAGGAACAGCGCGAAGATCGCAGGACCTGCGCCGATGCCCAGGATACTCAGGGCAATGGCCAGAACGGCCAGGGGGGGAATGGTGTTGCCAACGTTGAAGAACTGCATGAAGCGCTCGGCTTTGTCGACCCGGTGCGGTCGACTCAACGCAATGCCAGCGGGGATGCCCACGGCCAACGCCGCCGCCATCGAAGCCAGCACCAGCACCAGGTGCGCTTGCAGGTAAAACCACAGATCGTCGCGATAGCGCGCGATCGTATCGAGGCCGATCCAGTGGATCAGCAGGGCCAGGATGACGAGCACAGTGGCGCATCCCAACAGCCCTTTTCCGTAGCGTGTAGCCACAGGCGGACTCCTTGTGTTGTCGGCGAGCACACTCTTTTTTTGGCCGACCATACCTGGCAGCGAGTGGTGTGTTCGCGAGTAGCAGCGTGAAGCAACCGAAGGCTGCGATCAGGCCATGAGCCGGACCCCGTCGGGCCCGAAAATGCTGATGAAACCAGTCCCCAACCAGCGGCGGTTACAGGGGAGTGGACGTCTCCGTAGCCGTAAAGGTTCCCATCTACAGCGGCATTTGGCCAGCGTTAATCACTGGGTAGCGTGCTTATTAGCAGGATAAAGCAGCGACTTTGTGCGTTACAGGCGTTGAAATAACTGCGCTGCAGCCATTTGTCATGAAAAGCCTGGGCAGTTAAATTATTTTGTGTCGCAGACATTGGGGTTCTGCCTGTTGCGGCCTCTTCGCGGGCAAGCCCGCTCCCACAGGTTTGGTGGTAATCCCGGTAAGAGCAGGATGACTCGCGCAGAGGCTGGAGTAGACCACCCATCATTTTTGCCGGAACGCCCGACACCCCGGCTTTGGTCCTTGGCCGACTTCAGGTATGATATCGCCCCTTTTTTCAATCCCCAGTCAGGCGATTTCCCATGACCAACCAGGCCGCCGAAGTCGCGAAGCGCCGCACTTTCGCAATCATTTCCCACCCCGACGCCGGTAAGACCACCATCACCGAGAAGCTCCTGCTGATGGGCAAGGCCATTGCCGTCGCCGGTACCGTGAAGTCGCGTAAGTCCGACCGCCACGCCACCTCCGACTGGATGGAAATGGAGAAGCAACGCGGCATCTCCATCACCACCTCGGTGATGCAGTTCCCCTACCGCGAGCACATGATCAACCTGCTCGACACCCCCGGCCACGAAGACTTCTCCGAAGACACCTACCGCACCCTGACCGCGGTCGACTCGGCGCTGATGGTGCTCGATGGTGGTAAAGGTGTAGAGCCGCGGACCATCGCCCTGATGGACGTCTGCCGTCTGCGGGATACTCCGATCGTCAGCTTCATCAACAAACTCGACCGCGATATTCGCGACCCGATCGAGCTGCTCGACGAGATCGAAGCGGTACTCAAGATCAAGGCCGCGCCGATCACCTGGCCGATTGGTTGCTACCGCGACTTCAAGGGTGTCTATCACCTGGCAGGCGACTACATCATCGTCTACACCCCAGGCCATGGCCACGAGCGTACAGAGGTCAAGATCATCCAGAAGCTCGACTCCGACGAAGCCCGCGCGCATCTGGGCGATGAGTACGAGCGCTTCCTCGAACAACTGGAGCTGGTGCAGGGCGCCTGCCATGAGTTCGACCAGGACGAGTTCATCAACGGTCAGCTGACGCCGGTGTTCTTCGGTACCGCCTTGGGCAACTTCGGCGTCGACCATGTGCTCGACGCCGTGGTCGATTGGGCGCCGCGTCCGCTGGCCCGTGTCGCTCATGAGCGGACCGTTGAGCCCGTGGAAGAGAAGTTCAGCGGTTTCGTGTTCAAGATCCAGGCGAACATGGACCCGAAACACCGCGACCGCATCGCCTTCATGCGGATCTGCTCTGGTAAGTACGAGAAGGGCATGAAGATGCGCCATGTGCGCACCGGCAAGGACGTGCGCATCGGCGACGCCCTGACCTTCTTCTCCTCCGAGCGTGAGCAGCTGGAAGAAGCCTATGCCGGTGACATCATCGGCCTGCACAACCACGGCACGATCCAGATCGGCGATACCTTCAGCGAAGGCGAGAACCTGGGCTTCACCGGTATTCCGCACTTCGCCCCAGAGCTGTTCCGCCGGGTACGCCTGAAGGATCCGCTCAAGTCCAAGCAGCTGCGTCAGGGTCTGCAACAGTTGGCCGAAGAGGGCGCCACCCAGGTGTTCTTCCCGCTGCGCAGCAACGACATCATCCTCGGCGCGGTTGGTGTGCTGCAGTTCGATGTGGTCGCCAGCCGTTTGAAGGAAGAGTACAAGGTCGAATGCGCCTATGAGCCGATCACGGTTTGGTCGGCGCGTTGGATCAGCTGCGATGACAAGAAGAAATTCGAGGAGTTCGAGAACAAGGCGGTGGAAAACCTTGCAGTGGATGGCGGTGGTCACCTGACCTACCTGGCGCCGACGCGGGTCAACCTGGCGCTGATGGAAGAGCGCTGGCCGGATGTGAAATTCCGCGCGACTCGCGAACACCACTGATCCGCGTATTTGGGCTGCTGCGCAGCCCTTCGCGGGCAAGCCCGCTCCCACAGGGACTGTGTTGAGCCAAAAAACAGCGCGGTCCCTGTGAGTTAGCACAGGTGCAGCGCTGAAATTGAGGGCAGCGCTGTACCTGTGGGAGCGGGCTTGCCCGCGAAGGGCCGCGCAGCGGCCCCAATCCTCAATTGCCAGCTTTGATGCTTGTCCAGACTCTGGTGCGAATCCGGTCGATCTTCGCCGGCATCGCCTCAAGCGCATACAGCTTGCCCATCACATCCTCACTCGGATAAATCATCGTGTTGCCCTTCATCGCCGGGTCAACCAGCGCATCCGCCTTGAGGTTGCCGTTGGCGTACTGCACATGGTTACTGATGTTGGCCATCACATCCGGCTGCAGCAAGTAATTCATGTAGGCGTAGCCGGCCTTCTCGTTGGGCGCATCGGCGGGCATGGCGACCATGTCGAACCACATCGGCGCGCCTTCCTTGGGAATCGAATAGCCCACTTTCACGCCATTGTTGGCCTCCTCGGCGCGGTTCTTCGCCTGCAGCACATCCCCCGAAAAACCGACCACCACGCAGACATCGCCGTTGGCCAGATCGCCGGTGTACTTGGACGAGTGGAAGTAGCTGATGTACGGGCGCACCTTCATCAACAGCGCTTTGGCCTTGTCGTAGTCCTTCGGATCCTGGCTGTGGTGCGGCAAGCCCAGGTAGTGCAGGGCGATTGGCAGCAGCTCCGGACCATTGTCGAGCACCGCCACCCCGCAGCTCTTGAGCTTGGCCATGTACTCGGGTTTGAAGATCAAGTCCCAGGAGTCGACCGGGGCATTATCGCCAAGCACCGCCTTGACCTTGTCGATGTTGTAGCCGATGCCGGTACTGCCCCACAGGTAGGGGAAACCGTACTGGTTGCCCGGGTCATTGACCTCCAGCGCCTTGAGCAGCACTGGGTTGAGGTTGTGCCAGTTGGGCAGCTGGCTCTTGTCCAGCTTCTTCAAGGCCTTGCCTTGAATTTGCCGGGCCATGAAATGGTTGGAAGGGAATACCACGTCGTAGCCGGAGTTACCGGTCATCAGTTTGCCGTCGAGCGTCTCGTTGCTGTCGAACACGTCGTAGGTCGGCACGATGCCGCTGGCCTGCTGGAAGTTCTTCAGGGTGTCGGGGGCGATGTAGCTGGACCAGTTGTAGATCTTCACCGAGTCGGCGGCATTGGCCACGCAGGCGGCCAGCATCAGTGGGGCGATAAGAAGCGTGCGCATGTCCGGTATACCTTGCTTGGTCTGTTGTTATCGAAGGGGTATCGAAAGGCGGCAGAGGCGATCAGCGGATCAGAAAATCAGAACGTAAGTCTTGCGCACGGTCTCCTGGATATCCCAGGTGCCGGTGCTGTTGGCCGGTAGCATCAGTGCGTCTCCGGCTTCTATGAGCAGGGGCTCGCCACCGTCGGGGGTGAACGTGCAGCGGCCCTTGATGAAGTGGCAGAACTCCTGTTGCACGATCTGCCGCCGCCAGCGTCCTGGGCTGCACTCCCAAATGCCGGTTTCGACGCCGTCGCTGCGCTCGACGCTGGTGACCGACGTCACCGCGACGGGCTCGCCAAGGGGGACGGCGACCGGGTTGGCGTGCTCGAGGATGGCGCTGTCGGTGTGCTTGAACTGGGTAATGCTCATGACCGGTGGATCCTGTGTGGTGATAAAGGCAAGTCAGTGCATGAAGCCTTCCATGAAGTCCGCCAGGCCACTGGCCAGGCGCCGCCTCCACGGCGCGCTGGCAGGGTTGGCGAGGGTCCTGTCCTCGTGGACGAAACTCTTGATGATCGCGTTGTAGCCCAGCCAGCGGCACGGTTCGGGCGGCCAGCTGGCCAGGCTCGACACTGGGCGGTTGTCGTGCACCCAGGGCTGGGCGGTGAGTGCGTTGTGTTGGCCGAGAATCAACGCCGCCAGGGTGCGCCCGCCGAGGTTGGTAGCGCCGACGCCTTCACCGCCATAGCCGCCGGCCAGGGCAATGCCGCGCTGACGGTCGCAAAGCATGTGCGGGCGGAACCGCCGTGCCATGCCGAGATTGCCGCCCCAGGAGTGGGTGATGCGCACGTGCTTGAGTTGCGGGAACAGTTCGCCGAACAGATAAC
Source organism: Pseudomonas sp. BT-42-2 (assembly GCF_025847435.2). Classification (NCBI taxonomy): domain Bacteria; kingdom Pseudomonadati; phylum Pseudomonadota; class Gammaproteobacteria; order Pseudomonadales; family Pseudomonadaceae; genus Pseudomonas; species Pseudomonas sp. BT-42-2. The sequence continues at coordinate 297,234 of NZ_JAOYTM010000008.1, forward strand.
GGCGCAGCTCGACCTCGTTGTCTTCAAGGTTGAAGTTCTCGCGCAGGCGACCGCCGAAGCGATAACCGCCGCGTGCGCCGAACACCAGGCGGTTATCGGCGGTGCGCTGGCCGTAGGTGACCTGGCGGCTGCTCTCGCTGAAGGCTTGCCCTTGAGCCAGGCCGATCTGTTCCCAAGTCGATTCAGGCAGCGGCTCGGTGGCCACCAGCAGGCTCTGCACCGGCAATTGATGCTTACCCAGCGGCGGTAGGCTGGCGGCGTAGCCTTCCACAGCCGGCACCACCCAGTGGGCGCGCACCTTGGCCAGCGGCGTGCGCACTTCGCCGGGCTGAAAGTCATTGGCGGGGGTGTTCTCGTAGATTGTCACACCCATGCTCTCGACTACCCGGGCCAGGCCGCGCACCAGCTTGGCTGGCTGAATGGTGGCGGTATGCGGGCTGAAGATCGCGCCGTAGGCGTTGCTCACGCGCAGCTGCCCATCCAGCTGCTCGGGGCGCAGCCAGCGGTAGTCATCTTCGGTCATGCCTTGGCGATAGAGGTCGTCGAGGTAGGCGCGCAGGCTGCGCTCCTGCTCGGGGTAGCGCGCGGCGCAATACAGCACGCCGCCTTTGCGATAGTCGCAGTCGATGCCTTCGCGCTGGAGCACGCTGTCGACTTCATCGGGAATGCCATGCAGCAAGTCGATGCTGGCGCGCCGTTGTTGCGGCGAAAGGGTGGCCAGCAGGCGATCTTCCCCCAGCAGGTTGCCCATCAGCCAGCCGCCGTTGCGCCCGGAGGCGCCGAAGCCGGCGATATTGGCTTCGACGATGGCGGTCTTCAGTTGCGGTGCCTGGCGCTTGAGGTAATAGGCGGTCCACAGCCCGGTGTAGCCAGCACCGATGATGCACACGTCGAGGTCGAGGTCTTCGCGCAGGGCGGGGCGTGCGCTGAGGGGCTCGTCGAGCTGGTCCATCCAAAGGCTGATCGTGCGCCAGGGTTGCATCAGGTGCGGCTCCACATCGGTAAGGTCTGTGACCGATCCTAGGGGCCTGTGGCGGTGGCTGTCTTACGTGCGTGCACGCAGGGAAACTTGCTTCACATAGGCCTTGGGCGAAAGACCGGTGTGTTCGCGAAAGGCTTTGTAGAAGGCCGACAGCGAGTTGAAACCGGCGCTGAAGGCCAGCTCGTCCATGGTCGAGGCGACGCTGTCATCGTCCAGCCCGGCCAGCAGGTGTTGCAGGCGGGCTTGGTTGACGTAGCGATAGAAGCTCTGGCCGAGTACTTGGTTGAGCAGGTAGGAGATCTGGTTGCGGCTGTAGCCGCTCTCTTTGGCAACTCGCTGCAAGTCCAGTTCGGGGTCCAGATAGGGGCGCTGGCGCTGGAAATAGTGCTCAAGGTCCTGAGCCATGGTGCTCAGTTGCCTGGGCGACAAGCCCAGGCGGCTGGTAGCCGGCCGCGAGCTGGCGCCGCTGAGCCCCTGCGTGCTCTGGCGCACCAGGGTAGCGTACTCGTTGACCCGCCAGATCAAGCCGTCCTTGACCGTGATCGCTTCGCTGGACTGGAACGCGGCCGGGCCATCGCCGCCTTGCACGGTGACCTGGTACTGGATGAACGCGGTACAGCCATCGACGCGGATGCGATCGCTATGGACGATGTCCTCGCCGGCTTCGTGGGGCAGGCACACGCGCACGTAGTCGCGTAGCGCCTGGTAGTTGAGCACGCGATTCTGGAAAAAGTCATGGTACTCGACGTCTGGGTGGTACAGCGCCATCACCCCATCGAGATCGCGGTGCTTCCAGCAGAGGTGGTAGCGCAGGACCGTTGCGGCGGTGATCGGCGTTTGCTCAGGGCCGTCGGGGATTGGGCTCGGGATCATGCAAGTGATGGTGCCGGTGGGATCATCGCGGGGCAAGCCCGCTCCCGCACATTTTGTCACTGTATCAGGGGCCTGGTGGGAGCGGGCTTGCCCCGCGATGCGTGCGCTGGACCTTGCATAAAACCCTGAGCTCAAAGCGCCAATCCGGGTGTTTTGCACGATCCTGACCAGCCCGATCCGGCTAACCCATTGATTTGTTGGAGTGTAATTTTTTGACACAGTTGGCACAGCGCCTGCACCGCCCTAAGTGCAAAGCACATGGAATCGTTGCTCACCACAAAAGGCGCTGAATCATGATTACCACTGCCGATCTGCCAACCACCGTCGCCGAGGGCCCGAACCGCTCGGGTGTGTCCTGGGCGGCGATCTTCGCGGGTGCCGCTGCGGCGGCTGCCTTGTCATTGATCCTGATGATCCTCGGCGCAGGCCTGGGGTTCGCTGCGTCTTCCCCCTGGGCCCATGAGGGTGCCAGTGCCAAGGCGCTGGGTATTTCCACCATCGTCTGGCTGCTGGTCACACAGATTATCGCCTCGGGTGCCGGTGGCTACATCGCTGGGCGGCTGCGGGTGAGGTGGGCGAACTTGCACGGTGACGAGGTGTATTTCCGCGATACCGCCCATGGGCTGTTGGCCTGGGCGGTCGCTACCTTAGTCGCTGCCACGTTGATCGTGGCCACCGCTGGCAATGTTGCCAGTGCCGGTGCCCAGGCGGGTGCCGCTGCGGTGGGTGGAGTGGCTGGCGCGTCGACTGCGGCGGTTGCCAAGGATGCCGACGGGCCGGATGTCGATCCGATGGGTTACTACGTCGATGGCCTGTTCCGCAGCGAGGGCCCTGCGGCCGTCAGCGAAGATGCGGCCAATGCGGTGGCAGGGCGAATTGTCACCCGCGCCCTGAGCAATGGCGGGGCGATGGATCCGGCTGACCGGACCTATCTGGCGCAGTTGGTGGCGCAGCGTACCCGCTTGACCCAGGCCGAGGCCGAGGCACGGGTCGATCAGGTCTATGCCCAGGTTCAGGAGGATGCACAAAAAGCCAAGGTTGCCGCTCAGCAAGCGGCTGACACGGCGGCCAAGGTGGCGGCGTGGACGGCCCTGTGGACCTTCATTGCGCTGCTGTGCGGTGCGTTTTTCGCAAGCTTCGCTGCACTGTTCGGTGGTCGTCAGCGCGATCAAGCGCGCTGGATCGACGAGGATGGGCTGGGGTATGGCGAACGACGTGCGGTTACTGCTGGGACTGCGCCGATTCGCTAAGGGTTAACGTTCGAGGAGAAACATCATGCGCTCTATATTGCTGTGGATGCTTGGGGTACCGATTCCGGTGATCATTCTGATCGCGATCTTTATGCATTGAAGATTTTGGGGCCGCCTTGCGGCCCCAAACAGCATCACGCCAATCTAAAGAAACTGCTCTGCATAATGACACGCCACCTGCCGCGTCCCTACCTGGCGAAACGCCGGCACTTCCTTGCCACAGCGCTCCGTGGCATACGGGCAACGCTTGTGAAACGCACAGCCATCCGGCGGATTGAGCGGGTTAGGCAGCTCCCCGGTGATGCGAATCTTCGGCTTCAACGGATCGGGATGAATCGCCGGCGTCGCCGACAGCAAGGCCTGGGTATACGGATGCAGCGGTTTCTCATAGATATCTTCCTTCGGCCCCATCTCCGCTGGCCTTCCTAAGTACATCACCAACACCTGATCGGCCACATGCCGCACCACCGCCAAGTTGTGCGAGATGAACACGTAGGCGGTGTTGAACTGTTTTTGCAGGTCCATGAACAGGTTTAGCACTTGCGCCTGGATCGACACATCCAGCGCCGAGGTCGGCTCATCGGCCACCAGCACCTTGGGCTGCAACATCATCGCCCGCGCCAGGGCGATCCGCTGGCGCTGGCCACCGGAGAACATATGCGGATAACGCTGGTAATGCTCAGGACGCAGACCCACCTGCTGCATCATCGCCTGCACCCGTTCACGGCGCTCGGCCTTGCTCAGCGACGTGTTGATCAGCAGCGGCTCGGCCAACTGGTCGCCGATCTTCTGCCGCGGGTTGAGCGAGGCGTATGGGCTCTGGAAGACCATCTGCACGTCGCGGCGCAGTTGCTTGCGCTCGGCCTTGCTGGCGCCGTTGACTTCGGTGCCGGCGATCTGCAGCGAACCTGCGGTGGGCTCTTCGATCAAGGTCAGTGCGCGGGCCAAGGTCGACTTGCCACAACCGGACTCGCCCACTACGGCGAGGGTCTTGCCAGCCTCCAGCTCGAACGACACGCCATTGAGCGCGCGTACCAGGGCGTGGCCTTTGAACAGGCCGCGGGACACTTCGTAATGGCGGGTCAGGTCACGGGCGGTAAGCACGGCGGTCATCACGCCACCTCCTGGTTCAGCGGATAGAAGCAACGCGCCAGGCTATGCGCTTGCGGGGCAAGGGGCGGGCGTTGGCGTCGGCAGTTGTCCTGCACATAAGGGCAGCGCGGCGACAGCAGGCAACCTTGCGGGCGGTCATAACGGCCGGGGACGATACCGGGCAAGGTGGCCAGACGCTCGGCGCCGATACTGTGCTCGGGAATGGCCGCCAGCAACGCCTCGCTGTAGGGGTGGGCAGGGATGTCGAACAGCTCCGGTACCTGACCGACCTCTACCGCTTGGCCGGCGTACATCACGCACACGCGCCTGGCCGTTTCGGCGACCACGGCGAGGTCGTGGGTGATCAGGATCAGGGCCATGTTGCGTTCTTTCTGCAGGTTGACCAGCAGCTCCATGATCTGCGCCTGGATGGTCACATCCAGCGCGGTGGTCGGTTCGTCGGCGATCAGCAGCTTAGGCTCGCCAGCGATGGCCATGGCGATTGCCACGCGCTGGCTCATGCCGCCGGAGAGCTGATGCGGATAGGCGTCCAGGCGGCTTTCGGCGGCAGGGATCTCGACTTTCTTGAGCAATTCGAGAGCCCGTTGGCGCGCCGCCTTGCCCTTCAGGCCCAGGTGTTGGCGCAGCACTTCTTCGATCTGGAAGCCTACGGTGTAGCTAGGGTTGAGCGCGGTCATCGGGTCTTGGAAAACCATGGCGATGTCCTTGCCGACCACTTTGCGCCGCTGACGGCCGCTGAGCTTGAGCATGTCGATGCCAGCGAAGGTCATGGCATCGGCGGTGATCCGCCCCGGGGCGTCGATCAGGCCCATTAGGGCCATCATGGTCACCGATTTGCCTGAGCCGGATTCGCCGACGATGGCGACGATCTCGCCAGCGTCCACCGCCAGGTCCAGGCCGTCCACGACCGGTACGGCATCGGCGTCGCCGAAGCGCACATTGAGATTGTTGATCTGCAACAGTGACATGGCGTTCTCCTCAGGCGGCGTTCTTGAGTTTCGGGTCCAGCGCATCGCGCAGCCCGTCGCCCATCAGGTTGATTGCCAGCACACTGAGCAAAATGGTCAGGCCTGGCAGGCTCACCACCCACCAGGCGCGTTCGATGTAGTCGCGGGCCGAGGCCAGCATGGTGCCCCACTCAGGGGTAGGCGGTTGCACGCCAAGGCCAAGGAAGCCCAGCGCGGCGGCGTCGAGAATCGCCGAGGAGAAGCTCAAGGTCGCCTGTACGATCAGCGGCGCCATGCAGTTGGGCAGCACGGTGATGAACATCAGGCGCGGCAAGCTGGCGCCGGCCAGGCGGGCGGCGGTGACATAGTCGCGGTTGAGCTCACCCATCACCGCGGCGCGGGTCAGGCGCACGTAGGACGGCAGCGAGACGATGGCGATGGCGATCACCGTGTTGATCAGCCCAGGGCCGAGGATGGCGACGATCGCCACTGCCAGCAGCAGCGACGGCAGCGCCAGCATGACGTCCATCAGGCGCATGATCGACGGGCCGAGGATACGCGGGAAGAACCCGCCAAGCAGGCCGAGGAAGATCCCCGGAATCAACGACATCACCACCGACGACAGGCCGATCAGCAGCGACAGCCGTGCGCCCTGGATCAACCGTGAAAGCAGGTCGCGGCCCAGCTCGTCGGTGCCGAGGATAAATTGCCAGGTGCCGCCTTCGAGCCATACCGGCGGGGTCAGCAAGAAGTCGCGGTACTGCTCGCTGGGATTGTGCGGAGCCACCCATGGCGCAAACAGTGCGCAGAACACCACCAGGCACATGAACGCCAGGCCCGCCACCGCGCCTTTGTTGCGCGAGAACGCCTGCCAGAATTCTTTGTACGGCGAGGGGTAGAGCAGGCTCTGGTCGACCGGGCTGGGCGGGGTCACGGAGTTTGGAATCGGGCTAGTCATGACGAGGCCTCAGCGCTGATGACGGATGCGTGGGTTGGCCAGGCCGTAGAGGATATCCACGACGAAGTTGACCAGGATTACCAGGCAGGCGATCAACAGGATGCCGTTCTGGACCACGGGGTAGTCACGGGCGCCGATGGCTTCGATCAGCCATTTACCGATGCCCGGCCAGGAGAAGATGGTTTCGGTGAGTACCGCGCCGGCCAGCAAGGTGCCGACTTGCAGGCCGAATACGGTGAGTACCGGGATCAATGCGTTGCGCAGGCCATGCACGAACACCACGCGGGCTGGCGACAGGCCTTTGGCGCGCGCGGTGCGGATGTAATCCTCGCGCAGCACTTCGAGCATCGACGAGCGGGTCATGCGGGCGATCACCGCCAGCGGAATGGTGCCGAGCACGATGGCCGGCAGGATCAGGTGCATCACCGCGTCCTTGAACGCGCCTTGCTCATCGCTGAGCAGGGTGTCGATGAGCATGAAGCCGGTCTTCGGCTCGATGTCGTAGAGCAGGTCGATCCGCCCCGACACGGGCGTCCAGCCCAGGCTCACGGAGAAGAACATGATCAGGATCAGGCCCCACCAGAAGATCGGCATCGAGTAGCCGGCCAGCGAAATGCCCATCACCCCATGGTCGAACAGCGAGCCGCGCTTGAGCGCGGCGATCACCCCGGCCAGCAGGCCGACGATGCCGGCGAACAGCAGGGCGGCGAAAGCCAGTTCGAGGGTGGCGGGGAACAGCGTGGTGAACTCGTTCCACACGCTTTCACGGGTGCGCAGCGACTCGCCCAGGTCGCCCTGGGCCAGCTTGCCGACGTAGTCCAGGTACTGGGCTGGCAGCGGCTTGTTCAGGCCCAGGCGCTCCATGGCCTGGGCATGCATCTCGGGGTCGACCCTGCGCTCGCCCATCATCACTTCCACCGGGTCGCCGGGGATCAGGCGTATGAGCGCAAAGGTCAGCAAGGTGATGCCGAAAAACGTCGGAATCAGCAGGCCTAGGCGCCGGGCAATAAAACTCAACATTGTCTGGGTTACCTCATCAGACTGGGATTGCCAGCCGGTTAGAGCATGCCGCCGGTGCCCGTGTGGGTTGCCGGCGGTCGTTATTGTTCTACTTCACCCGGGTAGTGGCGAAGTTGTTATTGGTCAGAGGGTTGATGTGATAACCCTCCACGTTCTCACGCATGGCGGTGAACATCTTCGGATGAGCCATGCTGATCCAAGGCTGGTCCTCATCGTACACCGCCAAGGCCTTGAAATAGAGGCTTGCGCGCTCATCGTTGTCGATCACTTCACGGGCGCGGGTAATCAGCTGTTGAAACTTAGGGTTGCACCAGCGCGCATAGTTCTCGCCGCTTTTGGCCGCATCGCAGCTGAGCAGGGGGCTGAGGAAGTTGTCCGGGTCGCCGTTGTCGCCGGCCCAACCGGTGGAAACCATGTCCGCCTCGCCATTCTTGGCCCGGCGCAGCATCTCGGCCCACTCCATCACGCGGATGTCGAGCTTGATACCGATCTTGGCCAGGTCGGCCTGGAGCATCTCGGCCGACAGCCGTGGGTTGGGGTTGGTCGGGCCGCCGCCATTGCGGGTGAACAGGGTCAGCACCGTGCCTTCTGGAACGCCAGCCTCCTTGAGCAGGGCGCGGGCTTTATCCAGGTCGCGGGGTGGATTCTTGTTGTCGCTATTGAAGCCGATCATGGTCGGTGGGTAGGGATTGACCCCGACCAGCGCATTGCCTTTGCCAAACAACTGATCGACATGGGTCTGGCGGTCGAAGGCCATGTCGATGGCCTTGCGCACGCGCACATCGCGCAGGTACTTGTGCTCGGTATTGAGGGCGATGTAGCCGGTCACCAGGGCTTCCATTTCGGCGACCTTGAGTTTCGGGTCGGTCTTGATCGAAGGCACATCGTCAGGCTTGGGATAGAGCGCCACCTGGCATTCGTTGGCGCGCAGCTTTTGCAGGCGCACGTTGCTGTCAGTGGCGATGGCGAAGATCAGTGCATCGGCCGGGGGCTTGCCGCGAAAGTACTCAGGGTTGGGCTTGAAGCGTACCTGGGCGTCCTTGTTGTAGCGTTGGAAGATGAACGGGCCGGTACCGATCGGCTTGCTGTTGAGCTCGCCGGTTCTGTCGGCCTTGAGCAACTGGTCGCCATATTCGGCGGAGTAGATCGAGGTGAAGGCCATGGCCATGTCGCGCAGGAACGGCGCCTCGGGGCGGTTAAGGGTGAACACCACGGTGTGCGCGTCGGTCTTTTCCACCGACTTGAGCAGGTCCTTGAAGGCCATGCTTTCAAAATACGGGTAGCCGACGCTGGTCTTGTCGTGCCACGGATGGTTTGGATCGAGCTGGCGGCGAATGCTCCACAGCACGTCGTCGGCATTGAAGTCGCGAGTTGGCTTGAAGTAGTCGGTGGTGTGGAATTTCACCCCTTGGCGCAGGTGGAAGGTATAGGTCAGGCCGTCGTCGCTGACCTCCCAGCGTTCGGCCAGGGCCGGCTGGATATCGGTAGTGCCCGGCTTGAAATCGACCAGACGGTTGAACACGGTCTCGGCCGAGGCATCGGCGGTGACCGCGGTGGTGTACTGGACGATGTCAAAGCCTTCCGGGCTGGCCTCGGTGCACACCACCAGTGGCTTGGCGGCCAGGTTACTGGCGGCGCCGAGAATGACCGCTGCCAGGGCAGCGCGTAGCGGTAGAGATCTCATGGAACCTCCCTGCAGTGATGATTCCAGCGTAGCCGCCACGGCCCGCCTGTTGCGAGCCATGGCGTCAACGGTCAGAGGATGTTGAACGGAATGGTGGTGACGATACGCAGCTCGTCCAGGCTACCGTCGGCCTGGGCCTTGCTCGCCCGGTGCGCGGTGTAGGTGGCGCGGATGCTGGTGTCTTTCAGCGGCCCACTCTGCACCGCGTAGCTGGTGCCGATGCCCCACTCATAGTGGGTCTCGCCGTCCATGCCGCGCACATTGTAGGCATTGCCGCGGTAGTGAGTGCCGTCGATGCCCCAGCCACGAGCGTTGTACAGGTTGAACTTGAGCCCTGGCACGCCGTAAGGCGCCATGTTCAGCACGTAGGAGAGCTGCAGCGATTTCTCGTTGGGGCCGTTGAAGTCCGACAGCAGCGAGTTGGCCAGGTAGATGCCGTTGGTCTCGTGCAGGTAATCGAAATACTCGTTGCCGTTCACTTGCTGCCAGGAGGCGGTGAGGGTGTGCGCCTGGTGGGTCAGACCGAACGACAGACTGTAGGTGTCGTTGTCGATTTCGCCCATCTTCTTGCTGCCTTCATCCACGGTCTTGTAGTAGTTAAGACCCGTGGTCAGGCTCAGTACCGCGCTGTCGCCAAGCACGTGGTTGGCGCCGAAGTAGTACTGGTTCCAGAAGTCGTCGACCTTGGTGGCATACAGGCTGGTGGTCAGGCTCTTGAACGGTTGGTAGTTGACCCCGGCCGTGCTGGCGCGGTCGGTCTCTACCCCGGCGGCGCCGTACTCGGTGCGGAATTTGCTCAGGCTCTGCTCGGTGCGCGGCGAGACCCGGTCGAAGCTGCCCAGGTCGAACGACAGGTTGTCGAATTCGGCACTGTGCAGGCTCACACCTTGGAAGCTCGAGGGCAGGGCGCGGTTGCCGATGTAGGCGATCATCGGCGTGTCGAGCGACTGGCGGCCGACGGTCAGGGTGGTATTGGAAATGCGTGCCTTGATATTGGCCAGGCCCGCCTTGCTCCATTGGCCCACCGGGTCGCCGTCGCTGTGGGTCAGGGTACGGTTGTTGGGCCCGGCGATGGCGGCGCGGCCGCGTTCCAGGGCGATGGCGTTGTAGGCCGCGACTTCAGTGGCGAAGCCCACGGTGCCTTGGGTGAAGCCCGAGCTGTAGTTGAGGATGGTGCCCTGCACCCAGTTGTCGCGGCTGTGGGTGTCGTGGCGGCTGCCGTCGCTCTTGCTGTACTGCCACAGCGGTGCGCGGGTGGCGCGTTCGCGGGCGTACCAGTTGCGGGTGCTGCCGGTCAGGCTCTGGCCCTCGAAGAAGCCGCTTGCCTCGGCTTGTTCGCTGGACGCTTTGAGGCTCAGCGGGAAGAACGCCTGGCTGGCCGGTTCGGCCTGGGTGAGGGCGCTGAAGGCGCTGACCGCCAGGGCTAGTGCGGTGGGGATAATGGGTCTCAAGGTGAAAGCTCCCTTTCATTTTTTTAGTTATCGACCTGCCTTGTGAGCAGGCGCTGTTGCGGTGGTGCAGGGGTTGCCGCGGGGTGGCCGGGCAAGTTCGGGGGGCAAGGATTCGGTGCCGGCCTCATCGCGGGGCAAGCCCGCTCCCACGCAGCACGCGAGGTGCGTGGGAGCGGGCTTGCCCCGCGATGAGGCCGGCACCGACTGCCAAATCAGTCGACGCTCACACCGGAAAACGCATTGCGTCCAAACGGGCTGACCTTGAAGTCGTGCACCTTGGCGCTGATCGGCTGGTTGACCGTGGAATGCGCCACCGGGGTAATCGGTACCTGTTGCTTGAGCCGCTGCTGGGCCTGCTGGTAAAGCGCGCTGCGCTGTTCGCGGTCGGTGACCTGCTTGGCCTGCTGGACCAACTGGTCGTACTGCTGATCGCACCACAGCGAGTAGTTGTTGCTGCCAATCGCGCCGCAGCTATAGAGGGTGCCCAGCCAGTTGTCCGGGTCGCCGTTGTCACCGGTCCAGCCGATCAGGGCGATGTCGTGCTCGCCACTTTTCATGCGCTTGAGGTACTCGCCCCACTCGTAGCTGACGATGCGCACCTTGAAGCCGAGCTTGCTCCAGTCGGCCTGGAGCATCTCGGCCATCAGCTTGGCGTTGGGGTTGTAGGGGCGTTGTACCGGCATCGCCCAGAGGGTGATCTCGGTGCCTTCCTTGACCCCAGCCTGTTTGAGCAGCGCCTTGGCTTTCTCGGGGTCGTAGGGTTGGTCCCTGAGGGTGTCGTCATAGGACCACTGGGTCGGCGGCATGGCATTGACCGCCAGTTGCCCGGCGTCCTGGTACACCGCCTGGATGATCGCTGGCTTGTTCACTGCCATGTCCATCGCCTGGCGCACCTGCAGCTGGTCGAACGGCGCATGGCGGGTGTTGTAGGCGATGTAGCCGAGGTTGAAGCCTGGCTTGCTCAGCACCTGCAGTTGCTTGTCTGTCTTGAGCTTGGGCAGATCAGCGGGGCGCGGGTGCAGGGTCACCTGGCATTCATTGCGCCGCAGCTTCTGGATGCGCACCGATGGGTCGATGTTGATCGAGAAGATCAGGTTGTCGATCTTTACGTCCTCGGGCTTCCAGTAGTCCTGGTTGCCCTTGTAGCGGATCTGCGAGTCCTTCTGGTAACGCTGGAATACGAAGGGGCCGGTGCCAATCGGTTTTTGATTGATGTCGCTGGGTTTGCCCGCCGCCAGCAGATGGTCGGCGTACTCGGCGGAGAGAATCGCGGCGAAGCTCATTGCCAGGTTCTGGATGAACGCGGCGTCGACGTTGTTGAGGGTGAATACCACGGTCATTGGATCGGTTTTTTCGACCTTGGCGATGGTCTTGTCCAGCCCCATGCTGACGAAGTACGGAAACTCGGTGGGGTAGGCTTTGCGCAAGGGTTGCTGCTTGTCGAGCATGCGCTGGAAGGTGAATAGCACGTCGTCGGCATTGAAGTCGCGCGTCGGCGTGAATGTCTGGTTGCTGTGGAATTTCACCCCAGGGCGCAGGTGGAAGGTGTATTGCAGGCCGTCAGCCGAGACCTGCCATTTCTCGGCAAGGGCTGGCTGCACCGCAGTGGCGCCGCGCTCGAATTCGACCAGGCGGTTATAGATCGGCTCGGCGGCATCGTTGTCGGTGGCGCTGGTGTATTGGGCGGTGTCGAAACCGGCCGGGCTACCTTCGGAGCAGAACACCAGGTTGTTGGCCTGGCTGATTGGGGCCTGGGTCAGTAAGCCCAGGCCAAGCACAACGGAACACAGCAGAATCTGGCGCATGGCAAGTCCTTTTCCTGATCGATGTCAGCTGCAGCAGCGATGAATGACGGCAACAGAAACCCGTTCCTGACGGTACGGCCGTCAGGAAGGGGATGACAGGTTGCGAATTCGCTTAGTACTGCGGGAAATTTCCGATAGCTCGCGACGAAGCGTCTGATGAACTATCGGCAGCCCGAGCCCATCACGCCGTTCAGGCAAGATGGGCAGGCGGGTCTATTTCTCCACGCTCACGCCGTAGAAGGCGTTCAAGGCGAAGGGGCTGATCTTGAAGTCCTTAACCTTGGCGCTCATGGGCTGGTACACGGTGGAGTGGGCGATCGGGGTGATCGGCACCTGCTCCTTGAGGATGTGCTGCGCTTGCTTGTACAGCTCGGTGCGCTTGGCCTGGTCGGAGGTGGCCTTGGCCTGCTTGATCAGGTCGTCGTAGGGTTTGTAGCACCACTTGGAGAAGTTGTTGCCGTCGATCGCATCGCAGCCGTAGAGGGTGCCCAGCCAGTTGTCCGGGTCACCGTTGTCACCGCTCCAGCCGATCAGCATGGCGCCTTGCTCGCCACCCTTGGAGCGCTTGATGTACTCGCCCCACTCATAGCTGACGATCTTGGCCTTGATGCCGATCTTGGCCCAGTCCGATTGCAGCATCTCGGCCATCAACTTGGCGTTGGGGTTGTATGGGCGCTGGACTGGCATGGCCCACAGGGTGATCTCGGTGCCTTCCTTGACCCCAGCCTCCTTGAGCAGCTGCTTGGCTTTTTCCGGGTCGTACTTGGCGTCCTTGATGCTGGTGTCGTAGGACCACTGGGTCGGCGGCATGGCGTTGACTGCCAACTGGCCGGCGCCCTGGTAGACCGAATCGATGATCTGCTGTTTGTTGACCGCCATGTCCAGCGCTTCACGCACCTTGAGCTGGGCCATCGGGTTGGGCTGGTTGCTGCCCTTGATCTGGTCCATCACGTTGTAGGCGATGTAGCCGAGGTTAAAGCCGGCCTGTTGCGGCATTTGCAGCTTTTTGTCGGCCTTGAGCGGCTCGATATCGGCAGGGCGCGGGAACAGGGTGACCTGGCACTCGTTCTTCTTGAGTTTTTGCATGCGCACCGAGGCGTCGGTGGTGATGGCGAAGATCAGGTTGTCGATCTTCACGTCCTCAGGCTTCCAGTAGTCCTTGTTGCCCTTGAAGCGAATCTGCGCGTCTTTCTGGTACTTGCTGAACACGAACGGGCCGGTGCCGATCGGCTTCTGGTTGATCTCGGCGGCCTTGCCTTCCTTGAGCAACTGGGCGGCATACTCGGCCGACTGGATCGAGGCGAAGCTCATGGCCAGGTTCTGAATGAACGCTGCGTCAACCTGATTGAGGTTGAAACGCACGGTGTGCTCATCGACTTTCTCGACCTTGGCGATGTTGCTGTCCATGCCCATGTCGGTGAAGTACGGGAATTCGGTGGGGTAGGCTTTGCGGAACGGGTCGTTCTTGTCGAGCATGCGATTGAAGGTGAATAGCACGTCGTCGGCATTGAATGGCCGGCTGGGCTTGAAGTAATCGGTAGTGTGGAACTTGACCCCTTCACGCAGGTGGAAGGTGTAGGTCTTGCCGTCGTCGGAGACATCCCACTTAGTGGCCAACCCCGGGATCACCGCAGTGCCACCGCGTTCGAACTGAGTCAAGCGGTTGAACACGGTCTCGGCCGAGGCGTCGAAGTCGGTTCCGGTGGTGTACTGCCCTGGGTCGAAACCGGCTGGGCTGCCTTCGGAGCAGAACACCAGGTTGCTTGCAGCGAGGGCGGACGGTGCGCTGGCAAGCAAGCCTGCGCCGACCAGGAACGGAATGACTGCGTGTTTGAGCATGGTGGCCTCATTGTTGTCATTTTTGGATTTGAGGTGGCCTCGTGAGCCGACCTGCGGATACTTATGCAGGGGGTGTTCCCAATGCAACACCATGAAGGATAGCTGGCGTCAAAAAAGTGGTACGGGCGTACATCAATGTCGCATTGATGTAAGTTTCGCCGAAGTTGATCGTTTGCGAGGGGGAAATGCTGGCATTTTGCCGAATATTTCGAGGGCAGAATGCAATAGGGATGCACCCTAAAGGTGCGTAGGAAGGATCTTAAAACTCTGTAAGCAGGCCCTTTGCGACCATTGCTTTAGGGAAGGTGCCTTAACAAGCCGCTCCCCCAGGGTTCAGCACTTCTCTTCAGAACAGCGCTAACCTTGTGGGAGCGGGTTTACCCGCGAAGGGCTGCACAGCAGCCCAAAAAATACCCAAGACTCAGCCGATCAAGGCATCTGCACTTCGATCAAGCCATCGGCATTCATGCTGACTTCACTGGTACCGGCTTCAATATCCGGTGCCGGCGCCGCCTCGTCAGCTCCCATCGCTTTCATCGCCATCGGTGCGCTGCGCAGGTAAGGGCGGGGATAGCCGCTGCTATTGAGGTTCAGGTTGACCACTTTATAGCCCTTGCCGCCAAGCGCTTCGGTGGCCAGTTGTGCGCGAGCCTTGAAAGCGTTGACTGCATCCTTGAGCAGCTCGTCCTCGCTGGTCTTGCGGGTGTTCGGCGCAATGGAGAAGTCCATGCCGCCCATCTTCAGCTCTTGCAGCAACTCGCCGGTGAGTTTGGACAGGGCTGGGAAGTCGGCGCTTTCCAGGCGCAGCTCGGCGCGTTCGCGCCAGCCGGTGATCTTCTGGCCTTTGCTGTCATACACCGGGTAGCTGTTGCGGCTGCCCTGGCTGATCTTCACTTCCTTGACCTGGCGGGCCTGTTGCACGGCCTTGTTCATGGTCTCGGTGATCTCCTTGGCCAGCTTGCCCGGGTCGCTGTTCTGGGCTTCGCTGTACAGGGTCACGACCATCAGGTCGCGGGCAACCTCCTTGCTCACTTCAGCGCGCAGCGACACCTGGTTGTAACGTGGCTCATCGGCTGCCAATGCAGGCAGACTGGCCAGCAGGCCGCAGGACAGAATCAGGGCAGTGCCGCGACGAGGGATTTGCATGAGTGACTCCTTGGCGAATTGAAGGCGTGGGGATTGGCGTTCCATTCCACGCATGGCCCATCAGACCGGCAACAGTGTAGTGGGTTCACAAATGCCATCATCAACCTGTGACAAAGTGTGGCGCTTTGCCGCATCACTGCAGCGAGGGGCCCGGCTTCGGTATACTCCAGCCGATTTTCCTGGAGCACTCATCAGGAGAGCTCATGCTCGCTGCCGCACAACCGCTGTCCGCTACCCGTCAGAACCTCTGGCGCCTGACCGTCATTCGCGTACTGGTCCTGGCCGCTCAAGCAGGCTCGGTAGGCGTTGCCTACTGGACCGAACTGCTACCGCTGCCCTGGCTGTCGCTGGTGGTAACGCTCGCCCTGTCTTCGCTGCTGTGTGCCTTCACCGCCTTGCGCTTGCGCCTGTCGTTGCCGGTCACCGAGCTTGAGTACGCCTTCCAGCTGGCCTGCGACTTATTTATCCACAGTGTCTTGTTGTACTACTCCGGTGGCTCGACCAACCCGTTCGTGTCCTATTACCTGGTGCCGCTGGCGATCGCTGCGGTGACCTTGCCGTGGATCTACTCGCTGGTGCTTTCCGGCCTCGCCCTGGCGGCCTACAGCCTGTTGCTGGTGCAGTTCTACCCGCTGGAAACCTTGCCGCTGGCGCGCGACAAGATGCAGGTCTATGGCATGTGGCTGAGCATCGCCCTGGCCGCCGCGGTGATCACCTTCTTTGCCGCGCGCATGGCCGAGGAGCTGCGCCGCCAGGAGCAACTGCGCAGTGAGCGCCGCGAAGAAAGCCTGCGAGACGAGCAACTGCTGGCGGTCGCCACCCAGGCGGCCGGTGCTGCCCACGAGTTGGGTACGCCGCTGTCGACCATGAGCGTGCTGCTCAACGAGATGCGCCAGGATCACCACGACGCCCAGTTGCAGGAAGACCTCGCCGTGCTGCAGGACCAGGTCAAGCTGTGCAAGCAGACCCTGCAACAACTGGTGCGCGCCGCCGAGGCCAATCGGCGCATGGCCATCGTCAAGCAAGATGTCACTGCCTGGCTGGACGAAGCACTCAACCGCTGGCACCTGATGCGTCCGGAAGCCAGCTACCGCTTCCAGCGCTTGCAAGATGGCCAGGTCCCGCAGCTGACGCCGCCGCCGGACCTCACCCAGGCCCTGTTGAACCTGTTGAACAATGCTGCCGATGCCTGCCCGGATGACCTGGAAGTGCGTCTGGACTGGGACGACCAGGACATCATTATCAGCATCCGCGACCATGGCCCGGGGATTCCCCCGGCCATTGCCGAGGCAATCGGCAAACCCTTCTTTACCACCAAGGGCAAGGGCTTCGGCCTTGGCCTGTTCCTGAGCAAGGCCAGCGTTACCCGTGCGGGCGGCTCGGTGAAACTCTATAGTCATGAGCAGGGCGGCACCCTTACCGAGCTGCGCCTGCCCTATGGCAAGCGAGGAGATGAACGATGAGCGATGAAATTCAGGTTGAAGGCGAAGAGCTGCCGCATTTGTTGCTGGTAGACGATGACGCCACCTTCACTCGGGTCATGTCCCGTGCCATGAGCCGCCGCGGGTTCCGCGTGAGCACCGCATCCTCCGCTGAGGAGGGCTTGCTCCTGGCCCAGAACGACCTGCCGGACTACGCCGCCCTGGACCTGAAGATGGACGGCGACTCAGGGCTGGTGCTGCTGCCCAAGCTGCTGGAGATGGATCCGGAAATGCGCGTGGTGATCCTCACCGGTTACTCGAGCATCGCCACGGCAGTCGAGGCGATCAAGCGCGGCGCCTGCAACTACCTGTGCAAGCCGGCCGATGCCGATGATGTGCTGGCGGCGTTGCTGTCTGAGCATGCCGACCTGGATTCGCTGGTGCCGGAGAACCCGATGTCGGTGGATCGCCTGCAGTGGGAGCACATCCAGCGCGTGCTAGGTGAGCACGAGGGCAATATCTCTGCCACCGCACGAGCGCTGGGCATGCACCGGCGTACGCTGCAGCGCAAGCTGCAAAAGCGCCCCGTTCGCCGCTGAGTGTGGAGCGCTTGGATCGGTTGGCAGAGGGCCTTGTCCCGCCTGCAAGCCGATCCAGGCGCCACAAAAACCAGCTGAGTCTGAAGGGTATTTCCTTTTATTGCAGGCAAATGCCCGCACCTTGCGCAGCTCGCGTATCATTAGCGCCCTAACGACAACCCTAGGACCGCTCGCGAATGCTCGCCCTTCTCATCCAGACGCTGAACATCACCGCACCGGTGTTCGCCATGCTGTTCATGGGCGTACTCCTCAAGCGTATTCGCCTGATCGACGACAACTTCAACAAAGTCGCCTCTTCGCTGGTGTTCAACGTCTGCATGCCTGCCTTGCTGTTTCTCGGTATCTACCACGCCGACCTGCAAGCAGCGATCAAACCCGGCGTCATCCTCTATTTCATCGCCGTTACCCTGGTCGGCTTCGCCATGGCCTGGGGCCTGGCTATCTGGCGGGCGCCGCTGGCTGAGCGCGGTATCTATACCCAAGGCGCATTTCGCGGCAACAACGGCGTGATCGGGCTGGCCTTGGCCGCCAGCCTCTATGGCGACTACGGCATCTCGCTGGGCGCGGTGCTCGCGGGCCTTGTGATCCTCATGTACAACTCGCTGTCGGCGGTGGTGCTGGCGGTGTACAGCCCGGACCTCAAGTCCGATCCATGGAGCATCTGCAAGAATATCTTCAGCAACCCGCTGATCATCAGCGTGTTGCTGGCCACTCCGATGGCCTACGCCCAGGTGCCACTGCCCAACTGGCTGCTGACCTCCGGCGACTATCTGGCGCAGATGACCCTGCCGCTGGCGCTGATCTGCATTGGCGGCACCTTGTCGCTGGCGGCGCTGCGCGACAGTGGCAAGCTGGCCATCGACGCCAGCCTGGTGAAGATGGTCTGGCTACCGCTGGTGGGCACCTTGGGCGCCTGGCTGTGTGGCTTCCGCGGTGCCGAGCTGGGCATCCTGTTCCTGTACATCGGCAGCCCCACGGCTGCGGCCAGTTATGTCATGGCGCGCGCGGCCAATGGCAACCATGAGTTGGCGGCGTCGATCATCGTGATCACCACGCTAATGGCAGCGATCACCACCAATATCGGCATCTTTATCTTGCAGTGGGGCGGATGGATCTAGATCCTGACTGCAAACAACTCCAATAACACTGCCTCCTGACCAAAGGACACTTCATGCAAGACCAGAACACGCCTGAGCGGTTACAGCGCGGGCTGAAAAACCGCCATATCCAGCTGATCGCGCTGGGCGGGGCGATCGGTACCGGGCTGTTCCTGGGCATCGCCCAGACCATCCAGCTGGCCGGTCCGTCCGTTTTGCTGGGCTATGCCATCGCTGGCCTGATGGCCTTCTTCATCATGCGCCAACTCGGCGAGATGGTGGTCGAAGAGCCGGTTGCCGGCAGCTTCAGCCATTTTGCCCACAAGTACTGGAGCGAGTTCGCCGGCTTTGTCTCAGGCTGGAACTACTGGGTGGTGTATGTGCTGGTGGGCATGGCCGAGCTGACTGCCGTGGGCATCTACGTGCAGTATTGGTGGCCAGATTTCCCCACCTGGGCCACGGCCGCGATCTTCTTCGTCGCAATCAACCTGATCAACCTGACCCAGGTGAAGGTCTACGGCGAGCTGGAGTTCTGGTTCGCGCTGGTCAAGGTGATTGCCATTGTCAGCATGATTGGCTTTGGCGCCTGGCTGCTGACCAGTGGCCATGGCGGCCCGGATGCCAGCGTGGCCAACCTGTGGCAGTACGGCGGTTTCTTCCCCAATGGCGTCACCGGTTTGATCATGGCCCTGGCGGTGATCATGTTCTCCTTCGGCGGCCTGGAGCTGGTCGGTATTACCGCAGCCGAAGCGGACAACCCACGGGTGAGCATCCCCAAGGCTACCAACCAGGTGGTCTATCGCATCCTGATTTTCTACATCGGCGCGTTGGCGATTCTGCTGTCGCTGTACCCCTGGCAAAAAGTGGTGCAGGGCGGTAGTCCGTTCGTGATGATCTTCCATGAACTGGACAGCGACCTGGTGGCGACGATCCTTAACGTGGTGGTACTGACTGCCGCGCTGTCGGTGTACAACAGCTGCGTGTATGCCAACAGCCGTATGCTGTTCGGTCTGGCCAGCCAGGGCGATGCGCCACGCCAGCTGCTCAAGGTCAGCCGCCGCGGTGTGCCGTTGACGGCACTGGGCGTGTCGGCTGCGGCCACCGGCTTATGCGTGCTGATCAACTACCTGATGCCAGGCGAGGCCTTCGGCCTGCTGATGGCGCTGGCGGTGTCGGCGCTGGTGATCAACTGGGCCAGTATCAGCATTACCCACTTGAAGTTCCGCAAGGCCAAGATCGAGTCGGGTGAGACGCCGTTCTACCGTAGCTGGGGGCATCCGGTGACCAACTACCTGTGCCTGGCGTTCATCGTGCTGATTCTGGTGGTGATGTACCTGACTCCGCCGATTCGTATTTCGGTGATGCTGATTCCGGTGTGGATTGCGGTGCTGGGTGCAGCGTTCCACCTGAAGAAAAAACGTCAAGCCGCCAAGGGCTGAAGAGCGCGTCGGCCCTATCGCGGGGCAAGCCCGCTCCCACGCAACCTATGTGAACCCATAGAAGTACCGTGGGAGCGGGCTTGCCCCGCGATAGGGCCGGCCCTGACACCTTAACCTTCGTAGCTGTCGATCACTTCCTGCGCAGCACGGAAGGCATCAATCGCCGCAGGCACCCCCGCATACACGGCGCAATGCAGCAACGCCTCGCGAATCTCTTCCACCGTACAGCCATTGTTCAGCGCCCCACGCACATGCCCCTTGAGCTCTTGCGGGCACTTCAGTGCAGTCAGGGCCGCCAGGGTGATCAGGCTGCGGGTCTTCAACGGCAAGCCGTCACGCGACCAGACACTGCCCCAGGCATGTTCATTGACGAAATCCTGCAACGGCTGGGTGAAATCGGTGGCGTTGTTCAGTGCGCGGTCGACGAACGCGTCGCCCATTACTTGGCGGCGGACCTGCTCGCCAGTCTTTGCTGCATCGGCCATGTTGTTTTCCTTAGTGTTGGCGGCGCCAGGCACGTAGGGTGGTGTACAGCAGAATCACCCCAAGCACTGGCAGGACATAGAACAGCATGAGGTTTTCCAGCCGCCCGGCCAGCGGCATGCCGGTGGTGAAGGTCACCACGTGCAGGCCGTAGGCCAGGTACAGGCAGAGGAACACCAGCCCTTCGGCGCGGGTGACGCGGTAGCCTGAATAGAACACTGGCAGGCTCAGGGCGGCGACGCCGAGCATCACCGGCAAGTCGAAATCCAGCGCGTTGGGCGATATCGACAGCGGGGCGGGGGTGACCAGGGCTGTGAGGCCCAGCACCGCCAACAGGTTGAACAGGTTGCTGCCGATCACCGTACCTACGGCGATCTCGCGCTCGCCGCGCAGGGCGGCGATCAGTGCGGCAGCCAGCTCCGGCAGTGAGGTGCAGACGGCGACCACGGTCAGGCCAATGATCCGCTCCGACAGCCCCAGGTCGGTCGCGACTTCGACGGCAGCCTCCAGCAGCAGGTGGCCAGCCACACTCAACAGCCCCAGGCCGAGCAGAATCTGCAGCACGGCGCCGGTCCAGAAGCGCCCAGAACTGCTTGGCAGTGGACCGGGTGCGGGATAGGTGCGGGCATAATGGCGGGATTGATGCCAGAGCATCGCCAGATAGCCGACCAGGCCAATCACCAACAGCAGCCCCTCCAGTCGCCCCAATTGGCCGTTGGCTGCTAGCAGGTAGACCAAGGCGCTGGCGGCAACCATCAGCGGGATATCCAGCCGCACCAACTGGCGCGAGACGCGCAGAGGGATGATCAGCGCGGCGAGGCCAAGGATCACCAGCACGTTGAAGATGTTGCTGCCGATCACGCTGCCGACCGCCACATCCGGCGCGCCCTGGTAGGCCGCCTGCAGGCTCACGGTCAGTTGCGGTGCGGTGCTGCCGAACGCCACCAGGCTCAGGCCGATGATCAGTGGCCGCACGTGCAAACGAGTTGCCAGGCGCAGGGCGGCGCGCACCAGCAGTTCGGCGCCGAGCACCAGCAATAGCAAGCCGAAGCCCAGTTGCAGAAGGCTGAAAGTGGGAAGGGTGGCCAGGTCGAAAATGGTCAGGGCTCCAGTCGGATCAGTCGCTCAGACCTTGTACCCGGACTCGCGCAGTTCCGCTACGGATCATGCCGATTTTTTCTGCGGCGGCGCGGGAGAGGTCGATCAATCGGCCGCGGGTGTGTGGGCCGCGGTCGTTGATGCGTACCACGACGCTGCGCTGGTTGGCCAGGTTGGTGACCAGTACCCGGCTGCCGAAGGGTAGGCTGCGGTGGGCGGCGGTCAGGCCATGTTGGTTGAACGGTTCGCCGCTGGCGGTACGTTTGCCGTGGTGGCGTGAGCCGTAATAGGAGGCGGTGCCGCTGGTGTCGTATCCGCGAGGGTCGATATCGTGGCTGGCACAGCCGGCCAGCAGGGAGAAAAGCGCCAGGGCGCTGAGGCTACGCCGCATTCTGGGTGGTGCTCCTGAGTGAGTCATCGCGGGGCAAGCCCGCTCCCGCATGAGCGTAGAGCTCACCTGGGAGCGGGCTTGCCCCGTGATTGGGCTTACCCTTCGAGCTTGGCCTTGAGCAATTGGTTCACTTGCCCCGGGTTGGCCTTGCCTTTGGACGCTTTCATCGCCTGACCGACAAAGAAGCCGAACATCTTGCCGCGCTTGGCCTCGTCTGCGGCGCGGTACTGTTCGACCTGCTCGGCGTTGGCCGCCAGCACTTCGTCGAGCATCTTGTCGATCGCGCCGGTGTCGGTGACCTGCTTGAGGCCTTTGCTCTCGATGATGCTGTCAGCATCGCCTTCACCGGCCGCCATGGCCTCGAACACGGTCTTGGCGATCTTGCCGCTGATGGTGTTGTCACGAATGCGCAGCAACATGCCACCGAGCTGTTCGGCGCTGACCGGCGCCTGGTCGATCTCCACGCCCAGCTTGTTCAGCAGGCTGCCCAGCTCGACCATGACCCAGTTGGCGGCAAGCTTGGCGTCGCCACCAATCTTCACCACTTGCTCGAAGTAGTCCGCTTGTTCACGGCTGGAGGCCAGCACGTTGGCGTCGTAGGCCGACAGGCCATACTGGCTCTGGAAGCGCTCGACCTTTTGTGGCGGCAACTCCGGCAGGCCGGCGCGGACGGTTTCGAGGAAGCTGTTCTCGATGACCACCGGCAGCAGGTCAGGATCGGGGAAGTAACGGTAGTCGTTAGCTTCTTCCTTGCTGCGCATGGAGCGGGTTTCGTCTTTGTTCGGGTCGTACAGGCGGGTTTCCTGGACAACCTTGCCGCCGTCTTCGATCAGGTCGATCTGGCGCTGGATCTCGCTGTTGATCGCGCGCTCGATGAAGCGGAACGAGTTGACGTTCTTGATCTCGCAGCGGGTGCCGAACTCGGCCTGACCTTTCGGCCGGATCGAGACGTTGCAGTCGCAACGCAGCGAGCCTTCGGCCATGTTGCCGTCGCAGATGCCCAGGTAGCGCACCAGCGCATGGATCGCCTTGACGTAGGCTACGGCTTCCTTGGCGCTGCGCATGTCCGGTTCGGAGACGATCTCCAGCAGCGGCGTGCCGGCGCGGTTCAGGTCGATCCCGGTGGCGCCATTGAAGTCTTCGTGCAGGCTTTTGCCAGCATCTTCTTCAAGGTGCGCACGGGTGATGCCGACGCGCTTGAGGGTGCCGTCTTCCAGAGCGATGTCCAGGTGGCCCTTGCCGACGATCGGCAGCTCCATCTGGCTGATCTGATAGCCCTTGGGCAGGTCAGGGTAGAAGTAGTTCTTGCGCGCGAAGACGTTGCGCTGGCCGATTTCGGCATCGATGGCCAGGCCGAACATGCAGGCCATGCGCACGGCTTCCTGGTTGAGCACCGGCAGTACGCCAGGCATGCCCAGGTCGACCAGGCTGGCCTGGGTGTTCGGCTCGGAACCGAAGGTGGTGGCGCTGCCGGAGAAAATCTTCGACTGGGTGGCGAGCTGGGTATGAATCTCCAGCCCGATCACAACTTCCCATTGCATGTGTGAATTCCTCAGAAGCCGTTGGGGGCGCGGGTGTGCCAGTCGGTGACTTGCTGGTAGCGGTGCGCGACGTTGAGCAGGCGGCCTTCCTGGAAATACGGCGCCAGCAGCTGCACGCCCACTGGCAGGCCTTCGACGAAGCCGGCTGGCATCGACAGGCCCGGCAGGCCCGCCAGGTTGGCAGTGATGGTGTAGACGTCTTCCAGGTAGGCGGCGACCGGGTCGCTGCTCTTGGCGCCAAGCTTCCAGGCCGGGTTCGGCGTGGTTGGGCCAAGGATCAGGTCGACCTGCTCGAAAGCCGTCATGAAGTCGTTCTTGATCAGGCGGCGGATCTTCTGCGCCTTCAGGTAGTAGGCGTCATAGTAACCGGCCGACAGCGCGTAGGTACCCACCATGATCCGCCGTTGCACCTCGGTGCCGAAGCCTTCGCCACGCGAGCGCTTGTACAGGTCGGTGAGGTCCTTCGGGTCTTCACAGCGGTAGCCGAAGCGTACGCCATCGAAACGCGACAGGTTGGAGGAAGCTTCCGCCGGGGCGATCACGTAGTACGCGGGGATCGCGTGCTGCATGTTCGGCAGGCTGATTTCCTTGACCACTGCGCCGAGCCTCTCCAGCTCCTTGACGCTGGCCAGGACCAGGTCGGCGATGCGTGGGTCGAGGCCGGCACCGAAATATTCTTTCGGCAGGCCGATGCGCAGGCCCTCGAGCGGTGCATTGAGGTTGGCGCTGTAGTCCGGCACCGGCTCATCGATGCTGGTCGAGTCCTTGGCGTCGAAGCCGGCCATGCCTTGCAGCAGCAGTGCGCAGTCTTCGGCGGTGCGCGCCAGCGGGCCGCCCTGGTCGAGGCTCGAGGCGTAGGCGATCATGCCCCAGCGCGAGACGCGGCCGTAGGTCGGCTTGAGGCCGGTGAGGTTGGTCAGCGCTGCCGGCTGGCGGATCGAGCCACCGGTGTCGGTGCCGGTAGTCACCGGCAGCAGGCGTGCAGCCACGGCAGCGGCGGAGCCACCCGACGAGCCGCCAGGCACGTGCTCGAGGTTCCACGGGTTCTTCACTGGGCCATAGTGGCTGGATTCGTTGGCCGAACCCATGGCGAACTCGTCCATGTTGGTCTTGCCCAGGGTGACCATGCCGGCTTCGGCCAGCTTGGCGACCACGGTGGCGTCGTACGGCGCCTTGAAGTTGTCGAGCATCTTCGAGCCGCAGCTGGTGCGTACGCCGTTGGTGCAGAACAGGTCCTTGTGGGCGATTGGTGCGCCCAACAGCGCACCGGCTTCACCCGCAGCGCGGCGGGCGTCGGCGGCACGCGCCTGGCCCAGGGCCAGGTCTTCGGTGACGCTGATGAAGCTGTTCAGTTGCGGGTCGAGTTGCTTGATCCGCGCCAGCAGGGCGCCGGTCAGCTCTTCGGAGGAAAACGACTTGTCGGCGAGTCCGCGGGCGATCTCGGCCAGGGTCAATTGATGCATGGCAGGTGCTATCCCTTACTCGATGACTTTCGGAACCAGGTACAGACCGTTTTCGGTCGATGGGGCGATGGCCTGATAGCTATCGCGCTGATTGCTTTCAGTGACCTGGTCGGGGCGCAGGCGTTGGCTGGCCTCCAGGGGGTGGGCCAGAGGCTCGATACCGCTGGTGTCGACGGCTTGCATCTGGTCGACCAGCCCGAGAATACTGTTCAAGGCATCGGTGATGCGTGGCAGTTCGCCTTCATTCAGGCCCAATCGGGCCAGATGGGCGATCTTTTCCACGTCGGAGCGTTGAAGCGCCATTGGGGATCTCCAGGGAAACAAAACGGATTAGGTCCGCGATCAGGAACATGCCAGCATTTTGGCGGTCAAAGGGCCGCGATCATCTGCAGGCTTGCTCGGAAAAACTGCCAATTTAACATATTGGCTCCTTGCCCAAAATCCCTGCCATTGTTAGAGTTTGCCGCACTTTTTTACCCACGCTTTCCCCAGGGTCACTTTCCCATGTTCAAGAAACTGCGTGGCATGTTTTCCAGCGATCTTTCCATCGACCTGGGTACTGCCAACACCCTTATTTACGTGCGTGAGCGCGGTATCGTCCTGAATGAGCCCTCGGTTGTTGCCATCCGTACCCACGGCAACCAGAAAAGCGTCGTCGCCGTCGGTACCGAAGCCAAACGCATGCTGGGCCGTACGCCTGGCAACATTGCTGCCATTCGTCCGATGAAGGACGGCGTGATCGCCGACTTCAGCGTTTGTGAAAAAATGTTGCAGTACTTCATCAACAAGGTCCACGAAAACAGCTTCCTGCAGCCCAGCCCACGTGTGCTGATCTGCGTGCCGTGCAAATCGACCCAGGTCGAGCGTCGCGCCATCCGTGAGTCGGCCCTTGGCGCCGGGGCACGTGAAGTGTTCCTGATCGAAGAACCCATGGCTGCCGCTATCGGTGCGGGCCTGCCGGTCGAAGAGGCGCGTGGTTCGATGGTCGTCGATATCGGTGGTGGTACCACTGAAATCGCCCTGATCTCGCTCAATGGCGTGGTCTATGCCGAGTCCGTTCGTGTTGGCGGCGACCGCTTCGACGAAGCGATCGTGACCTACGTGCGCCGTAACTACGGCAGCCTGATCGGCGAATCCACTGCCGAGCGCATCAAGCAGGAAATCGGCACCGCCTACCCAGGTGGCGAAGTGCGTGAAGTCGACGTGCGCGGCCGTAACCTGGCCGAGGGCGTGCCACGTGCCTTCACCCTCAACTCCAACGAAGTGCTCGAAGCCCTGCAAGAGTCGCTGGCGACCATCGTTCAGGCGGTCAAGAGCGCCCTGGAGCAGTCGCCGCCTGAGCTGGCCTCGGACATCGCCGAGCGCGGCCTGGTGCTGACCGGTGGTGGCGCCCTGCTGCGCGACCTGGACAAGCTGCTGGCGCAGGAAACCGGCCTGCCGGTGATCGTCGCCGAAGACCCACTGACCTGCGTCGCCCGTGGCGGCGGCCGCGCGTTGGAAATGATGGACAAACACGCCATGGACCTGCTCTCCAGCGAGTGATCCACGGTGTTGTCCAACGTTCGGTAATGATCGCCCGGTTTACAGGTGGCACGTGCAGTGCTACCTGTATGCGCTGGGCTGGCGTCCGTTGGGCGCTGTTTACGTCAACCTGCAGCAGGCCGGTGCATTGTTCCATGTCCAATGACCTCCTGAATCGTCGTCCACGAGGAACGGCCCATTAAACCGCTTTTCTCCAAGGGCCCTTCGCTGGGCGTTCGTCTGCTGGTGCTGGTGGTCCTGTCGGTCGCGCTGATGGTGGTCGACTCGCGCTTTGCCTTGCTCAAACCGGTACGCAGCCAGATGGGGCTGGTGCTGATGGAATCCTATTGGCTGACCGACCTGCCGCAGCGCGTGTGGCAAGGCGTCGCCAGTCAGTTTGGCAGCCGTACCGAGTTGGCCGCCGAGAACGAGAAGCTCAAGACCGAGGCCCTGCTGCTGCAAGGGCGGCTGCAGAAGCTGGCCGCGCTGACCGAGCAGAACGTGCGCCTGCGTGAGCTGCTCAACTCCTCGGCACTGGTCAACGAGAAGGTCGAGGTCGCCGAGTTGATCGGGGTCGACCCTAATCCCTTCACCCACCGCATCCTGATCAACAAGGGCGAGCGCGACGGCGTGTTCCTCGGCCAGCCGGTGCTCGATGCCCGTGGCCTGATGGGCCAGGTGGTCGAGTTGATGCCGTATACCTCGCGGGTCCTGCTGCTGACCGACACGACCCATAGCATTCCGGTGCAGGTCAACCGCAACGGTCTGCGCGCCATCGCCAGTGGCACCGGTAACCCGGAGCGTCTGGAGCTGCGGCATGTCGCCGATACCGCCGACATCAAGGAAGGCGACCTGCTGGTGAGCTCGGGCATGGGCCAGCGCTTCCCGGCAGGCTACCCGGTGGCGACGGTCAACGAAGTGATCCACGACTCTGGCCAGCCGTTTGCCATTGTCCGCGCCATCCCTACCGCCGCGCTGAACCGCAGCCGCTACATGCTGCTGGTGTTCAGTGACCGGCGCACACCGGAAGAGCGCGCCACCGAGGCGGCGATCGCCCAGGAGGAAGCCGACCGTAAAGGTGTGACACCGGCTCCGCTGAGCGGTAGCCCATCTACTGCGCCCGCCGCCGCCCCGGCCCCCGCTGCGCCGACAGGTGTCGCGCCGGCAACTCCGGCCGCACCTGCTACCCAGGGCGCAGCCCCCGTCAATCCGGCAGCGGCGCCTGTGGCGCCGAGCCAACCTGGGAGGCATTGATGGCCAGTTCGCGCAGTAAGAACGGTTGGTTCATCTGGCTGACCTTCGTCATTGGCCTGCTGCTCAGCGTTTCGCCGATGCCGCAGTTCATGGAAGTCTTCCGTCCGATGTGGCTGGCCATGCTGGTGTCGTTCTGGGCGCTGGCAGTGCCGAACAAGGTCGGCATGACCACGGCATTCATCCTCGGCCTGGCCGAGGACGTGCTGTATGGCACCCTGTTGGGGCAGAACGCATTGATCCTGACCCTGATCACCTTCCTGGTGCTGTCGTTGCAACAGCGCCTGCGCATGTTCCCTATGTGGCAACAGAGCCTGGTGATCCTGGTGATCTTCGGCATCGCCCAGCTGATCCAGCTGTGGTTGAGCGCACTGACTGGCAATCGCCTGCCGACCCTGGCGCTGGTTTGGTCGGCGGTCATCAGTGCCTTGCTCTGGCCGTGGATCAGCTTTGCCCTGCGCGATATTCGCCGCCGCTTGCACATCCACTGACCGGCAACGCCGCGACTGACAGGGAGCTGTCCCATGACCCCGCTGTACCTAGCCTCCGGCTCGCCGCGCCGTCGTGAACTGCTGACCCAGATCGGCGTGCCGTTCACCACGATCAGTGCCCCCATCGATGAAACCCCGTTGCCTGGTGAAACTGCTCCGGCCTATGTCGAGCGCTTGGCGCGGGCCAAGGCCGCCGCAGGTCTTGGCCAGGTGTCAGGCCCGGCGGTAGTGCTCGGTGCAGATACAGCGGTGGTACTCGATGGGCGCATCCTGGGCAAGCCTGAGAGCCGTGAACATGCCCTGGCCATGCTCGCCGACCTTGCAGGTCGTGAGCATCAAGTGCTCACTGCGGTAGCGCTGAACGATGGTCAGCGATGCTTGAGCCTGTGTGTCAGCAGCACTGTGCACTTTCGCCCGATCAGTAGCGACGAAGCGGCCCGCTACTGGGCCAGCGGCGAACCGCTGGACAAAGCCGGTGGCTATGCCATCCAGGGGCTGGGCGCGGTGTTCGTCACCGGCCTGGTCGGCAGCTACTCGGCAGTGGTCGGCTTGCCCCTGAGCGAAACCGCCGATCTGCTCGGTCAATTCGCCATTGCCTGCTGGCAACTGCCGGCGGCTCAGCCAGAGGATTGAACGCTTCGCTAGCCAGGGATCGGTCAGCGATCCATCATTATCCAAGACCTTTGACGAGAGCCTGCCATGAGTGAAGAGATCCTGATCAACATCACCCCGATGGAATCGCGCGTGGCAGTGGTGGAAAACGGTGTCCTGCAAGAGGTGCATGTCGAGCGCACCCAGCGCCGCGGCATCGTCGGCAACATCTACAAGGGCAAGGTGGTGCGGGTGTTGCCAGGCATGCAGGCCGCCTTCGTCGACATAGGCCTGGAGCGCGCAGCGTTCATCCATGCCTCGGAGATCTCCCAGCGCGAAGGCTCGGCGGTGGAAACCATCACGGCGCTGGTGCATGAAGGGCAGGCCTTGGTGGTGCAGGTGACCAAGGACCCCATCGGCACCAAGGGCGCTCGCCTGACCACCCAGCTGTCGATTCCCTCGCGCTACCTGGTGTACATGCCACGTAGCAGCCATGTCGGTATTTCCCTGAAGATCGAAGACGAAGCCGAGCGCGAGCGCCTCAAGCAGGTGGTCAGCAACTGCGTCGAGCAGGAGAACATCAAGGACGCCGGTGGCTTCATCCTGCGTACCGCCGCCGAAGGCGCGCGCCAGGAAGACATTCTCCAGGACATCCGCTACCTGCGCCGCCTGTGGGAGCAGATCGGCAGCCAGATCCAGACCTGCGGCGCGCCGACTGTCATCTACGAAGATCTCGGCCTGGCCCTGCGGACCCTGCGCGACCTGGTCAATCACAAGATCGAGAAAATTCGCATCGACTCGCGGGAAACCTTCCAGAAGACCACCCAGTTCGTCGGCGAGCTGATGCCTGAGATCGCCGACCGTCTGGAGCATTATCCTGGTGAGCGACCGATCTTCGACCTGTACGGCGTCGAGGACGAAATCCAGCGTGCCCTGGAGCGCAAGGTACCGCTCAAATCCGGTGGTTACCTGGTGGTCGATCCGGCCGAGGCGATGACTACCATAGACGTCAATACCGGCGCCTTCGTCGGTCATCGCAACCTTGAGGAAACCATCTTCAAGACCAACCTGGAGGCGGCCACCGCCATTGCCCGGCAACTGCGGCTGCGCAATATCGGCGGGATCATCATCATCGACTTCATCGACATGGAAGACGAAGAGCATCAGCGCCAGGTCCTGCGCACCCTGGAAAAGCAGCTCGAACGTGATCACGCCAAGACCAACATCATCGGCATCACCGAGTTGGGCCTGGTGCAGATGACCCGCAAGCGCACTCGTGAAAGCCTTGAGCAGGTCCTGTGCGAGCCATGCGCCGGCTGCCAGGGGCGCGGCAAGCTGAAAACCCCTGAAACCATCTGCTACGAGATCTTCCGCGAGATCCTCCGAGAGGCGCGCGCTTACCAGGCCGAGGGCTATCGAGTGCTGGCCAATCAGAAGGTGGTCGACCGCCTGCTCGATGAAGAATCGGGCAATGTCGCCGAGCTTGAAGCCTTCATCGGTCGAACCATTCGCTTCCAGGTCGAGTCCATGTACTCCCAGGAACAATACGATGTGGTGCTCCTCTGACGCGTTCTGAAACCCTTCGCCCGCTGGCGAAAACCACGCTTGGGGCCATAGTTAAGGCACGACTTGGAGGGCCATGGCCATGGGACGTCTGACCCGCGTTCTGAGCGCCTTGACCCGCTGGGGGCTGGGCCTGTGCGCCCTGTTGGCGGTGCTGGTGGCGCTGTATGTCAGCCTCGGTCGGCAACTGGTACCGCTAGTAGCCGAATACCGCGCTGATGTAGAGAGCAAGGCCGAGCAGGCCTTGGGCTTGGCTGTGCACGTAGGTGCCCTGGAAGGGCGCTGGAGCGGCCTGGCACCGGTGTTGCGCGTGCGTGATCTGCAAGTGGGCGAGGGCGCTGATGCCCTGCGTCTGGACGATGTGCGGGTGGTACCTGATCTGTGGGCCAGCCTCAAGGCGCGTGAAGTTCGCCTGGCACGGATTCAACTGGGCGGCCTGCAGCTGATTCTGCGCGAGGACGAGCAAGGCGCCTGGGTGCTCGAAGGCCTGCCGAAAAAAGACGATAGCCCGCTCGATCCTGCGCAAGCGCTGCAACGCTTGCAGCAGCTGGGCCGTATCGATGTGTTCGACAGCCAGGTGACCCTGCACCCCTGGCAGCGCCACCCGCTGACCCTCACCTATGTAAGCCTTGGTCTGCAGGCCGGCGCTTCGCGCCAGGCCGTCGACCTGCGTGCCACCTTGCCGGACGGCCAGCCGCTGGCAGTCAATCTGCGCAGTCGCGCCAGCGCCAGTGCTTGGCGTGAGGGCTCGTTGCAAGGTTACCTGAGCTTGCCGCAGAGCGATTGGGCGCGCTGGTTGCCGCCACGCTTGCTCGGCCAGTGGCAGGCCAACGCCCTCAAGGCCGGCGGCGAACTGTGGATCGACTGGCGCAAGGGCCAATTGCAGCAGGCGGCGGTTCGCCTCAATGCCCCGCAGTTACGCGGCGCCTATGGCCAGCGCAAAGCGGTAAGCCTGGAAGACCTGGCGCTTTCGGCGTGGGTCCAGCGCGATAAAGAGGGTTATGCAGTCGTCCTCGACTCGCTGGCGGCGAGCATCGGCAAGACCCGCTGGGAAACTCACCTGCAAGCACGCCAGCAGTTGGGCCAGACGCCTGCCGATGAAACCTGGTCCGTCCAGGCCGACCGCCTCAACCTGACCCCACTGACGCCGCTGATCAATGCCCTGGCACCGCTACCGGAAAAAGTCATGGCGGTAGTCGATGGCCTGAACGTGACAGGTGCCTTGCGCAATGTGCATTTGGATATCCGGCCCAAGGCCGAAGGTGATCAGCGTTTGCAGTTTGCCGCCAACCTGGAGCGAGTCGGTTTCGATGCCTATCATGGTGCTCCAGCGGCCGGGAATGTCAGTGGCAGCATCGCCGGCGACCTGGGCCAAGGCGAACTGCGCCTGGACACCGATGCCTTCATGCTGCACCTGTACCCGATCTTCGCCAAACCCTGGCATTACCAGAAGGCCAACGCCCAGCTGAACTGGCGCCTGGACAAAGAAGGCTTCACCTTGATCGCGCCGTATCTGAAGGTGCTCGGCGAGGAGGGCAAGATCGCTGGCGACTTCCTCATCCGCCTGCTGTTCGAAGAAGGGCGCGAAGACTACATGGACCTGCGCGTCGGCTTGACTGAAGGCGATGGGCGCTACACCGCCAAGTACCTGCCTGAAGTGCTCAGCCCGGCGCTCGATGAATGGCTGCGCAGCGCCATCGTCAAAGGCACGGTCGATGAGGGTTATTTCCAGTATCAAGGTTCGCTGAACCACGGCGCGACGCCTGAGGCGCGTAGCATCAGCCTGTTCTTCAAGGTGCGCGATGCAGCGCTGGATTTCCAGCCTGGCTGGCCGCAGGTGCAGCACGTTGCCGGTGATGTGCTGATCGAGGACAGCGGCGTGCGCATCAAGGCCCAGCGCGGTCAGTTGCTCGATACCCAAGTCAGCGATGTCAGCGTCGACATTCCTCATGTCGACGAAGGCCAGCACAGTCATCTGTATCTGGAGGGCGACTTCGATGGCGGCCTCGGCGACGGCCTGAA
The DNA here is from genome assembly GCF_025847435.2 of Pseudomonas sp. BT-42-2. NCBI lineage: Bacteria > Pseudomonadati > Pseudomonadota > Gammaproteobacteria > Pseudomonadales > Pseudomonadaceae > Pseudomonas > Pseudomonas sp. BT-42-2. The sequence continues at coordinate 329,273 of NZ_JAOYTM010000008.1, forward strand.
GATCCTCCAGCAAGCGCCGATCGGCACTGGCGAGATCTTTGCGGGCTGGGAAGGCGAAGGGCCGCTCAAGGGCAAGGTCAAACTGGATATTCCCTTGGCACGCGGCGAACGGCCGAAAGTGCGGGTGGATTTCACCACCGCTGATGCACGCTTGAAAGTCGCACCGCCAACCCTGGAACTGAACAAGCTCAAAGGCGATTTCAGCTTCGACTTCGACAAAGGCCTGAGCGGCAAGGACATCACCTTGCAGGCCTTCGGCAAGCCGGTCAGCGCGCAAATCAGCGCCGAAGGTCAGCCTGGCCAGATGCAGACCCGGATCAATGCCTCCGGCCAGGTGGCGCTCAAGGCCCTGACCGACTGGCTGCAGTTCAAACAGACCTTGCCAGCCAGTGGTGAGCTGCCTTATCAGCTGCAGTTGAGCCTGGGCAGCCGGGACAATCGCCTGAGCGTCAATTCGTCACTGAAGGGGCTGGCCATCGATTTGCCGGCGCCGTTTGGCAAGACTGCCCAGCAGACGCGTGATAGCCGCTTCAGCATGACCCTGCAGGGCGCCGAACGACGATTCGATGCTGCTTACAGCGATCTTGCCCGCTTTGCGTATGCCGCGCCGGGCGACAAGCTGGATCAGGGGCGCGGTGAGCTGCTATTGGGCACGGGCGAGGCGCAAGTGCCTTCTGGTCAGGGCCTGCGCGTGCGCGGCCGGCTGGACACGTTGGACCTGGAGCCCTGGCAGCAGCAGGCGCAACGCTTTGCCGGGCAAGACCCTGGCGGCAGTGCCCGGCAGAACTTGCAAGGGGTTGACCTGAGCATCGGCAAGCTCAAGGCCTTCGGTATGGACTTGAACCAGGCCGTAGTGCGCCTGGCCCGCGCTGCCAATGCCTGGGACCTGCGCCTGGACAGCCGCGAAGTGATGGGCAACGCACGCATCCCCGACGCCAAGGCGCAACCGATGGTGGTCAAGTTGCAGACGTTGCGTCTACCGCCTGCCGATCCTGCCGAAAGCCAGAGCGAGGATGGCCCCGATCCGCTGGCCACGTTCAACCCGCGTAAGGTGCCCGCGCTGGACCTGACCATCGACAAGCTGTACCGCGGCGACGATCTGTTCGGCAACTGGGCGTTGAAACTGCGCCCGACCACGCGCGGGGTTTCTTTCGATGATATCGATATCGAGATCAAAGGCCTGCACATCGATGGCAGCGGCGGCTGGGAAGGCGATCCAGGTGCTACCGGTAGTTGGTACAAGGGCCGGTTGGACGGCAAGAACCTGGCGGATGTGCTCAAGGCCTTCGGCTTCGCGCCAACGGTGACCAGCCGAGATTTTCGCCTAGATGTCGACGGGCGCTGGCCCGGCTCGCCGGCTGCAGTGGGGCTGAAAAACTACTCCGGCAGCCTCGATGCCGCGCTGCGCACCGGCCAGTTCGTCGAAGTCGAGGGCAGTGCCCAGGCCTTGCGGGTATTTGGCTTGTTGAACTTCAACTCGATCGGCCGGCGCCTGCGCCTGGACTTTTCCGACCTGTTCGACAAGGGCTTGGCCTATGATCGGGTCAAAGGCCTGCTGGTGGGCAGCGAGGGGGTCTACGTGACCCGTGAGCCGATCACCGTTACCGGGCCGTCGAGCAACTTCGAGCTCGATGGCACCCTGGACATGGTCCGCGATCGGGTCGACGCTAACTTGCGAGTGACCCTGCCGGTGACCAATAACTTGCCACTGGCGGCGCTGATTGTCGGGGCACCGGCCATTGGTGGTGCATTATTCCTGGTCGATCGGTTGATCGGTGACCGGGTAGCGCGGTTTGCCAGCGTGCATTATCGCGTCGAGGGGCCGTGGAAAGAGCCTAAAATCACCTTTGTGAAACCTTTCGAAAAGTCGCGCTAGGAGCTGGGATGAAGTCAGCGGTGATTCAGATGGTCAGCCAGGATGACGTTCTGGCCAACCTGCAGCGTGCCCAGGCCCTGCTCGAACAAGCCGCTGAGGGCGGGGCACGGCTGGCCGTGTTGCCGGAGAACTTCGCCGCCATGGGCCGACGTGACGCCGCAGCCATCGGTCGCGCCGAGGCATTGGGGCAAGGGCCTATCCTGCCCTGGTTGAAACGCACCGCCCGCGACCTCAAGTTATGGATTGTCGCCGGTACTTTGCCGTTGCCGCCGGTCGGCCAGCCTGATGCCAAGTCGCATGCCTGCTCGCTGCTGATCGACGAACAGGGTGAGGTGGCCGCTCGCTATGACAAGCTGCACCTGTTCGATGTCGATGTGGCGGACAATCGCGGCCGCTATCGCGAGTCCGATGACTATGCCCACGGCAGCCAGGTGGTGGTTGCCGATACGCCGGTGGGACGCGTTGGCCTGTCGGTGTGCTACGACCTGCGGTTTCCCGAGCTGTACAGCGCCTTGCGCGCAGCCGGGGCGGAGCTGATTACCGCGCCGGCGGCTTTTACCGCCGTGACCGGTACGGCGCACTGGGAGGTGCTGATTCGCGCGCGGGCGATCGAAACCCAGTGCTACCTGCTCGCTGCGGCGCAAGGTGGCACGCATCCCGGCCCCCGGGAAACCCACGGTCACGCGGCGATCGTCGACCCCTGGGGGCGAATCGTCGCGCAGCAGGCGAGCGGCGAAGCCGTCCTGCTGGCAGAACGTGACAGCGATGAACAAGCGTCCATACGGGCGCGGATGCCGGTGATCAAGCACCGGCGCTTTTTCTCGCAGGACGCCTTGCGGCCTGCGCACACCTCGGAGTGACTATGAGCGAGATGTTAACCACTGTCAGCGATCATCTGCTGGCGCCGGGCGGTCTGACCCTCGACAGCCTGCAATCAGTGCTGGGCGAGCTGGCCGGGCCAGGCATCGATGCCGCCGACCTGTACTTCCAAGGGCAGATCTCGGAAACCTGGGCCCTTGAAGACGGTATCGTCAAGGAAGGCAGCTTCAACCTTGACCAAGGCGTGGGCGTGCGTGCCCTGTCCGGTGAGAAGACCGGCTTCGCCTACAGCAACGCGATCAACCTTGAAGCGCTGACCTCGGCTGCCCGTGCCGCCCGCTCGATCTCCCGCGCCGGCCAGAACGGCACGGTGCAGGCCTTCCGCAGCCAGGACGTGGCTGCGCTGTATGCGCCGAACAACCCACTGGATGTACTTAGCCGGGCGGAGAAAGTCGAGCTGCTCAAGCGCGTCGATGTCGCCACGCGTGCGCTCGATCCACGTATCCAGCAGGTCAGCGTGAGCATGGCTGGGGTCTGGGAGCGCATCCTGGTCGCTGCCGCTGACGGCAGCCTGGCCGCCGACGTGCGCCCATTGGTGCGTTTCAATGTCAGCGTGATCGTCGAGCACAATGGCCGTCGCGAGCGCGGCGGGCAGGGCGGTGGCGGGCGTACCGACTACCGCTTCTTCACTGACGAGCGAGTCATGGGGTATGCCCGCGAGGCCCTTCGCCAGGCGTTGGTCAACCTTGAAGCGCAGCCTGCGCCAGCAGGCACCTTGCCTGTGGTGCTGGGGCCGGGCTGGTCCGGGGTATTGCTGCACGAAGCCGTAGGGCATGGCCTGGAAGGCGACTTCAACCGTAAGGGCAGCTCGGCCTACAGCGGCAAGATTGGCCAGCAGGTCGCCTCCAGCCTGTGCACCATCGTCGATGACGGCACCCTGCAAGATCGCCGTGGCTCGCTCAGCGTCGACGACGAAGGCACGCCGACCGAGTGCACCACGTTGATCGAGAACGGCATTCTCAAAGGCTATATGCAGGACAAGCTCAACGCACGCCTGATGGGCATGGCCGTCACCGGTAATGGTCGGCGTGAGTCCTACGCCCACCTGCCGATGCCGCGCATGACCAATACCTACATGCGTGCGGGCGAGAGTGATCCGGCGGAGATCATCGCTTCGGTCAAGAAGGGCATCTACTGCGCCAACCTGGGCGGCGGTCAGGTCGATATCACCAGCGGCAAGTTCGTCTTCTCCACCAGCGAGGCGTACTTGATCGAAGACGGCAAGATTACCGCGCCCGTCAAAGGTGCGACGTTGATTGGCAATGGTCCGGAGGCGATGAGCCGGGTGTCGATGGTCGGCAATGACCTGGCCCTGGACAGTGGTGTCGGGACCTGTGGCAAGGATGGTCAGTCAGTGCCGGTAGGGGTTGGGCAGCCGACGCTGAAACTGGATGCGATTACCGTAGGCGGAACCGGCGGGTGATTTCTGGGGCTGCGCTGCAGCCCCAAATGACGTTGTTCAGCGCAGGCCGCGCTGGGTTTCGTCGAGCTCGCGGATGTATTTGAACACCTTGCGCGCAGCGGCCGGCGGTTTGTTCCGGGCCTTTTCGTGCTGGGCATGACGGATCAGCGAACGCAGGTGCTGACGGTCGGCCTCGGGGTACTCGTTGATGAAACGCTCCAGGTCTTCGTCAGTGCCGTCGACCAGGCGATCACGCCAGCGCTCCAGGCCATGGAAACGCTCGTTGTACTGGCGGGTCGAACTGTCGATCTGATCGAGCAGGGCGAGGATCGCGTCAAGGTCCTGGTCGCGCATCAGCTTGCCGACAAACGACATGTGACGTTTGCGGGCGCCGTGCGCGGTGTGCTTGCTCGATTCGGCCAGCGCTTTGCGCAGGCCATCGGTCAGGGGCAGTAGAGCCAGGGTATCGGGCTTGAGCGTGGTCAGGCGCTCGCCCAGTTCGACCAGCGCATGCAGCTCGCGCTTGATCTGGGTTTTGCTTTTTTCGCCGTCGAAGGCGTCGTCGTATGAATCAACCATGGTGGCAGTCCGCTGGAAAACGCCGCCATGATAACCAGTCGGGGGCCGCTTGTCCGGCCCGGTCGTAGAATGACCCTCGCCGTAAGCAGAATTTGAGTGGAGAAGACCATGAGTGCAGTCCAGAGCATAGGCCCCAAGGACCTGCCGGCATTGCAGGAGCAAGTCGAAGCGATCGTTGCCGAGGCGCGTCGCCAAGGCGCCAGCGCTTGCGAGGTCGCGGTGTCGCTGGAGCAGGGGTTGTCCACCACGGTGCGCCAGCGCGAAGTGGAAACGGTCGAGTTCAACCGTGACCAAGGCTTTGGCATCACCCTCTATGTTGGCCAGCGCAAGGGCTCGGCCAGCACCTCGGCGAGTGGCCCGGAGGCGATTCGCGAAACGGTTGCAGCGGCCCTGGCGATTGCCAAGCACACGTCCGAGGACGAGTGCGCAGGTTTGGCCGATGCCGCGCTGATGGCGCGGGAGATCCCCGAGCTTGATCTGTACCACGACTGGGACATCGATCCTGAGCAAGCCATTGAAAAGGCCCTGGAGTGTGAAGCGGCTGCGTTCGAGGCCGATGCGCGGATCAAGAACGCCGATGGCACTACCCTCAATACCCACCAGGGTTGCCGGGTCTATGGCAACAGCCATGGCTTCATCGGTGGCTATGCCTCCACGCGGCACAGCCTCAGTTGCGTGATGATCGCCGAAAGCGACGGGCAGATGCAGCGCGATTACTGGTACGACGTCAACCGCCAGGGCGAGCTGTTGGCCGACCCCCGCAGCATCGGCCTGCGTGCCGCGCAGCGTGCGGCCAGTCGTCTGGGCGCGCGGCCGGTGCCGACGTGTGAAGTGCCGGTGCTGTTCTCGGCAGAGCTTGCCGGTGGCTTGTTCGGCAGTTTCCTGGGGGCGATTTCCGGCGGCAATCTTTATCGCAAGTCGTCGTTCCTGGAAGGCGCAATTGGTCAGCGCTTGTTCCCTTCCTGGCTGACCCTCGACGAGCGCCCGCACCTGCCGCGCGCGTTGGGCAGTGCTGCCTTCGATGGGGACGGTCTGGCGACCTATGCCAAACCGTTCGTCGAAAACGGCGAGCTGGTGTCCTACCTGCTGGGCACGTACTCAGGGCGCAAGCTGGGCTTGCCCAGCACCGCCAACTCGGGAGGGGTGCACAACCTGTTCGTTACCCATGGCGAGGAAGACCAGACGGCGTTGATCCGGCGCATGGGCCGTGGCTTGTTGGTGACTGAGCTGATGGGCCATGGCCTGAACATGGTCACCGGTGACTACTCTCGCGGTGCGGCGGGCTTCTGGGTCGAGCATGGCAAGATCCAGTTCCCGGTGCAGGAGGTGACTATCGCCGGCAATATGAAAGACATGTTCCAGCAAATCGTAGCGATTGGCAGCGATATCGAAACACGCAGCAATATCCACAGCGGCTCGGTACTGATCGAGCGCATGACAGTAGCAGGCAGCTGAATCTAGCTCGTGGGAGCGGGCTTGCCCCGCGATAGCGTCCGCTCAAACGAGCGCGTCAGCAGAGCGTTCACTATCGCAGGGTAAGCTCAATCGCGCACTTTCCCTGACTGTCAGACCAAACCCGGCCATCGCGCCGGGTTTTTTGTTTATCGCTCTGCACTTGAAGTGATTCTATTTATCACTTAATAATGAATATCATTATCCAAAAACCCGGCGATGATGTTCATGAAAACCGTCCTCCACGAGTTGCCCTACCTGGAAAACTGGCGCTGGCTCAGCCGGCGTATTCGCTGCGCCCTCGAACCCGACGAGCCGCGTCTGATCGAGCACTACTTGGCCGAAGGTCGCTATCTGGTGTGCTGCACCGATACCTCGCCATGGACGGTCGCCCTGACCTCATTTCGCTTGCTGCTCGATACCGCCTGCGATCGCATGCTGCCATGGCATTGGCGCTGCCAGTGCCTGGACCAGGCCTGGCGACCATTGCTCGACCTGCGCAACCTCGACCGCCGCGAGCAAAACCTCAGGTGGCAACCTTACGCCCTGCAATTGGCCAATTGTGTGTTGCTACCTTCGATTTCTCCCGATGAACTGATGCAAGGATTTGATGATGAGTGATACCCGTATCGAGCGTGACAGCATGGGTGAGCTGCAGGTGCCGGTTCAGGCCCTGTACGGCGCCCAAACCCAGCGCGCGGTCGACAACTTCCCGATCAGCGGCCAGCGCATGCCGACTCAGTTCATCCGCGCTCTGCTGCTGGCCAAGGCCGCGGCGGCCAAGGCCAACGTCGAGCTGGAGCAGATCTCCCCGGCGCAAGGCCAGGCCATCGTCAAGGCCGTCGAGCAACTGCTGGCCGAGGACTTCATCCAGCACTTCCCGGTCGACGTCTACCAGACCGGCTCCGGCACCAGTTCGAACATGAACGCCAACGAGGTGATCGCCACCTTGGCCAGCCGTGTGCTGGGCGAGCAGGTCAATGCCAACGACCACGTCAACTGCGGGCAGAGCAGCAACGACATCATCCCCACCACCATCCACGTCAGCGCGGCACTGGCCCTGCATGAACAGCTGTTGCCAGCCTTGCGCCACCTGGTCCAGGTGATCGACGCCAAGGCCGCTGAGGTACACCAGTACGTCAAGACCGGCCGGACCCACCTGATGGACGCCATGCCGGTACGCATGAGCCAGGTGCTCGGTGGTTGGGGCGCGCAAGTCAAGGCGGCCCAGGCGCATATCGAAGCCACCCTGCCGAGCCTGCAAGCGCTGGCGCAAGGCGGCACCGCCGTGGGCACCGGGATCAACGCCCACCCGCAGTTCGCGGCAGGTTTCGCCCGCCAGCTCAGCGGCCTGACCCACGTCGAATTCACCCCAGGTGACAACCTGTTCGCCCTGATCGGCTCGCAGGACACTGCCGTCGCCCTGTCTGGCCAGCTCAAGACCACTGCCGTGGCGCTGATGAAGATCGCCAATGACCTGCGTTGGATGAACTCCGGCCCCCTGGCTGGCCTCGGTGAGATCGAGCTGGAGGCGCTGCAGCCAGGCTCCTCGATCATGCCGGGCAAGGTCAATCCGGTGATTCCGGAAGCCACCGCCATGGTCGCCGCGCAAGTGATCGGCAACGACGCCACCATCGCCGTCGCCGGCCAGTCAGGCAACTTCGAGCTGAACGTGATGCTGCCGGTCATCGCCTACAACCTGTTGGAAAGCATCGAGCTGATGGCCAACGCCAGCCGCCTGCTGGCCGACAAGGCCATTGCCAGCTTCAAGGTCAACGACGCCAAGCTCAAGCAAGCGCTGTCGCGCAACCCGATCCTGGTTACCGCGCTGAACCCGATCATCGGTTACCTGAAGGCCGCCGAGATTGCCAAGACCGCCTACAAGCAAGGTCGGCCGATCATCGATGTGGCGCTGGAGCACACCGACCTGTCCCGCGATCAGCTCCAAGCGCTACTCGATCCGGAAAAACTCACTGCTGGCGGCATCTGATCAGAGTCGCCCTGGAGGCACGTCATGCAGCACTGGAAACGCACCACGGATTACGCCAATCGCTTGTTCGAACAAGGCGAGCTGGTCGATGCCCGGGAACATTACCTACAAGCCCTGGCCCTGGCCCAGGTGCTGCTCGAGCGCTGGCATGACGTCGACGAAGCGGTCGCCGCTTTCGTCATTGCCCACCACAACCTGGCCGATTTGCACCTGCGCCTGAACCAGCCGCACGAGAGCGCCGATTACTTGTGCTCCGCGCATCAGCGGCTGCTCCAGGCCAGCCAGGAGGCGCGCCTGCCCCAGGCCCTGCGTGACGCAGCGCTGCGTCACAGCGGGCGTACCTACACCGAGCTGCTGAACTTCATTGCCGAGTACGGCCAGTACCCGCGCACCGAGCGCCTGCTCAATCGCCACGCACCTGAGGCGAGCGAGCTGGCTGCCCAGGTGGACGTCACTCATCGCCCATTAGCCTACGGAATCCACTGACATGCCGCATACCTTGCCTGCCTTGCCTTATGCCTACGATGCGCTGGAGCCGCACATCGATACCCAGACCATGGAGATTCACCACAGCAAGCATCACCAGACCTACATCAACAACCTCAATGCCGCCATCGAAGGCACCGAGTGGGCCGAATGGCCGGTCGAGCAACTGGTGGGTGCGGTCAAGCAACTGCCGGAAAAGCTGCAGGGCGTAGTGATCAACCAGGGCGGCGGTCATGCCAACCACAGCTTGTTCTGGACGGTGATGTCGCCCAAGGGCGGCGGCTTGCCACAGGGTCAGGTGGCCAAGGCCATCGATGAGCAGCTGGGTGGCTTCGAGGCATTCAAAGACGCCTTCACCAAGGCTGCCCTGACCCGCTTCGGCAGCGGCTGGGCCTGGTTGAGCGTGACCCCAGAGAACACGCTGGTAGTGGAAAGCAGTGGCAACCAGGACAGCCCGCTGATGTACGGCAACACGCCGATTCTGGGCCTGGACGTCTGGGAGCACGCTTACTACCTCAAGTACCAGAACCGCCGCCCGGAATACATCGGTGCGTTTTACAACGTCGTCGATTGGGTTGAAGTGGAACGCCGTTACCTTGAAGCCTTGAAGTGAGTTGACCCGGTATGCGCTCGGAGGTGATGTCTGTCAGCAGTGTGCGTCTGTTTCGACTGGCGCTAGGGACTTTGCTGTTGCTGGTCGGCACCGCGCTGCTGGTTGCGCGTGGCATCGACTGGCTGGACCTGGAGCCGCGCATGCTGCGGGCCCTGGAGGGCGGCGCATTGTGTGCATTGGGCACGGCGCTGGGCGCAGTACCGGTGTTGGTCATCCGCAACATGCCGGTTGCCCTGGCTGACACATTGCTTGGTTTTGGCGCCGGGGTGATGCTGGCGGCCACTGCATTCTCGCTGATCATCCCCGGCCTGGATGCGGCCCAGGCCATCGGTTTCAGCCCTTGGGGCGCCGGTGGCGTGATCAGTTTTGGCCTGTTGTTCGGTGCCTTGTGCCTGTTTCTGGTCGACCTGAAAGTCTCCGGCGCGTCGCCGGAAGCCTTGGTCGGCAGCGACAATCAACCGGTGATCGCCGCGCGGATCTGGCTGTTCGTCATCGCCATCATTGCCCACAACATTCCCGAAGGCATGGCCATTGGTGTGTCGGCGGGCGGCGGTATGGCCGATGCCGACAGCCTGGCCATGGGCATCGCCTTGCAGGATGTGCCTGAAGGGTTGGTGATCGCCTTGGTCTTGGCGGGGGCGGGGATGTCGCGGTTCAAGGCGTTCTTGATCGGCGCCGCTTCTGGGCTGGTCGAGCCATTGGCCGCAGTGATTTGCGCCTGGCTGGTCAATGTCGCTGAACTGCTGTTGCCGTTGGGGCTGGCCTGCGCGGCGGGGGCGATGTTGCTGGTGGTGACCCAGGAGATCATTCCGGAATCGCGCAGCAATGGCCATCATCGTCTGGCCAGTTTGGGGCTGTGTATTGGCTTCTGCCTGATGATGGTGATGGATACGGCGATGGCGTGATTTGGTTTTCGGGGCCGCTTTGCGGCCCCGAGGTTCTTCAGCGACTACTCACCTTCGTCGAAATAGTTGTTGATCAGCGCCACCAGCGCTTCCAGGGCATCGTGGTCTTGCTCACCCTCGGTGTGCAGGTGCACCTGGGTGCCTTTACCTGCGGCGAGCATCATCACGGCCATGATGCTTTTGCCATCGACCAGTTTGTCTGGCGCGCGGCCAACCCTCACCTGGCACGGGTAGCGCCCGGCCACGCCGACGAACTTTGCCGCCGCCCGGGCATGGAGCCCCAGCTTGTTGATGATGGTGATTTCGCGGGCGGGCATCGTTGGGTGGATCCTGTGGGCTAGAGGTCGCGGTGGCGGACCTGGACGTTTTTCAGGGTTTGCTGCAGCGACTGGCCGAGGCGTTCGGTCAGGTACACCGAGCGGTGATGACCACCCGTGCAGCCGATAGCGATAGTGACATAGGCGCGGTTGCTGGCGGCGAAGCGTGGCAGCCATTTGAGCAAGTAGCTGGAGATATCCTGGTACATCTCCTCGACATCGGGCTGCGCGGCCAGATAATCGATCACCGGCTGTTCAAGACCGGAATGCTCACGCAGCTCTGGCTTCCAGTAGGGATTAGGCAGGCAGCGCACATCGAATACCAGGTCGGCATCGACCGGCATGCCCCGCTTGAAGCCAAAGGATTCAACCAAAAAAGCCGTGCCAGGCTCGGGTTGGTTGAGCAGGCGCAGCTTGATCGAGTCACGCAGTTGGTAAAGGTTGAGATTGGTGGTGTCGATCTTCAGGTCGGCCAGGTCGGCGATCGGCCCGAGCAGTTCGCTTTCAACCCGGATCGCTTCAGCCAGGGAGCGATCGGCGTTGGTCAGCGGGTGGCGTCTGCGGGTCTCGGAGAAGCGCTTGAGCAGCGTGTCTTCGTCGGCATCCAGATACAGTACGTCGCACTGGATGTGCCGCGCGCGCGCCTCTTCGAGCAATTCTGGGAAGCGCGACAGATGGCTAGGCAGGTTACGCGCGTCGATCGACACGGCAACCTTGGGTTGCATCAGTTCGGTATTGATCAGCGCATTTTCCGCCAGCTGCGGCAGCAACCCGGCGGGGAGGTTGTCGATGCAGTAATAGCCGTTGTCTTCCAGCACGGCAAGGGCAGTGCTCTTGCCGGAACCGGAACGGCCGCTGACGATGATCAGGCGCATGTTCAGCTCCCGTTTTGTACGTCCAGGACGACCTGGTAGAGGGCCTCGTTGCTCTTAGCAGCACGCAGGCGCTTACGAACGTCCTCGCGATCAAGCATGCTGGCAATCTGGCGCAGCAGCTCAAGGTGGGCATCGGTGGCAGCTTCGGGTACCAGCAGGACGAACAGCAAGTCCACTGGCGCACCATCGATGGCATCGTAGTCGATAGGAGCATCCAGGTGCAGCAGCGCACTGACCGGCGCCGTGCAGCCTTCGAGGCGGCAGTGAGGAATGGCGATGCCATTGCCAAATCCGGTGGAGCCAAGCTTTTCGCGGGCGATAAGCTTCTCGAAGACGTCCTGCATCTCCAGCTCGGGGATTTGCTCGGCAATCACGTTGGCGACCTTTTCCAGGGCGCGCTTTTTACTGCCGCCCGGCACGTTCACGAGGGAACGGCCGGGGGTCAGGATGGTTTCAAGTCGGATCATGGATGAGGGGGATCAGCGGGCGGCTGCACCTTGCAGCAGGCTTTGCTGTTTTTCCTTATGTTTTTTCAATTGGCGGTCGAGCTTGTCAGCCAGAGCATCGATCGCTGCATACATGTCTTGGTGTTCGGCATTGGCAACCACTTCGCCGCCGGGAATCTGCAGGGTCGCTTCAATTTTCTGCTGAAGCTTTTCAACCTTCATGATCACCGTCACGTTGGTGATCTTGTCGAAGTGACCCTCCACGCGGGCGAGCTTTTCAAGCACATACTCGCGAAGAGGTTGGGTAACTTCTACATGCTGTCCACTGATGTTGACTTGCATACAGCTTCTCCTTTGTTGCCCGTGCATAAAGAGGCAGGTATTGCACCTGCCACACAAACGCTGTGGCACATCCCGGGGCTACATCAGTCGCTTGCGTTCACTCGACGGTGCGATGCCGAGCGACTCGCGGTACTTGGCGACGGTGCGACGGGCTACCTGGATGCCTTGTGCCTCCAGTAAACCAGCGATCTTGCTGTCACTCAATGGCTTTTTCTGATTTTCCGCCGCAACCAATTTCTTGATGATCGCGCGGATCGCCGTAGACGAGCATTCGCCGCCTTCGGCGGTGCTCACGTGGCTTGAGAAAAAGTATTTCAGTTCGTAGATGCCACGCGGGGTGTGCATGTATTTCTGCGTGGTAACCCGGGAAATCGTCGATTCGTGCATGCCCACCGCTTCGGCGATGTCATGCAGAACCAACGGCTTCATTGCCTCGTCGCCATGGTCGAGGAAACCGCGCTGGTGCTCGACGATCTGCGTGGCGACCTTCATCAGGGTCTCGTTGCGGCTTTGCAGGCTCTTGATGAACCAGCGCGCTTCCTGCAGCTGATTGCGCATGAAGGTGTTGTCGGCGCTGGTGTCGGCGCGGCGCACAAAGCCTGCGTACTGCGGGTTGACCCGCAGGCGTGGGATGGCTTCCTGGTTCAGTTCGACCAGCCAGCGCTCGCTGTCCTTGCGCACGATCACGTCGGGCACCACGTACTCAGGTTCGCTGGATTCGATCTGCGAGCCTGGGCGTGGGTTGAGGGTCTGTACCAGTTCGATGACCTGGCGCAGCTCGTCTTCCTTGAGCTTCATGCGGCGCATCAGCTGGCTGTAGTCGCGGCTGCCGAGCAGGTCGATGAAGTCGCTGACCAGGCGCTGGGCCTCGGCCATCCACGGCGTGTTGCCGGGCAGTTGGCGCAGTTGCAGCAGCAGACATTCGCCCAGGGTGCGCGCGGCGACGCCGGCTGGCTCGAACTGTTGGATGCGGTGCAGAACTGCCTCGACCTCATCGAGCTCGATATCCAGCTCCGGGTCGAACCCTGCGCAAATTTCCTCGAGGGTGTCTTCCAGGTAGCCCTGCTGGTTGATGCTGTCGATCAGGGTGACCGCGATCAGGCGGTCGGTGTCGGACATCGGCGCCAGGTTCAGTTGCCACAGCAGGTGGCTTTGCAAGCTTTCGCCAGCAGAGGTACGGGTGGTGAAATCCCACTCGTCGTCATCGTTGCTGGGCAGGCTGCTGGCACTGGTCTGGTAGATATCTTCCCAGGCGGTGTCGACCGGTAATTCGTTGGGGATGCGCTCGCTCCATTCGCCGTCCTCGAGATTTTCAGTGGAGACGGTGCTTTCCTGGAAACTGTTGTCCTGAGCTTCGGCAGCCGGCTTGCTCTCGGCGTTATCGGCCATCGGGTCGCTGTTGTCGAAGTCCTCGCCGTCTTCCTGACGTTCGAGCATCGGGTTGGATTCCAGCGCCTCCTGGATTTCCTGTTGAAGGTCCAGGGTGGAGAGCTGAAGCAGACGAATGGCCTGTTGCAACTGAGGGGTCATCGTCAGTTGCTGGCCCATTTTTAGGACGAGCGATGGTTTCATGGCTGGGGCTTAATACCTTGTTCGCCGGCGCGCATGCGCCATCCACTACACGAAGGGCGCCGCGGCGCCAATTTCAAGCAAGTTATATGCCTTAATTTGTAGCGTTTGCCTAGAGCACTGTAGCACTTAAGCCGGGCAGAGGCCGTTTTACTGGCCGTCTGACAGTGCTCAGGCAAGCCTGGGCGTCAGAGTCGGAACTCGTGACCCAGGTAAACTTCCTTGACCAGATCGTTGGCCAGGATGGTCTCGGCATCGCCTTCGGCGATCAGTTGGCCATCGTTGACGATGTACGCGGTTTCACAGATATCCAAGGTCTCGCGGACGTTGTGGTCGGTGATCAGTACACCGATACCCTTAGCCTTGAGGTGGTGGATGATCTGCTTGATGTCGCCCACGGAAATCGGGTCGACACCGGCGAAGGGTTCATCGAGCAGGATGAACTTCGGCGCGGTGGCCAAGGCGCGAGCAATCTCGACCCGGCGACGTTCGCCACCGGAAAGGCTCATGCCGAGGTTGTCGCGGATGTGGCTGATGTGGAATTCCTGCAGCAGGCTTTCCAGCTCCTTGCGCCGGCCATCACGGTCGAGTTCCTTACGGGTCTCGAGAATGGCCATGATGTTGTCGGCCACCGACAGCTTGCGGAAGATCGAGGCTTCCTGCGGCAGGTAGCCAATGCCGGCGCGTGCGCGACCGTGCATGGGTTGATGGCTGACATCGTTGCTGTCGATCAGCACGCGGCCCTGGTCGGCCTGGACCAGGCCGACGATCATGTAGAAGCAGGTGGTCTTGCCGGCGCCGTTAGGCCCCAGCAGACCGACGATCTGGCCGCTGTCGATCGACAGACTGACATCGCGAACCACCTGGCGGCCCTTGTAGCTCTTGGCCAGGTGCTGGGCTTTGAGGGTTGCCATTTACTCGGCCTTCTTCTTCGGCTGGATCACCATGTCGATACGCTGACGTGGCGTGGACACGTTGCCGCCACGGCCAGCGGTCGCCACCTGGGACTTGGTGTTGTAGACGATCTTCTCGCCTTCGGTGGTGTTGCCTTCGTTCTCGACCTTGGCGCGGTCGGTGAGGATCACCGTGTCTTTCTGCGCCTGGTACTGGATGGTCACAGCCCAGCCTTTCATCTTGTCGGGCTTGGCGGCGCTCTGCTGCTGTTCGAAGTAGGCCAGGTTGCCCACCGAGGTCACCACGTCGATGTCGCCATTGGCGGCACGGGTCATGGTCACGGTGTTGCCTTTGATCATCATCGAGCCTTGGGTGATGATCACATCGCCCTTGTAGGTAGCTACGCCTTGCTTGTCATCCAGGTGAGCGTCGTCGGCCTGGATACGAATTGGCTGGTCACGATCGTTCGGCAGGGCCAAGGCGCTCGCGCTTCCCAGTGCTGCGCTCAGGCTGAGCAAAAAGGGGAGGGTTTTAACGAGCCTCATACTGTCCTCTTACGTTGGACAGCAGGTCCATCCTGCCGTCTTTCAAATACGCTTTCATTCCTTTGCCCGTAGTTGTGCCACCGGCGCCGTCGATTCTAACGGCTTGCTCGGTCTGCGCATATTGCTTCTGCGGGAACACCGTCATGCGGGTGGTGGTGATGATGGTCTCGCGCTGCTTTTCGTCAGTGCGGGCCACTCGAACCTGGTCGATCAGTTCGACCTCGCTGCCATCTGGATTGACCTCGGCGCGCACGCTCTGCACGTGCCACGGGTAGGCGGTGCCACGGTACATGTGCAGGTCTGGCGTGGTCACCAAGGTGACTTCGCTGGCCTTGAGGTGCTCGACCTTGTCGGCAGTCATTTCGTACTGCATCTTGCCGTCAGGCAGGAACTGCACGCTATGGGCGTTGATCGCGTAATAGTCGATGGCGTTTTCATCGACCTGGGTCACCGGCTTGTCGAGAAAGCTCTCGGGGCTGATGTTCCAGTAGCCGACCGCCACCAGCAGCGCGGCGATCACGCTGAACAGTGCGATGTTTTTGGCTTTCTTGCTGAACATGTGCGGCCTTACAGGTAATTGGCGTTGGCAGCGTCCAGGGTGCCCTGGGCCTGCATGATCAGTTCACAGAACTCGCGGGCGGCGCCTTCGCCACCGCGCGCCTGGGTCACGCCATGGGCGTGCTGGCGAACGAACGGTGCGGCGTTGGCCACGGCCATGCCCAAGGCTACCCGACGGATCACCGGCAGGTCAGGCAGGTCATCGCCCAAATACGCGACCTGTTCATAGCTTAGGCCCAGTTCCGCCAGAAGGCCGTCGAGAACCACCAGTTTATCTTCTCGGCCCTGATACAGGTGGGGGATACCCAGGTTCTTGGCGCGGCGCTCGACCACTGGGGTCTTGCGGCCACTGATGATCGCGGTGGTCACGCCCGAGTTCATGAGCATCTTGATGCCCTGGCCGTCGAGGGTGTTGAAAGTCTTGAATTCGCTGCCGTCTTCGAGGAAGTACAGGCGCCCGTCGGTCAATACGCCATCGACGTCAAACACCGCCAGCTTGATGGTTTTGCCGCGTTGCAGTAGATCTTGGCTCATTCACATTACTCCAGCGCGCAGCAGGTCGTGCATGTTCAGGGCACCGGTTGGGCGGTCATCCTGATCGACCACGACCAGCGCGCCGATCTTGTGGTCTTCCATGATTTTCAAGGCCTCGGCGGCGAGCATCTCGGCACGGGCGGTCTTGCCGTGCACGGTCATGACGTCGTCGATCAGCGTGGTGTGCACGTCAATGTTGCGGTCCAGGCTGCGGCGCAGGTCACCGTCAGTGAAGACCCCGGCCAGTGTGCCGTCACTTTCGACGACCACGGTCATGCCCAAACCTTTGCGGGACATTTCGAGGAGCGCTTCCTTGAGCAGGGTGCCGCGTTGCACCTGGGGCAGTTCGTCGCCCGAGTGCATGACGTTCTCGACCTTCAGCAGCAGGCGCCGGCCAAGCGCGCCACCAGGGTGCGAGAAGGCGAAGTCCTCGGCGGAGAAGCCACGCGCCTCAAGCAGGGCGATCGCCAGCGCATCGCCCAGCACCAGGGCAGCGGTGGTCGATGAGGTTGGCGCCAGGTTCAACGGGCAGGCTTCCTGCTCGACTCGGGCGTCGAGGTTGACCTCGGCGGCCTGGGCCAGCGGCGAGTCAGGATTGCCGGTGAGGCTGATCAGCTGGATGCCCAGGCGCTTGATCAACGGCAGCAGGGTGACGATTTCAGCAGTGCTGCCGGAATTGGACAGGGCCAAGATGACATCGTCGCGGGTGATCATGCCCATGTCGCCATGGCTGGCTTCGGCCGGGTGGACGAAGAACGACGGCGTGCCGGTACTGGCAAGGGTGGCAGCAATTTTGTTGCCGATATGCCCGGACTTGCCCATGCCGACCACCACGACCCGGCCTTTGCTGGCCAGGATCAGCTCGCAGGCCTTGACGAAATTGGCGTCGATGCGGGCCAGCAGGCCCTCGACGGCCTCGAGTTCCAGGCGCAAGGTGCGCTGGGCGGATTGGATCAGCTCGCTGGATTGGCTCATGTTCGGGAAGCAATGCCTGATGAAAAGGCGGCGATTATAGCGGTAATGTGCGAAAGGCTCATCCTTCGATTGTCATACGGATGTTGCACAAGCCTGTCGCTGGCCTGAACCACTGCGTGGATGGCCTTGGGGCGGGCCTGTCTGCGGTGCTATAGTTCGCCGCTATTCGGCCCGCGGGGGGCGCGTGTGCCTTCACGATGAAGGCAGGCGTCCATTAAGACGAGGCTGTTTTGCAAGGAGTCTAGATGAGTGTGGATAGCGCCTACGCGGTCGAGTTGAAGGGCCTTACCTTCAAGCGCGGTTCGCGCAGCATTTTCAGCAATGTCGACATCCGCATCCCGCGCGGCAAGGTCACTGGCATCATGGGGCCATCGGGGTGCGGCAAGACCACCCTGTTGCGCCTGATGGGCGCGCAGCTGCGGCCTTCGAGTGGCGAAGTCTGGGTGGCCGGGCAGAACCTGCCGAGCCTGTCGCGCGGCGATCTGTTCGATGCGCGCAAGCAGATGGGCGTGCTGTTCCAGAGCGGTGCGCTGTTCACTGACCTCGATGTGTTCGAGAACGTCGCCTTCCCGCTGCGGGTGCATACCCAGCTGTCGGAAGAGATGATCCGCGATATCGTCCTGATGAAGCTGCAGGCCGTGGGCTTGCGCGGCGCCATCGACCTGATGCCCGATGAACTGTCCGGTGGCATGAAGCGCCGGGTGGCCCTGGCCCGGGCCATTGCCCTGGATCCGCAGATTCTCATGTACGACGAGCCGTTCGTCGGCCAGGACCCGATCGCCATGGGCGTATTGGTGCGCCTGATCCGCCTGCTCAACGATGCCCTGGGCATCACCAGCATCGTCGTTTCCCATGACTTGGCCGAGACCGCGAGCATTGCCGACTATATCTACGTGGTCGGTGATGGCCAGGTGCTGGGGCAGGGCACGCCGGACGAACTGATGGGCTCGGACAATCCGCGCATCCGTCAATTCATGAAGGGCGACCCTGACGGGCCGGTACCTTTCCACTTTCCTGCGCCTGACTACCGCGCCGATCTGCTGGGGACGCGTTGATGCGCAGAAGATCCTTACTCGAACGAATCCGCCTGCTCGGGCGCTCGGCCATCGATGTGGTGGCGGTGCTGGGGCGCTCTTGCCTGTTCCTGTTTCATTCGCTGATTGGTCGTGGCGGCATTGGCGGCGGCTTCCAACTGCTGGTCAAGCAGCTGTATTCGGTGGGCGTGCTGTCGCTGGCGATCATCGTCGTATCCGGCGTGTTCATCGGCATGGTGCTGGCGCTGCAGGGCTACAGCATCCTGACCAAGTACGGCTCCGAGCAAGCGGTAGGGCAGATGGTTGCGCTGACCTTGCTGCGCGAGCTGGGGCCGGTGGTCACCGCCTTGCTGTTCGCCGGGCGTGCTGGTTCTGCGCTGACTGCCGAAATCGGCAACATGAAGTCCACCGAGCAGCTGTCGAGCCTTGAAATGATTGGCGTCGACCCGCTCAAGTACATCGTTGCGCCACGCCTGTGGGCTGGCTTCATCTCGCTGCCGTTGCTGGCGCTGCTGTTCAGCGTGGTCGGCATCTGGGGTGGTTCGTGGGTCGCGGTCGACTGGCTGGGCGTCTACGAGGGTTCGTTCTGGGCCAACATGCAAAACAGCGTTTCCTTTACCGACGACGTGCTCAACGGCCTGGTGAAAAGCCTGGTGTTCGCCTTCGTCGTGACCTGGATTGCCGTATTCCAGGGGTATGACTGCGAGCCCACCTCAGAAGGGATCAGCCGTGCCACCACCAAGACCGTGGTCTATGCCTCGTTGGCAGTCCTGGGTCTGGACTTTATTCTGACCGCCTTGATGTTTGGAGATTTCTGATGCAAAACCGCACCCTGGAAATCGGTGTCGGCCTGTTCCTCCTGGCCGGGATCCTGGCGTTGCTGCTGCTGGCCCTGCGTGTCAGCGGGCTGTCCGCCAGCCCGAGCAGCGATACCTATAAAGTTTATGCCTACTTCGACAATATCGCCGGTTTGACGGTCAGAGCTAAAGTGACCATGGCCGGTGTGACCATCGGCAAGGTCACGGCCATCGATCTGGACCGTGATTCCTATACCGGTCGGGTGACCCTGCAGCTGGACAAGAATGTCGACAACCTGCCAGTCGACTCCACTGCCTCGATCCTGACCGCAGGTTTGCTCGGTGAGAAGTACATCGGTATCAGCGTGGGCGGTGAAGAAGAGGTGCTCAAAGACGACAGCACTATCCATGACACCCAGTCGGCGCTGGTCCTGGAAGATCTGATTGGCAAGTTCCTGCTCAATACGGTTGGCAAAGAACCGAAAGAAGCCACCCCAGCTAATCCAGCTAATTAAGGAGTTTCCATGATCTCGATCCTGCGACGCGGCCTGTTGGTCCTGCTGGCGGCCTTCCCCCTGCTGGCCCTGGCTGCCCCCGGGCAGTCTGCCCGTGAGGTGATCCAGACCACCACCAATCAACTGCTGAGCGATCTGAAGGCCAACAAGGAGCAGTACAAGGCCAGCCCCCAGGCCTTCTACGATGCGCTCAACAGCAACCTTGGCCCGGTAGTCGATGCTGACGGCATCTCCAAGAGCATCATGACCGTCAAGTACTCGCGCAAGGCCACGCCTGAGCAGATGCAGCGCTTCCAGGAAAACTTCAAGCGCAGCCTGATGCAGTTCTATGGCAACGCCTTGCTCGAATACAACAACCAGGGCATCACCGTCGACCCGGCCAAGAGTGAAGAGGGTGACCGCACCAGCGTTGGCATGAAGGTCACTGGCAACAATGGCGCGGTCTATCCCGTGCAGTACACCATGGTCAAACTGGGCGGCGAATGGAAAGTGCGTAACGTCATCGTCAATGGCATCAACATTGGCAAGCTGTTCCGTGACCAGTTCGCCGATGCCATGTCGCGCAACGGCAACAATCTGGACAAGACCATCGACGGCTGGGCCGGCGAAGTCGCCAAGGCCAAGGAAACTGCCGACAGCTCGCCGGAGAAGACGGTCAAATGAGTGAAGCCGGCGTGAGCATGACCGAACCAGGCGTTCTGCGCCTGGCCGGGGTGCTGGACTATCGCAGCGGCCCGGCCCTGCGCAAGGAAGGCAAGGCGCTGATCGTCGCCAGTGGCGAGCAACGCCTGGTCCTGGACTGCTCGCAAGTGGTCAAGTCCAGCAGCGTTGGCTTGTCCCTGCTACTGGCGTTCATGCGTGACGCCCAGGCGGCTGGCAAGTCCTGGGAGCTGCGCGGCATGCCCGATGACATGCGCGAAATCGCCGAGGTCTATGACCTGGATGAAGTATTGGCGGGCTGATTGCCCGACAAGGTGAAAGGCCCCTCGGTCAGCGTGTCCGTTCATGGGCTTCGCAGGCGAGGGGCTTTTTTGTATGATGGCCGACCCGCGCGCACAGGGCGCCGATTGAGGTTGAGCATGCAGGCCGTAGAAGTTAAGAGTTTTCTTGAAGAGAAATTGCCGGGAACCCGAGTCGAAGTTGAGGGTGAAGGCTGCAACTTCCAGTTGAACGTGATCAGCGACGAGCTGGCCGGCCAGAGCCCGGTAAAGCGTCAGCAGGCGATCTATGCTCACCTGAATCCGTGGATTGCCGATGGCAGTATCCACGCGGTAACCATGAAATTTTTCAGCAGCGCAGCCTGGGCTGAGCGCACCTGAGCCTACTTGGCGGCGAGATTCCTATGGACAAACTGATTATTACTGGCGGCGCTCGTCTTGATGGCGAGATCCGTATTTCCGGGGCGAAGAACGCCGCCCTGCCGATTCTTGCAGCGACTCTGCTGGCCGATGGCCCGGTCACCGTCGCCAACCTGCCGCACCTGCACGACATCACCACCATGATCGAGCTGTTCGGTCGCATGGGCATTGAGCCGGTGATCGACGAGAAGCTGGCGGTGGAAATCGATCCACGCACCATCAAGACCCTGGTCGCACCGTATGAACTGGTGAAGACCATGCGCGCCTCGATCCTGGTGCTGGGCCCGATGGTCGCCCGTTTCGGCGAGGCCGAAGTGGCCCTGCCTGGCGGTTGCGCGATTGGCTCGCGTCCGGTCGACCTGCACATCCGCGGCCTGGAAGCCATGGGCGCGAAGATCGAAGTCGAAGGCGGCTATATCAAGGCCAAGGCGCCTGAAGGCGGCCTGCGTGGCGCGCACTTCTTCTTCGATACTGTCAGCGTCACCGGTACCGAGAACATCATGATGGCCGCCGCCCTGGCCAAGGGGCGCAGCGTGCTGCAGAACGCCGCGCGCGAGCCGGAAGTGGTCGACCTGGCCAACTTCCTGATCGCCATGGGCGCCAACGTCCAGGGCGCTGGCACCGACACCATCACCATCGATGGCGTCGAGCGCCTGCACCCGGCCACCTACCGGGTCATGCCTGACCGTATTGAAACCGGCACCTACCTGGTAGCCGCTGCGGTCACTGGCGGCCGGGTCAAGGTCAAGGACACCGATCCGACCATCCTCGAAGCGGTCCTTGAGAAACTCAAGGAAGCTGGCGCCGACATCACCACCGGTGAAGACTGGATCGAGCTGAACATGCACGGCAAGCGGCCGAAAGCCGTCAACCTGCGCACCGCGCCGTACCCTGCGTTCCCAACCGACATGCAGGCGCAGTTCATCTCGCTCAACGCCATTGCCGAAGGCACGGGCGCAGTGATCGAGACGATCTTCGAAAACCGCTTCATGCACGTCTATGAAATGCACCGCATGGGCGCCCACATCCAGGTCGAGGGCAACACCGCCATCGTCACTGGCGTGCCAGCGCTCAAGGGTGCACCGGTGATGGCTACCGACCTGCGCGCTTCTGCCAGCCTGGTACTGTCGGCCCTGGTCGCCGAAGGCGATACCCTGATCGATCGCATCTACCACATCGACCGTGGTTATGAGTGCATCGAGGAAAAACTGCAGATGCTCGGCGCCAAGATCCGCCGCGTTCCGGGTTAATCTGTGACAGGCGCAGGGATGCGCCTACCGAATTTCAAGCAGCCAGGTCACCGACCTGGCTGGCTATAGCCGCTTAAGGACCGACGTTTTCCATGTTGACCATCGCGCTATCCAAAGGCCGAATCCTCGACGATACCCTGCCATTGCTGGCTGAGGCCGGTATCGTGCCGACCGAGAATCCGGACAAGAGCCGCAAGCTGATCATCCCCACGACCCAGGACGACGTGCGCCTGCTGATCGTGCGCGCCACCGACGTGCCGACCTATGTCGAGCATGGTGCCGCCGACCTCGGGGTGGCCGGTAAGGACGTGCTCATGGAGTACGGTGGCCAGGGTCTGTACGAGCCGCTGGACCTGCAAATCGCCCGCTGCAAGCTGATGACCGCTGGCGTGGTCGGTGCGCCCGAGCCCAAGGGCCGTCTGCGTGTGGCCACCAAGTTCGTCAACGTAGCCAAGCGCTACTACGCCGAGCAGGGCCGGCAGGTCGATATCATCAAGCTGTACGGTTCGATGGAGCTGGCCCCGCTGATCAACCTCGCCGACAAGATCATCGACGTGGTCGACACCGGTAATACCCTGCGTGCCAACGGCCTGGAGCCCCAGGACCTGATCGCCACGGTAAGCTCGCGCCTGGTCGTCAACAAAGCCTCCATGAAGATGCAGCACGCACGCATCCAGGCACTGATCGACACGCTGCGCAAAGCGGTCGAATCGCGACACCGCGGCTGATTCCTGCGCGCGACCTTCGCTGTCGCGCCCGTCTATCCGCGTCATAGCCAATTTTTCTCAGGTGCCCGCGCGGATCGACTGGTAGCCTAGGGCGCCTGAGCATTCGCTAATAATCGAGGCCCTCGCCATGACCGTGTCCACTGCTATTGCCCGTCTCAACGCCGCTGATCCGGATTTCGCCCGACATCTGGATCATCTGCTGAGCTGGGAGAGTGTGTCCGATGACGCGGTCAACCAGCGTGTGCTCGACATCATCAAGGCGGTGCGCGAACGCGGTGACGCCGCGCTGGTGGAGTTCACCCAGCGTTTCGACGGGGTCGATGCCTCCTCCATCGATGACCTGATCCTTGGCCGTGAGCGCCTGGAGCTGGCCCTGACCCGCATTACCCCGGCCCAGCGCCAAGCGCTGGAAAAGGCCGCCGATCGCGTGCGTATGTACCACGAGCGGCAGAAGCAGGACTCCTGGCAGTACACCGAAGCTGACGGCACTGTGCTCGGCCAGAAAGTCACGCCGCTGGACCGCGCAGGCTTGTACGTGCCAGGTGGCAAGGCTTCGTACCCCTCGTCGGTGCTGATGAACGCCATCCCGGCCAAGGTTGCAGGCGTTGCCGAAGTGGTGATGGTGGTGCCGACCCCGCGCGGTGAGCTCAATGAGCTGGTGCTGGCTGCGGCCTGCATCGCCGGCGTCGACAGAGTGTTCACCGTGGGCGGCGCCCAAGCGGTAGCGGCGCTGGCCTATGGCACCGAGAGCGTGCCGCAGGTCGACAAGATCGTTGGCCCCGGTAACATCTATGTCGCCACCGCCAAACGGCATGTGTTCGGCCAGGTCGGTATCGACATGATTGCCGGCCCGTCGGAAATTCTCGTGGTCTGCGATGGCCAGACCGATCCGGACTGGATCGCCATGGACCTGTTCTCCCAGGCCGAGCACGATGAAGACGCCCAGGCCATTCTGGTTAGCCCCGATGGCGAGTTCCTTGACCGCGTGGCGGCGAGCATCGACAAACTGATGCCGACCATGGAGCGCGCCGAGATCATCGAGAAATCGATCAACGGCCGTGGCGCGCTGATTCAAGTGCGCGACATGCAGCAGGCGATTGAAGTGGCCAACCGCATCGCGCCTGAGCACCTGGAGCTGTCGGTGGCCGACCCGCAGGCCTGGCTGCCGCAGATCCGCCATGCCGGCGCGATCTTCATGGGCCGTCACACCAGCGAAGCCCTGGGCGACTACTGCGCAGGCCCCAACCACGTCCTGCCAACTTCCGGCACTGCGCGCTTTTCCTCGCCGCTGGGGGTGTATGACTTCCAGAAGCGTTCATCGATCATCTTCTGCTCCGAGCAGGGCGCATCCGAGCTTGGCCAGACGGCTTCGGTGCTGGCCCGTGGCGAGTCGCTGACTGCCCACGCCCGTAGCGCCGAATACCGCATCCTTGCCGACAAGAAGGGGAACTGAGCATGAGTAAATTCTGGAGCCCCTTCGTCAAGGACCTGGTGCCTTACGTGCCGGGCGAGCAGCCGAAGCTGACCAAGCTGGTCAAGCTCAACACCAACGAGAATCCGTACGGCCCATCGCCCAAGGCGCTGGAGGCCATGCGTGGTGAGTTGAACGACAACCTGCGCCTGTACCCGGACCCTAATGGCGACCGGCTCAAGCAGGCGGTCGCCGAGTACTATGGGGTCAAGCCGCAGCAGGTGTTCGTCGGTAACGGTTCGGACGAGGTGCTCGCGCACATCTTCCACGGCCTGTTCCAGCACGGCGCGCCGCTGTTGTTCCCCGATGTCAGCTATAGCTTCTATCCAGTTTACTGCGGCTTGTATGGCATCCCCTTCGAGCAGGTGCCACTGGATGAGCAGTTCCAGATCCGCATTGAGGACTACAAAAAGCCCAACGCCGGAATCATCTTCCCCAACCCCAACGCGCCAACCGGCTGCTTGATGCCGCTGGCAGTGGTTGAGCAGCTGCTGCAGGCCAATCCCGACTCGGTAGTGGTGGTCGATGAGGCCTACATCGATTTTGGCGGCGAGACTGCCATTAGCCTGGTCGACCGCTACGACAACCTGCTGGTCACCCAGACCCTGTCCAAGTCGCGTTCGCTGGCAGGCCTGCGGGTTGGCCTGGCGGTTGGCCACCCGGACCTGATCGATGCGCTGGAGCGGATCAAGAACAGCTTCAACTCCTATCCGCTCGATCGCATGGCGATTGTCGGTGCGGCGGCAGCGTTCGAAGACCGTGCTTATTTCGAACAAACCTGCCGCAAGGTGATCGACAGCCGCGAACAGCTGGTCGAGCAATTGCAGGGCAAAGGCTTCGAAGTGTTGCCATCGGCGGCCAACTTCATTTTCGCCCGTCATCCGCAGCAGGACGCAGCAGAACTTGCGGCACGTTTGCGCGAGCAAGGCGTGATCGTGCGGCACTTCAAGCAAGCGCGCATCGCCCAGTTCCTGCGGATCACCATCGGCACGCCGGAAATGAACCAGGCGCTGATCGATGCCTTGAGCTGATCGCGCGCCCGCTCTACCTACCGGCCTGTTAACGGCCGGTAGGGTTGTTACTGCCTATGTCCCGCCTTCTTTTCATCGCTCAAGCTCAGCGCCATCCATGCCGATGAATAGCGTTTTCGGCGACCTTGTCTGTGCGGGTTGGCCTTGGATCACCACGCTGAACACCAGCGCGGTCACGGCCACCAAAGCAATCACTATGGCCAGGCCTCTGTGGTCACGCATCACTCATTTCTCGCTGACGAACGGTAGGCGAAGCGTCACAAAGCCCTTCCGGTCGCGCAACTAGCAAAATTACCAGGTGGTTTTCAGTGGTTAGCGTGCTGGAGTAGACTGTAAAAATTCGTAGGATGATTGGGTGAGTGGGCATGGCAACTGAATTAGTCCGTCGCTCCTTGGTGGAAATGGCCGTGGAGCAGCTGCGTGAACGCATCCTCGACGGCGTATGGACGGTGGGTCAACGTCTGCCGACCGAACCTGAGTTGGCCGCCGAGCTGGGCATCAGCCGCAATACCGTGCGCGAGGCGATGCGGGTGTTGGCATTCAGTGGCTTGGTGGAAATTCGCCAGGGCGATGGCAGCTACCTGCGCACCGCCCAAGACCCATTGCAGGCCGTGCAGGCGATGTCCCGCTGCACGCCGGAGCAGGCCCGTGAGACGCGGCATATTCTGGAGGCCGAAGCCATTGGCCTGGCGGCCCTGCGCCGCAGCGAAGCGGATTTGCAAGGTCTGCGCGAGGCGCTCAAGGGCAGCGAGGCGCATTTTCATGCCGACCTCGACGCCTACATCGCCTGTGACCTGGTGTTCCACCAGCGGCTGGTCGACGCTGCGCACAACCCAGCGCTGAGTGAGCTGTACCGCTATTTCTCTGGCGTGGTCGCGGCAGCGTTGCAGCGCAACATGAGCGCCGTCCCCCGCTGCCAGTCGGTGTTCGACCTGCATGAGCAGATCCTCGACGCCATCGAGCAACGTGATCCGGAGCGGGCCAAGCGCCTGAGCCGGACCCTTATCGAATCCTGAAAACGAGAAGCCCCATGGCCGAACAACTGACGCGCACTTCCCCTGCCCATGAGCCGGAACTCGATGAACTGCTGATCGACGCCGAGGCCGATGATGAGCAGGTTCAACAGCAACCGGTGGTGCTGCGGCGCCCCTGGCTCCTGCTGTTGGGCCTGGTCCTGGTGGCCCTGAACCTGCGCCCGGCCTTGTCGAGCATGGCGCCGGTGCTAGGGCAGGTGTCCGAGGGGCTCGGTCTGAGTGCTTCGGCAGCAGGTTTGCTGACCACCTTACCGGTGCTGTGCCTGGGCCTGTTCGCGCCGCTGGCACCTGTGCTGGCACGCCGCTTTGGCAGCGAGCGGGTGATCCTTGGCATTCTCCTGACCTTGGCGTTGGGGATTGTAGTACGCAGCGCTTTTGGCGCGATCGGGGTGTTCCTCGGCAGCCTGATGGCCGGCGCCAGCATCGGCATTATCGGGGTATTGCTGCCTGGCATCGTCAAGCGCGATTTCCCTCAGCAGGCCGGGACACTGACCGGCGTCTACACCATGGCGCTGTGCCTGGGCGCGGCCATGGCCGCCGGTGCCACGGTGCCGTTGAGCCAGCATTTTTCCGGGAGCTGGGCAATGGGCCTGGGCTTCTGGATGGTCCCGGCGTTGTTGGCCATGCTGGTCTGGTTACCGCAGGCACGCCAGGGCCATGGCGCCCACAAGGTGGCCTACAAGGTGCGCGGCCTGTGGCGCGACCCGCTGGCCTGGCAGGTCACGCTGTACATGGGCCTGCAATCGTCGCTGGCGTACATCGTCTTCGGTTGGTTGCCATCGATCCTGATCGGTCGTGGCCTGAGCCCTACCGAGGCCGGGTTGGTGCTGTCGGGATCGGTGATCGTGCAGCTGATCAGTTCACTGAGTGCGCCGTGGCTGGCAACGCGTGGCAAGGATCAGCGGCTGGCCATCGTGATCGTCATGTTGGTGACCTTGGCGGGCCTGTTCGGCTGCCTGTATGCGCCGCTGTCAGGGCTGTGGGGCTGGGCGGTGCTGCTGGGCCTGGGGCAGGGCGGTACTTTTGCCTTGGCGCTGACGCTGATCGTGCTGCGCTCGAAAGATGCGCACGTTGCCGCCAACCTGTCGAGCATGGCCCAAGGCGTGGGTTACACCTTGGCCTCGATGGGGCCGTTCGCGGTGGGCCTGGTGCATGATCTGACCGGCGGCTGGGCGGCGGTGGGGTGGATCTTTGCCGTACTGGGTACCGGGGCGATTGTATTTGGCCTGAAAGCCGGGCGTGCGCAGCATGTGCAAGTGGTCAGCGAGCGGGTTTAGCGGTTGTCGGTACCGGCTTTATCGCGGGACAAGCCCGCTCCCACGTAGGGCGTGCTTGTCCGGCGATCGCTCGACGCAGCATCCATTCATGACACAAATGGGCATGGCATTGCGCCGCAACGCAGATTATCGTTCAGCTCTTGAGCCCCAGGACGGACACACCCATGAGCGACGCCAACCAAGCCCTGATCACCCGCTTCTACCAGGCCTTCCAGCGCCTCGATGCCGAAGCGATGGTGGCCTGCTACAGCGCTGATGTCGAGTTCAGCGACCCGGTCTTCGGCACCTTGCGCGGCCAGGATGCCGGCGACATGTGGCGTCTGCTCACCACGCGCGCCAAGGATTTCAGCCTGACCTTCGATCACGTGCGTGCCAACCAGGACAGCGGCTGCGCGCATTGGGTGGCTACCTACCTGTTCAGCCAGACCGGCCGGGTGGTGATCAACGATATCCAGGCCCGCTTCGTCATTCGCGACGGCTTGATCAGCCAGCACCACGACAGCTTCGACCTGTGGCGTTGGTCGCGCCAGGCCCTGGGCATGCCAGGGGTGCTGCTGGGCTGGTCGCCGATGTTGCAGAACAAGGTTCGCCAACAGGCGTTCAAGGGTTTGCGGGCGTTTCAGCAGGCGCGTTGAGCGGGTAAGCTTGACGCCTTCCCGTTGGCTTGAATACAACCGTGAGCGAGACTGCTATCCCCCAGCCCGGCATCCCCCCGTCCGCCAAGCCCTGGTACGTCTACCTGGTGCGCGCCGCCAATGGTTCGCTGTACTGCGGTATCAGCGATGATCCACAGCGACGTTTTCTCAAGCACCAGAAAGGCCAGGGCGCGCGCTACTTCAAGACCAGCCCGGCGCAGGCGCTGGTGTATGTCGAGCAATGGCCAGACAAGGCCGAAGCACTGCGCCAGGAGCGCCTGGTGAAGAAGCTGCGCAAATCTGCCAAGGAGGCCCTGGTGGCCTCCTGGCCAGGTCTTAGTCGGTGCGACGCTTGAGCTGATCGATCAGCTGGGTCGGCAGGCCCTTGATGATCAGCGTGCCCGCTTCTTCGTCATATTCCACTTTCGAACCCAGCAGGTGAGCCTCGAAGCTGATCGACAGACCCTCGGCGCGCCCGGTGAAGCGGCGGAATTGGTTGAGCGTGCGTTTATCGGCTGGAATTTCCGGCGACAGGCCGTAGTCCTTGTTGCGGATGTGATCGTAGAACGCCTTGGGGCGGTCTTCGTCGATCAGGCTGGAAAGCTCTTCCAGGGTGACCGGCTCGCCCATTTTGGTCTGGCTGGTGGCGTAGTCGACCAGGGTCTGGGTCTTCTCGCGCGCCGACTCCTCAGGCAGGTCTTCGCTTTCGACGAAGTCGCTGAATGCCTTGAGCAGGGTGCGGGTCTCGCCGGGGCCATCGACGCCCTCCTGGCAGCCGATGAAGTCGCGGAAGTATTCCGAGACCTTCTTGCCGTTCTTGCCCTTGATGAACGAGATGTACTGTTTGGAAGCCTGGTTGTTCTGCCATTCGGACAGGTTGATCCGCGCCGCCAGGTGCAGTTGGCCCAGGTCCAGATGGCGAGAGGGGGTCACGTCGAGCTCGGCGTTGACCGCCACGCCGTCGCTGTGGTGCAGCAGGGCGATGGCCAGGTACTCGGTCATGCCTTGCTGGTAGTGCGCGAACAGCACATGGCCACCGGTGGAGAGGTTGGACTCTTCCATCAGTTTTTGCAGGTGCTCGACCGCGATCCGGCTGAAGGCGGTAAAGTCTTTTTCTTCACTCAGGTACTGCTTGAGCCAGCCACTGAACGGGTAGGCGCCGGATTCGCCGTGGAACAAGCCCCACGCCTTGCCTTGCTTGGCGTTGTAGCTGTCGTTGAGGTCGGCCAGCAGGTTTTCGATGGCGTCCGATGCGCCCAGCTCGTTATCCCGTGCATGCAGCACGGCGGGGCTGCCATCAGGCTTCTTGTCGATCAGGTGAACGATGCAATGACGGATTGGCATGGAAATCTCGGAGGTTGGAGCACGCGTGGCGATGGCCAAGGGTGCGCTGTGCAAAGTCGATCAGTTTAACCCAGAGATTGGGTGATGCAGTGGCCAGAAGTTGGCGTAAATGGCGGTTGTGCGTTTTTTGTTCGATTTTTTGCGTTTTCGGGGTAAACCCCCGAAAAACCTGCATAAAAACCAAGCTGGCAGCGGATATTTATCTATTCCTGTGGTAGCTTTGCGCGGTCTTGCGCCCCTTGAATGGCGCATTGCTGGCAGATCGCTTGCGTCGTGTCGAACCAAACGCCGATTTTCGTATCTACATACGCGATTGGCGCGGCCCGCCGGACAGTTTCGGGCTGGCCCGATAACGACGTAGCACGCTGCATAACCTCTGAATTTTTAGGGAAGGAACACCACAATGGCACTGACCAAAGACCAACTGATTGCCGACATCGCCGAAGCAATCGACGCGCCAAAAACCACCGCTCGCAATGCTCTGGAGCAACTGGGCCAGATCGTTGCTGACCAGCTGGAAAACGGCGCTGAGATCACCCTGCCAGGCATCGGCAAGCTGAAAGTCACCGAGCGTCCTGCCCGTACCGGCCGCAACCCTTCGACTGGCGCTGCCATCGAAATCGCTGCCAAGAAAGTCGTCAAGTTCGTACCTGCCAAGGTCCTGACCGACGCCGTCAACAAGTAATTGTCGACGCTTGCGTAAAACCGCGCCCGGCTTGCCCGGACGCGGTTTTTTTACGCCTGCGTTTTACCCTGGCGCTGGGCATGCCAGGCCTGGCGCGCGGCATCGTCGTGAAAGCTCCAGGCCACCATGCGGCTCTGCTTCTGGCCTTGGCCCATGTCGATGACCCGCACCGCTTTGGCGGCAGCTTTCTTCAGGGCCACTTCGATGCCTGGCAGATTGCTCGCCTTGGACACCAGGCTGGTGAACCACAGCACTTGTTGGCCGCAGGCAGCGCTCTCGGCGATCAACTGCGTGACGAAGCGAATCTCGCCGCCTTCGCACCATAGCTCATTGTTCTGCCCACCAAAATTGAGCACCGGCAACTTGCGCTTGGGGTCCTGCTTGCCGAGGTTTTTCCACTTGCGTTGACTGCCGCGGGTGGCTTCGTCGCGCGAGCTGTGGAAGGGTGGGTTGCTCAGGGTGATATCGAAGCGTTCGTCGGCCTGCAGCAAGCCGCTGAGAATGTACTTGCTGTTGCTCTGCTGGCGCAGGCTGATGGCTTTATTGAGACCGTTGGCCTGGACAATGGCTTTGGCCGAGGCCAGGGCTTTGGGGTCGATGTCCGAGCCGAGGAAGCGCCAGCGGTAGTCGCTGTGGCCGAGCAGCGGGTAGATGCAGTTGGCACCTACGCCAACGTCCAGGGCACGTACCTGGGCGCCACGCGGGATCTCGCCGGCATTGTCTTCGGCAAGCAGGTCGGCCAATACGTGGATGTAGTCGGCGCGGCCTGGAATCGGTGGGCACAGGTAGTCGGCCGGGATGTCCCAGTGCTGGATGCCGTACTGGGCCTTGAGCAGGGCGCGGTTGAACACCCGTACCGCTTCAGGGTTGGCGAAGTCGATGCTGGGCTTGCCGTAGGGGTTGGTGATGGTGAAGCGGGCCAGGTCCGGGTGTGCCTTGATCAGGCTGGGGAAGTCATAGCGGCCCTGGTGGCGGTTGCGCGG
The DNA here is from genome assembly GCF_025847435.2 of Pseudomonas sp. BT-42-2. Taxonomy (NCBI): domain Bacteria; kingdom Pseudomonadati; phylum Pseudomonadota; class Gammaproteobacteria; order Pseudomonadales; family Pseudomonadaceae; genus Pseudomonas; species Pseudomonas sp. BT-42-2. Next base: position 360,652 of record NZ_JAOYTM010000008.1, read on the forward strand.
GTGCAGGGTGGGTTTGTCGGTCATAGGGGTGTCCTGTGTAAAGCATCGCGGGGCAAGCCCGCACCCACGCCTGCACTCCAATACCGGAGCGGGGGCGTGGGGGCAGGCTTGCCCCGCGATGGCTTCACTGAGGTTTAGAGCGCGGCAATCCGCGCATGCTGCTCGGTGAAGTTGGCCAGCGCCTGCTCGGCTTCAGCCAGCTTGGCGCGTTCCTTGTCGATTACCGCAGGCGGTGCCTTGTCGACGAAGGCGGCGTTGGACAGCTTGCCGCCAACCCGTTGCACTTCACCTTGCAGACGCTGGATTTCCTTGTTCAGGCGAGCCAGCTCGGCGTCCTTGTCGATCAGCCCGGCCATTGGCACCAGCACCTGCAGATCGCCAACCAGTGCGGTGGCCGACAGTGGCGCTTCGTCCTGTTCGCCGAGCACGGTGAACGACTCGACCTTGGCCAGCTTCTTGAGCAGCGCTTCGTTTTCTTGCAAGCGACGCTGGTCGTCGGCATTGGCGTTCTTGAGGAACAGCGGCAGCGGTTTGCCTGGGCCAATGTTCATCTCGGCGCGAATGTTACGCAGACCGACCATCAGCTGTTGCAGCCACTCGATGTCACCTTCGGCCGCTACGTCGATGCGGCTGTCATTGGCCACGGGCCACGGTTGCAGCATGATGGTCTTGCCGTCGATGCCTGCCAGCGGCGCGATGCGCTGCCAGATCTCTTCGGTGATGAACGGCATGAACGGGTGTGCCAGGCGCAGGGCCACTTCAAGCACGCGTACCAGGGTGCGACGGGTGCCGCGGGCGCGCTCGACCGGAGCGTTTTCGTCCCATAGTACCGGCTTGGACAGCTCCAGGTACCAGTCGCAGTACTGGTTCCAGATGAACTCGTACAGCGCCTGGCTGGCCAGGTCGAAGCGGAACTGCTCGAGCTGCCGGGTGACTTCGGCTTCAGTGCGCTGCAACTGCGAGATGATCCAGCGGTCGGCCAGCGACAGCTCGTAGGCCTCGCCGTTCTGCCCGCAGTCTTCGCCTTTGTCCAGCACGTAGCGGGCGGCGTTCCAGATCTTGTTGCAGAAGTTGCGGTAGCCTTCGACGCGGCCCATGTCGAACTTGATGTCGCGACCGGTGGACGCCAGCGAGCAGAAGGTGAAGCGCAGGGCGTCGGTGCCGTAGCTGGCGATGCCTTCGGGGAACTCGGCCTTGGTCTGCTTGGCGATCTTCTCGGCAAGCTTGGGCTGCATCATGCCGCTGGTGCGTTTTTCCAGTAGGGCCTCGAGGGTGATGCCATCGACGATGTCCAGCGGGTCAAGCACGTTGCCCTTGGACTTGGACATCTTCTGGCCTTGGCCGTCGCGCACCAGGCCGTGGACGTAGACGGTCTTGAACGGAACCTGCGGGGTGCCGTCTTCGTTCTTCACCAGGTGCATGGTCAGCATGATCATCCGGGCGACCCAGAAGAAGATGATGTCGAAACCGGTGACCAGCACGTCGGTGGAGTGGAATTTCTTCAGGAACTCGGTCTGCTCTGGCCAGCCGAGGGTGGAGAAGGTCCACAGGCCGGAACTGAACCAGGTGTCGAGCACGTCGTCGTCCTGGCGCAGGACTACGTCGCTGCCCAGGTTGTGCTTGGCGCGCACTTCTTCCTCGTTGCGGCCAACGTAGACCTGGCCGGCCTCGTCGTACCACGCCGGGATCCGGTGGCCCCACCACAGCTGACGGCTGATGCACCAGTCCTGGATGTCACGCATCCACGAGAAGTACATGTTTTCGTACTGCTTGGGCACGAACTGGATGCGACCGTCTTCCACAGCGGCGATGGCAGGTTCTGCCAGCGGCTTGGTGGAGACATACCATTGGTCGGTCAGCCACGGCTCGATGACGGTGCCGGAGCGATCGCCTTTCGGCACTTTCAGCGCGTGGTCATCGACGCTGACCAGCAGGCCCTGGGCATCGAGATCGGCAACGATCTGCTTGCGGGCAACGAAGCGGTCGAGGCCGGCGTATTGCGCCGGCAGGCTGGTGTCGATCTGCTCGTTGACGCTGCCGTCGAGGTTGAAGGCCTGGGCACTGGCCAGTACCAGGGCGTTCTTGTCGAAGATGTTCAGCAGCGGCAGGTTATGGCGCTTGCCGACTTCGTAGTCGTTGAAGTCGTGGGCTGGGGTGATCTTCACGCAGCCGGTGCCGAATTCCGGGTCGCAGTAATCGTCGCCGATGATCGGGATCAGGCGGCCGACCAGCGGCAGCTTGACGAACTTGCCGATCAGGGCCTGGTAGCGCTCGTCATTCGGGTTGACCGCGACCGCAGCGTCACCCAGCAGGGTTTCCGGACGGGTGGTGGCGACGACCAGGTAGTCCTTGCCATCGGCGGTCTTGGCGCCGTCGGCCAGCGGGTAGCGCAGGTTCCACAGGTGACCTTTCTCGTCGTGGTTTTCCACTTCCAGGTCAGAGATGGCGGTGTGCAGCTTGGTGTCCCAGTTGACCAGGCGCTTGCCGCGGTAGATCAGGCCGTCTTCGTGCAGGCGGACGAAGGCTTCCTTGACCGCGTCGGACAGGCCGTCGTCCATGGTGAAACGCTCGCGGCTCCAGTCGACCGACGAACCCAGGCGGCGGATCTGCCGGCTGATGTTGCCACCGGACTGCTCCTTCCACTCCCAGACCTTCTCCAGGAACTGCTCGCGGCCCAGGTCATGACGGTTCTGGCCCTTGGCCTCGAGCTGGCGCTCGACCAGCATCTGGGTGGCGATACCGGCGTGGTCGGTGCCGGGCTGCCACAGGGTGTCGCGACCCTGCATGCGGCGGAAGCGGATCAGGGCGTCCATGATCGCGTTGTTGAAACCGTGGCCCATGTGCAGGCTGCCGGTCACGTTCGGCGGCGGGATCATGATGGTGTAGGACTCGCCTGCACCTTGTGGGGCGAAATAGTTCTCGGACTCCCAGGTGTTGTACCAGGAAGTTTCGATGGCGTGCGGCTGGTAGGTCTTATCCATGCGCGGCGGGACCCTTAGGCATTAATTCGGGAAAGCCGAGAAGTATAACGGAGCCGTAGGTTTCAAGCGACAAGCTGCTGGGGTGTTGTTATGCAGGTCTGGCCCTATCGCGGGGCAAGCCCGCTCCCACGCAGGCTTGCCCATTGACAAGGCGCGTGAGGTGCTCCTCCCACGCAGGCTTGGCTTTGACAAGGCGCGTGAGCAGATGCTCCTCCCACGCAGGCTTGGCTTTGACAAGGCGTGGGAGCGGGCTTGCCCCGCGATAGGGTCACAACGGACACATTCAGGTTCGAGGCTTACTCGGGGCGCTTGAGCAGGCGCTCCATACGCGCATCGAGGCGGCGCTTGATCTCGGTTTCGATATGCGGGGTGAAGTCGTTGATCACGTCTTGCATGATCAACTGGGCAGCGGCACGCAGTTCGGCGTCCAGGCGCAGCAGGGTGTCCTGGCGGCGAGTCTGCGGGTCTTCTTCTTCGGCAGTGGGAGGGGCTACCGGCTGCGCTACAGCCGGTGCATTGCCGGCGGGTTCGTCCAGCAGCAGGGGAATCTGTTCGACCGTATCGGTCAGCAGCGGTGGTTGCAGGTCGGCATCACCCAACAGCTCGCGGATCGACTCCAGGTCGTCGAGCAGATGGGCAGAATCGGGCAGGGGAGAGTGCTTGTCCATCGTCGTTAAAGTCGCTGTAGGCGGTGATCTTGCAGAGCATAGCCCCGTTCACGGTAGAAACGGAACCGCTCTCGTGCGGCAAGGCGGATGCTGGGCTCCTCGACGACGATCTCGGCCACCCGGGCGAACTGCTCGACAAACCCCGGAACGTCGCCGCCCAGGTTGATCAGCAAGTCGCGATGGTCACCGGCGTCACTCCCCAAACCCAGGACCACTGCAGCGTCGGCGTGGGCCTCGGCCAGGTCGTGGGGGATGAAGGCCTCGCCCTTGAAGTGCCACAGGCGTTGGTTGAGTTGTTCACGCTGTTCGCCGTCCTGGCAATGCAGGTAGACCCGGTGGCCGAGGCGCCAGGCTTTCTCACACAGCTTGCAGGCGAAATCCAGCCGCGCCGACAGCGAGTCGGTGGGCAGGATATAGAAATCTACTTGGCTCATGGTTCAGTCCGTTGGCGGGTGGCCGCGAGCGGCGCACCCGCCGTGCGGGGTCAAGCGTTGGCGCGGTCGAGCAGGTATTGGGTCAGCAGGGGCACGGGGCGGCCAGTGGCGCCTTTATCCTTGCCGCCGCTGATCCAGGCGGTGCCGGCGATGTCCAGGTGCGCCCAGTTGTAGGCCTTGGCAAAGCGCGACAGGAAGCATGCCGCGGTGATGGTGCCGGCCTTCGGCCCGCCGATGTTGGCGATGTCGGCGAACGGGCTGTCCAGCTGCTCCTGGTACTCGTCGAACAGCGGCAGCTGCCAGGCGCGGTCGTCGGCCCGCTTGCCAGCGCTGAGCAGTTGCTCGAGCAGATCGTCGTTGTTGCCCAGCAGGCCGGTGGTGTGGCTGCCCAGGGCGACGATGCAGGCGCCGGTCAGGGTGGCGATGTCGATCACCGCCTGCGGCTTGAAGCGTTCGGCGTAGGTCAGGGCATCGCACAGCACCAGACGGCCTTCGGCGTCAGTGTTGAGGATTTCCACGGTTTGCCCGCTCATGGTAGTGACGATGTCGCCAGGACGGGTGGCGTTGCCACTTGGCATGTTCTCGGCGCAGGCCAGGATGCACACCAGGTTGATCGGCAGCTTGAGCTCGAGCACCGCACGCAGGGTGCCGAACACGCTGGCCGCGCCGCACATGTCGTACTTCATTTCATCCATGCCGGCGCCTGGCTTGAGGCTGATGCCGCCGGTGTCGAAGGTGATGCCTTTACCCACCAGTACGAACGGTTTTTCGCTCTTCTTGCCGCCCTGGTATTGCATGACGATCAAGCGTGGTGGCTGTTCGCTGCCTTGGCCAACGGCGTAGAACGCGCCCATGCCCAGGTCTTTGATCTTCTTCTCGTCGAACACTTCGACCTTCAGGCCTTTGTTGGCCTTGCCCAGTTCCTTGGCTTGTTCGGCCAGGTAGCTTGGGTGGCAGATGTTCGGCGGCAGGTTGCCCAGGTCGCGGGTCAAGGACATGCCGCTGGCGATCGCGCTGGCGTGCTTGACGGCACGCTCGACCTCGGCCAGGCCGGCCTTGTCGGCCAGCAGGGTGATTTTCTTGAGTACGCGCGGCTCGGCCTTCTGGCTCTTGAAGCGGTCGAACAGGTAGTCACCGTCAAGCAGGGTTTCGGCCAGCAGGCGGTATTTGCCGTAATGCGCGTCGCGGCCAGTGACGGCGATATCGTCCAGGGCCAGTACCGCGTCGCTGCCACCCAGGCTCTTCAGCACGCTGGCCACGCTCACGGCCAGTTTGCGCCAGCTGCGATCGCCCAGGGCGTCCTTGCCGCTGCCAACCAGCAGCACGCGCTCGGCCTTCAGGCCCGGCAGGCTGTGCAGCAGCAGGGTCTGGCCAGGCTTGCCAGCCAGGTCGCCACGCTTGAGCACGGCGGAGATGGCGCCATTGGACGCTTCATCGACGGCCTTGGCGATGTTGCCGAGCTTGCGCCCCTCGCCGACGGCCACTACCAGCGTGGCGGTTTTCAACGATGCAGCAGCTACGCTTTTTACAACCAGTTCCATGTCAGGACCCCGTAGATCTGTGAGTTGGCGCAATGGGTGCGCGCTCGAAGCGGGCTTGGCCGCGTGGTCGCGTGCCAGCGGAAAAGCTGCCAGTTTGAGCCTGGGGCAAGGCCGCTGACAACCCCGATATGTACTGTCATGCGCGGCCAAGTGACAGGCGAGGTCAATCACAGGATAATGCGCGCACTTTACATGGAGGTTCGCCGTTGGCGAACCGGCATAGGTCTTGGCTGTCCGAAGCCATTAATTGGCTGTTCGCCCCTGACAACCCAGGAGTGTCTGGTTTGATCGTCTTTCGTTATCTGTCCCGCGAGGTCCTGCTGACCTTGAGCGCCGTCAGCGCTGTGCTGCTGGTGATCATCATGAGCGGGCGTTTCATCAAATACCTGGCACAGGCCGCCCAGGGCGTGCTCGACCCGAGCGTGCTGTTCCTGATCATGGGCTTCCGGCTGCCGGGTTTCTTGCAGTTGATCCTGCCGTTGGGCTTGTTCCTGGGCATTCTGCTGGCTTATGGCCGGTTGTACCTGGAGAGCGAGATGACCGTGCTCTCGGCCACCGGCATGAGCCAGCAACGCCTGCTGGCGATGACCATGGCCCCAGCGGCCCTGGTCGCCCTGCTGGTCGCTTGGCTGAGCTTGAGCCTGGCGCCACAAGGTGTGTCGCAGGTACAGCAGATCATCAATCAGCAAGATGCCCTGACCGAGTTCGACACCCTGGTGCCTGGGCGTTTCCAGACCCTGCGCGATGGCTCACGGGTGACCTACACCGAGCAGCTGTCCGATGACCGGGTCAATCTGGCTGGCGTGTTCATTTCCGAGAAGCGCTTTAACGCCGACAAGACCAAGGACCGCGCGCCTTCGGTACTGGTTGCCGAAAAAGGCCACCAGGAAGTGCAGGCCGACGGCAACCGTTACCTGATCCTGGAAAACGGCTACCGCTACGACGGCAACCCTGGCCAGGCCGACTACCGGGCGATCAAGTACGACACCTACGGCGTGCTGCTGCCCAAGCCTGAAGTCAGTGAAGAAGTCACCGAGCGTGAAGCGATCCCCACGTCCGAGCTAATCGGCCATAAAGGCCTGCGTGAGCGTGCCGAGCTGCAATGGCGGCTGTCGCTGCCGTTGCTGGTGTTTGTCGTGACCTTGCTGGCAGTCCCGCTGTCACGGGTCAATCCTCGCCAGGGCCGCTTCCTCAAGCTGCTGCCGGCGATCCTCCTCTACATGGCTTACCTGACAATGCTGATTTCCGTACGCGGCGCCCTGGAGAAGGGCAAGCTCCCGATCGCCCTGGGCATGTGGTGGGTGCACGGGCTGTTCCTGCTGATCGGCCTGGGCCTGATGTACTGGGAGCCAATGCGCCTCAAACGTGCTGCGCGGCGTGCGGGGGTGGCTCATGGTTAAGCTGGATCGCTATATCGGCATGAGCGTGCTGCTGGCCATCCTGGCTGTGCTCGGCATCATTCTTGGCCTGGCCTCGCTATTCGCCTTCATCGATGAGATGGGCGACCTGAGCGATACCTACACCGTGCTCGACGCCGGTTACTTCGTCTTGATGACCGCGCCTCGCCGGCTCTACGAGATGCTGCCGATGGCGGCCTTGATCGGCTGCCTGATCGGCCTGGGTAGCCTGGCCAGCAGCAGCGAACTGACCATCATGCGGGCTGCCGGCGTGTCGATCGGGCGGATCGTCTGGGCGGTCATGAAACCGATGCTGGTGCTGATGCTGGTCGGTCTGCTGATCGGCGAGTACGTCGCCCCGGTTACCGAAAACAAGGGTCAGGCCGAGCGCTCGCTGGCACAGGGTGGTGGCGAGGCGCAGAGCTCCAAGCGCGGCATGTGGCACCGCCAGGGCGAAGAGTTCGTGCACATCAACTCGGTGCAGCCTAACGGCCTGCTGTTGGGGGTGACCCGCTATCGCTTCGACGATGAGCGCAAGATCGTCACCTCCAGCTTTGCCCGCCGGGCCAAGTACAACGAAGACCACTGGGTGCTCAACGATGTCACCACCACCCACTTCCGTGGCGACCACACCGAAGTGGTCAAGGCCCCGCAAGAGCGCTGGGATGTATCGGTAACCCCGCAGTTGCTCAATACCGTAGTGCTGGCGCCTGAGTCGCTGTCGATTACCGGGCTGTGGGACTACATCCATTACCTGTCTGACCAAGGCCTGAACAATGCCCGCTACTGGCTGGCGTTCTGGACCAAGGTGCTGCAGCCGGCGGTGACCGCGGCGTTGGTGTTGATGGCGATTTCGTTCATCTTCGGCCCCCTGCGTTCGGTGACCCTGGGGCAACGTGTGTTCACTGGTGTATTGGTGGGCTTTGTGTTCCGGATTGCCCAAGACCTGCTTGGCCCATCCAGCCAGGTGTTTGGCTTCCCGCCGCTGTTGGCGGTGGTGATACCGGCAGGCGTTTGTGCGCTGGCTGGGGTGTGGTTGTTGCGTCGAGCGGGCTGATGGCCTGGGCGATGTAAAAAAGCCGACCTTAGGGTCGGCTTTTTCATGGCCAATTTTCTGTAGGAGCTGGCTTGCCTGCGATGGGCTGCAAGGCAGCCCCAAAAATTACAGGCCTCGCGCAGACTTGGTGTCTTATCCAGATTTATTGGGGCTGCTTCGCAGCCCATCGCAGGCAAGCCAGCTCCTACAGGGGCTGATCCACTGGGCAGGTTATTTCTTCTGTTTCGGAACCCGCACCAGTTGGGTCTCGGAGTAGATGTCATGCCAGCTGCGCTTGCGCTTGTCGATCAACGACCAGACAAACCCCATCCCCAAGCACAGCCACGAAGCGATCGATACCACAAAACGCAGCAGCGCCTGCCACAGGCTGATCGCGCTGCCATCGGCGTTCTGCACGCGCACGCCCCACACCTGCATGCCCAGGGTCTGGCCGCCATGGGTCCAGAACTTGGCAAAAAAACCAAACAACGCAAACACTAGGATCGTCGATAGCAGCGGATCACCATCCAACGCACCGGCATCGGTCAGCTCGCGCATGCGCGCCTCGCCGATGATCGCCATCTGGATCATCTTGTACACCCCGGCAGTGACGATCAGCAGGGCGGTGCACAGCAGGAAGTCATAGAACATCGCCGCCAGGCGACGGCCCAGGCCAACAGGCGGGAAATCACCCTGGGGAGAAAGGGAATGCTTGGGCATGCAGGGCAACTCCAGATGGCAAAGGCCCATTCTATGGAATTGCAGGCATAAAAAAGCCCCTGCGGATCAATGCAGGGGCTTTTTTAACGCAGATCAGCCTTCGGCTTGAACTTCGTCAGCCTGCATGCCTTTCTGGCCCTGGACGGCAACGAAAGTCACCTTCTGGCCTTCTTTCAGGCTCTTGAAACCGTTGCCTTGAATGGCACGGAAGTGAACGAACAGGTCAGCACCGCTCTCTGGGGTGATGAAACCGTAACCTTTTTCGTCATTGAACCACTTGACGGTACCGTTCTGACGCTCAGCCATTGTCTTATTTCCTATGAATCTTTAGAGAGTAATAACAGTTTCTTTCGTATCGAATAGACGAAAGCGTACTGGGCTGGGTTGCAGGAAAGTAAGAGACGTCGAACGGGTTGTAGCAGATTGCAGCTACTGGCCCAGGTCACGAACTGTTGCGACCCATGCAAACACAGTGAGCTGAATGTACGCCAACTCCCAAGACAAAAACAAGCCCTGCCGATTCGCCGATTTCGGCCTTTTTCCGATAACCGCCCCGTTTGTCTGCAGGCGGCATGGCGCCTGGGCTGGCGCCATGTTCAAAAGTTATTGGGCAGGTTCGAAAACGAATATTGCCCACCTGCTCGAAACGACTTTCAACCGCGATAGTAACGTTGCGCGACAAAAGGCATTTTGCTGACTTTCAAGGCAACTCGTTTGCCCCTGACCAGGGCATACAGCGAGGTATCGAGTGCGGCATGTTCGCTATCGACATAACCCATTGCCAGCGGTGCACCGAGTGTCGGGCCAAAGCCGCCGCTGCACACTGCGCCCACAATGTTGCCGGCCTCGTCGACAATTTCGGCGCCCTCACGCACCGGAGTCCGTTCTTGCGGCAACAGGCCGACACGCTTGCGGGCCACGCCTTGCTGCTGCTGGGCGAAGATCGCAGCGGCGCCGGGGAAGCCACCTGCGCGCGCACCATCGGCCCGACGCACTTTGGAAATGGCCCAGAGCAAGCTGGCCTCGTTCGGTGTGGTGGCGCTGTTCATATCGTGGCCATACAAGCACAGCCCGGCCTCCAGGCGCAGCGAGTCGCGCGCGCCCAGGCCGATGGCCTGGACTTCAGGTTCAGCCAGCAGGCGACGGGCCAGGGCCTCGGCACCGGCCGCAGGCACGGAAATCTCGTAGCCGTCTTCGCCGGTGTAGCCCGAGCGGCTGATGTAGCAGTCCTGGCCGAGCAATGTGATGGGACGGAACTGCATGAAGGTCATCCCAGCCACTTCGGGTGCCAGGCGCTCCAGCACCGTGACCGCCGCTGGGCCTTGCAGGGCGAGCAGGGCGCGCTCTTCGAACAGCGGCTGGACGTCGCAGCGGTTGCCGATGTGCTGTTGCAGGTGGGCCAGGTCCTGCTCTTTGCAGGCGGCGTTGGCCACCAGGAACAGCTCATCGTTACCCAGGTTGGCGACCATCAGGTCATCGAGGATGCCGCCGCTTGCATTGGTGAACATGGCATAGCGCTGCATACCCACCGGCAGGTCGACGATATCCACCGGCACCAAGGTTTCCAGGGCACGGGCGGCGTCGGCGCCGAGCAGGCGGATCTGACCCATGTGCGAAACATCGAACAGGCCGGCCTGTTCGCGGGTGTGCAGGTGTTCCTTCATCACCCCGAGCGGATACTGCACGGGCATTTCAAAGCCGGCGAACGGCACCATGCGTGCGCCCAGTTCCACGTGCAGGGCGTGCAGTGGGGTCTTGTGCAGTGTTTCGGACATCAGCTACTCCTTGATTTGTTGTTGGCTCAACATTCGATGATGTTGACGGCAAGACCGCCGCGGGCGGTCTCCTTGTATTTGCTTTTCATGTCGGCGCCGGTCTGGCGCATGGTGCGGATCACCTTGTCGAGCGAGACGAAGTGCTGGCCGTCACCGCGCAAGGCCATGCGCACGGCGTTGATCGCCTTCACCGAGCCCATGGCGTTGCGCTCGATGCAGGGCACCTGAACCAAGCCGCCGATGGGATCGCAGGTCAGGCCCAGGTTGTGTTCCATGCCGATTTCGGCAGCGTTCTCGACTTGCTGCGGGGTGCCGCCCATCACTTCGCACAGCGCCCCAGCGGCCATTGAGCACGCTACGCCGACCTCGCCCTGGCAGCCCACTTCGGCGCCGGAGATCGAGGCGTTTTCTTTGTACAGGATGCCGATAGCCGCGGCGGTCAGCAGAAAACGCACTACGCCATCGTCGCTGGCACCGGGCACGAAGCGCATGTAGTAGTGCAGAACCGCCGGGATGATCCCGGCCGCGCCATTGGTCGGTGCGGTGACTACGCGCCCGCCGTTGGCATTTTCTTCGTTGACCGCCAGGGCATAGAGGTTGACCCAGTCGAGCACCGACAAGGCGTCGCGCAGGCTCGCCTCCGGGTGCTGGCTGAGTTGCCGGTACAACGCCGGCGCCCGGCGCTTGACCTTCAGCCCGCCCGGCAAGATGCCCTCATGGCGACAGCCGGCCGCGACACAGTCCTGCATCACTTGCCAGATTCGCAGCAGGCCAGCACGGGTCTCGCTTTCCGGGCGCCAGGCGGCTTCGTTGGCCAGCATCACCTGGCTGAACGACAGTTGCTGGGCGCTGCAATGGGCGAGCAGTTCCTTGCCGGTGGTGAAGGGGTAGGTCAGTGGCGTGCGGTCCTCGACGATGCGATCGTGCCCAGCCGCCTCTTCGTCGACCACGAAACCGCCACCGACCGAGTAGTACTCGCGGCTGCGGATTTGTAATCCGGCTGCGTCGAAAGCGCGAAAGATCATGCCGTTGGGGTGGTAGTCCAGCGGTTTGCGGATCATCGCCAGATGCTGCTTTTCGACGAAGCCAATCGGCTGTTCGCCGAGCAGGCGCAACTGGCCGCTTTCGCGGATTGTCTGCAGGCGGGCGGGGATGGATTCGGTGTCGACCGTGTCGGGCTGCTCGCCTTCCAGGCCGAGCAACACCGCCTTGTCACTGCCGTGGCCTTTGCCGGTGGCGCCCAGCGAACCGTACAGCTCGGCTTTGACACTGACGGTTAGGCTCAACAGGTGATCGCGCCGCAGCCCTTCGGCGAAGCGCGCAGCGGCGCGCATCGGGCCAACGGTGTGAGAACTGGAGGGGCCGATGCCGATCTTGAACAGGTCAAAGACGCTCAGTGACATTAGCTTGCTCCTCGGTTCGGTGGGCTTGGCGCAGCAGCAGGACCGCTTGGCGGCCACTCGCAGGCAACGTCCGCTCCTACAGGGCTATGAGTGTTGCTGGTGTGGGAGCTGGCGGAGCCTGCGATGGGCTGCAGCGCAGCCCCCGCATGGGCCTGGGCTCAGACGTCCTGATAGCTCTCGATCGACGGGCAAGCGCACACCAGGTTGCGATCACCAAACACGTTGTCGACGCGGCCCACCGGTGGCCAGTACTTGGCTTCGATCAGGCTCGCCAGCGGGTACACCGCCTGCTCACGGCTATAGCCATGGTTCCACTCGCCGACCAGCTCAGCGGCGGTGTGCGGCGCGTTCTTCAGCGGGTTGTCGTCCTTGTCCAGGCTGCCGGTCTCGACTGCGCGAATCTCTTCACGAATCTTGATCATCGCCTCGCAGAAACGGTCCAGTTCTTCCTTGGACTCACTTTCGGTCGGTTCGATCATCAGTGTGCCGGCGACCGGGAAGGACATGGTCGGGGCGTGGAAGCCGAAGTCGATCAGGCGCTTGGCCACGTCATCGACGCTGATGCCGCTGGTGTCCTTGAGCGGGCGCAGGTCGAGGATGCATTCGTGCGCTACCAGGCCATTGCCGCCGGTGTACAACACAGGATAGTGCTCTTCCAGGCGACGGGCGATGTAGTTGGCGTTGAGGATGGCCATCTGCGAAGCCCGGGTAAGCCCCGCACCACCCATCATTCGAATGTACATCCAGGTGATCGGCAGAATGCTGGCGCTGCCGAACGGTGCTGCGCAAACGGCGCCGCTAGTGTTTTCCAGTGCGGCGTGGCCTGGCAGGAACGGCGCCAGGTGCGATTTGACGCCGATCGGGCCGACGCCCGGGCCACCACCCCCGTGGGGGATGCAGAAGGTTTTGTGCAGGTTCAGATGCGACACGTCGCCACCGAACTTGCCGGGGGCACACAGGCCGACCATGGCGTTCATGTTGGCGCCATCGATGTACACCTGGCCGCCGTTGTCGTGGATGATCGCGCAGATCTCGCCGATTGCTTCTTCGAACACGCCATGGGTCGATGGGTAGGTGATCATGATCGCCGCGAGCTGCTCGCGGTGCTCGAGGGCCTTGGCGCGCAGATCGTCGATGTCGACGTTGCCACGCGCGTCACACGCGGTGACCACCACGCGCATACCGGCCATGTGCGCGGTAGCGGGGTTGGTGCCGTGGGCCGAGGAGGGAATCAGGCAGATATTGCGATGCGCCTCGCCGCGGCTGCGGTGGTAGGCACGGATCGCCAACAGGCCTGCGTATTCGCCCTGGGAGCCGGCGTTGGGTTGCAGCGACACGGCGTCGTAGCCGGTGGCGGCGCAGAGCATGGCTTCCAGCTCAGTGGTCATCTGCAGGTAGCCCTGGCTCTGTTCGGCAGGCGCGAACGGGTGCAGATTGCCGAACTCGGCCCAGGTCACAGGGATCATTTCGCTGGCGGCGTTGAGCTTCATGGTGCACGAGCCCAGCGGGATCATGCTGCGATCCAGCGCCAGGTCCTTGTCGGCCAGGCGGCGCAGGTAGCGCATCAGCTCGGTTTCGCTGTGATAGCGGTTGAATACCGGGTGTTCGAGAATTGCCGATTGGCGCAGCAGCGCGGCTGGCAGGCGCGAGGCGCTGGCCGCGGCAACGGCGGCGAACTCAGGCACAGGCTGGTTGCCTGCGAACAGCTGCCAGAGGGTTTCGACATCGGCCTGGGTGCTGGTTTCGTCGAGCGAAAGGCCCAGATGCTCGGCGTCGATCTGGCGCAGGTTGATGCGCTGGGCGCGCGCCTTGTCGTGCAGGGCGGCGGTCGCTTGGCCGGTGGCCAGGGTCAGGGTATCGAAATAGGCTTGGGTGACGACCTTGGCGCCTAGTTGCTCAAGGCCTGCGGCCAGGATCGCGGTCAGTGCATGAGTGCGTTCGGCGATGCGCTTGAGGCCGGCCGGGCCGTGGTACACGGCGAACATGCTGGCGATGTTGGCCAGCAGGACCTGCGCGGTGCAGATGTTGCTGGTGGCCTTCTCGCGGCGGATATGTTGCTCGCGGGTCTGCATGGCCAGGCGCAGGGCGGTCTTGCCGAAGCGGTCGATCGACACGCCGACCAGACGCCCCGGCATGTCGCGCTTGAACGCGTCGCGGGTGGCGAAGTAGGCCGCGTGCGGGCCACCGAAGCCTAGCGGCACGCCGAAACGCTGGGCGCTGCCGATGGCCACGTCGGCTTCGAACTCACCCGGTGGGGTCAACAGGGTCAGGGCCAGCAGGTCGGCAGCGACTGCGACCAGGGCGTTGGCCGCATGGAAACGCTGCACCAGTTCGCGGTAATCGAACACGTCGCCATTGCTCGCCGGGTATTGCAGCAGCGCGCCGAAGAAGGCGCTGACGTCGGTCAGTTCACGCTCATCGCCAACCACCACGTCGATGCCCAGCGGTTCGGCGCGGGTGCGCAGTACGTCGAGGGTTTGCGGGTGGCAATGGGCCGAAGCGAAGAAGGCATGGCTGCCCTTGTTCTTCGACAGGCGTTTGCAGAAGGTCATGGCCTCGGCAGCCGCGGTGGCTTCGTCGAGCAGGGAGGCGTTGGCGATCGGCAGGCCGGTCAGGTCGCTGATCAGGGTCTGGAAGTTGAGTAGCGCTTCCAGGCGACCTTGAGAGATTTCTGGCTGGTACGGGGTGTAGGCGGTGTACCAGGCCGGATTTTCCAGCAGGTTGCGCAGGATCGGTGCCGGGGTGTGGGTGTTGTAGTAACCCTGGCCGATCAGGCTCTTGAACAGTTGGTTCTTGCCGGCGATGGCTTTAAGCGCGGCGAGCGCATCAGCTTCGCTCTGGCCGTCGCTGCTGCCCAGGACGCTGGTGCCCTTGATGCTGTCGGGGATGACGGCGGCGCTCATCGCCTCGAGCGAGTCGAAGCCCAGGGTGGCGAGCATGGCGTGCTCGTCAGCGCTGCGTGGGCCGATATGGCGGGCGATGAATTCGTTGGCGGTGCCGAGGTTGATGGTCATGGCAGTTCCTCAGGCGTCGGCATTGGCTTTGATCAGGCGGTCGTAGGCGTCCTGGTCGAGCAGGGCAGCCACGGCGTTGGCATCGGCGGGGATGAAGCGGAAGAACCAGCCTTCGCCCAGCGGATCTTCGTTGACCAGTTCGGGCTTATCGGCAAGCTGCTGGTTGACCGCGACTACTTCACCGGTCAGTGGCATGTACACGCCGCTGGCGGCTTTGACCGATTCGACGGTAGAGGCTTCTGCACCTTGCTCGTAGCTTTGCAGCTCCGGCAGTTGCACATAGACCACGTCACCCAGGGCGTTCTGGGCGAAGGCGGTGATGCCTACGGTGACGCTGCCATCGGCTTCAGTACGCAGCCATTCGTGATCTTCGGTGAAACGCAACTCGCTCATGGGAATTCCTCAGGGAAGCTGGGGCGTAGGCGCGGTGGGCCGCGCTCTTGGGTGGGAATTCCCTAAGCAATATTGTGGCCATCTAATAAAAGTTGTTAAAAATCAATTGTTTATAAATAAAAAAGAAGGGGTGTGGGCACTTTTTGGAATGAAATCGTTACGAAGCTTTATTTGGGCAAATGATATTTAGGATCAAACCCTTGGTAGAGGTGGATGCAGCGTGCCTGTAATGAAATCAATACAATGTTTCGAAATCGATACGAATGGGTAAGCATGGGGCCGCTTTGCGGCCCTTCGCGGGCAAGCCCGCTCCCACAGGTACAGCGCTTATCTTCAGAGCGGCGCCGTACCTGTGGGAGCGGGGTTGCCCGCGAAGGGCTGCGAAGCAGCCCAGTACAATCGATTCAGGCCTTGCCGGGAATCCCATACTTGCGCAGCCGCTGGGCAATCGCGGTATGCGAAGTCTGCAAGCGCCCAGCCAGTTGCCGGGTCGAGGGGTAGCTGGCATACAGGCGCTGCAACAGCTCGCGCTCAAATTCCCCCACCGCCTGCTCCAGGCTGCCCACCTCGGCCTCTTGCCCGCGCGCCACTGAAGTGCCGGCGATATCCAGATCGCCAATATCCACCAGATCGCTTTCGCAAATCGCCGCCGCGCGGAAAATCACGTTCTGCAACTGGCGCACATTGCCCGGCCAAGGGTTGGCCAGCAGGGCAGCATGGGTGCCCGGTGTCAGCCTGCAAGGCGGGCGCTGGATCTGGGTGCAGGCTTGCTGCATGAAGTAGTGCGCCAGCAGCAGGATGTCCTGACCGCGTTCACGCAGCGGCGGCACTTGCAGGTTGAGTACATTGAGGCGGTAGAACAGGTCTTCGCGAAAGCTGCCCTCGGCGACCATCCGTTCCAGGTCGCGATGGGTGGCGCTGATGATGCGCACGTCGACCTTGACCTCGCGATCGCCACCTACCCGGCGGAAGCTACCATCGCTGAGAAAACGCAACAGCTTGGCCTGCAGATAGGGCGACATCTCGCCAATCTCGTCGAGAAACACCGTGCCTTGGTTGGCCAGTTCCATCAGCCCTGGCTTGCCACCACGCTGGGCGCCGGTAAACGCGCCGGGGGCGTAGCCAAATAGCTCGCTCTCGGCCAGGCTCTCGGGCAGTGCCGCGCAGTTCAGTGCCAGGAAGGGCGCGGCATGGCGGCTGCTCAGGGCATGGCTGGCGCGGGCTACCAGCTCCTTGCCGGTGCCGGTTTCGCCGTGCACCAGCAACGGCGCATCGAGCACCGCTACGCGCAGGGCGCGAGCCTTGAGGGTGCGGATGGCCGGGGAGTCGCCGAGCAGTGCGTCAAAGCCTTCGGCGTGATCGTGGTGCAGCGCTGACAAGCGTTCGCCCATGCGGTTGGGCGGATACAAGGTGAGCAGGCCACCGGCGTTGGTAATGGGCGTGGCATCGAGCAGCAGGCTCTGGCCGTCGAGCTGCATCTCGCGCATCGGCAGGTGGAAGTTGTTGTCCAGCAGCGCCTGGAGCAGGTCGGGGTCTTTGAACAATTCACCGACCGAACGCCCAGCCGACTCCCGCCCGCACAGGGCGATCAGGGCCGGGTTGGCCAGCAGCACCTTGCCGGCGCTGTCCACCGCCAGCACTGGGTCGCTCATGGCCGCGAGCAGGGCATCGAGCTGCAAATGGCGACGCTGGCCGGGGAGGATGTCGACCACTTCCACCGACTGCACGCCGTGCACTTCGAACAGGGCGTCGTGGAGCTCTTCGAGCACTGCGGGGCTGAGGGTCGGGGCGTCGATGTAGACGTTCGGCGGGACCATTTCCACGGCGTCCAGGTTGAGGTTGCGGGCACCGAGCAGGGCCAGGACTTCCTGGGTGATGCCGACGCGGTCGATGAAGCTGACGTGGATGCGCATGGGAGTTTCGGGCTTTGGGCGAGCAGATGCGCAAGTATGCCTTATCTGGGGCCGCTTCGCGGCCCATCGCAGGCTGCGTCAGCTTGTGTCTTCAAGGGATGTGTTTGGTCCTGCGGGAGGAGCAGGGGTACCAGGTGGCAGAGCCTGGATGGGCTGCGCAGCAGCCCTGATGCGGGTTACTCCAGATGCTCAGGCTTGATCGGATCGCCAGACTTCACATCCAGTTGGACGCGGATGTCTTCGAACATCAGGTCGTAGATCTTGTGCGTCGATCCTAGCGACTCGAATTTCTTCGGCGCTGGCAGGTAGCTCTGGGCCTTGCGCGTGGCCAGGCTGAGAAAACTCGGCAAGACCTGGTCCTTGGCGAGAAAGAACTTCTCGTCCACCGGCTTGCCCTCGATGCTGCCATGCATGTGGAACTGGATACCGCGGCCTTCCCTGGGGTCCTGGGCTACCTCGTAGTTGATGTTCAGATCGTAGCTGTGATCATTGGTGTTGAGCGCGGTACGTTCGATGTGTACATGACCAGGTTGGAACTGAGCCACAGTGCAATCCTCCGGAAGGTTGAAACGGCGGGTGCCGAGCACCCGCCAACTGCATTCAACGGTAGCTGATACCTGGCTGGGCCGTGGAAACACGGGTGCCGGCAGTGCCTTTGACGATGTCCTCGATGTTTTCCAGCGAGCTGATCACCGCGACCTTGCCGGTGTTACGGGCAAAGTCACTGGCGGCCTGCACCTTCGGCCCCATGGAACCGGCGGCGAAGCCTAGGCGCTCGAGTTCGTCGGGGTGCGCCTGGGCAATGGCTTTCTGCGTCGGCTTGCCCCAATCAATATAGGCCGCATCCACGTCGGTGGCGATGATCAGAAGGTCGGCCTCCAGCTGTTCGGCGAGCAGCGCCGAACACAGGTCTTTGTCGATCACCGCTTCGATGCCCTTGAGCTTGCGATTTTCGTCGTACATGGTCGGAATGCCGCCGCCGCCGGCACAGATGACAATGCTGCTTTTTTCCAGCAGCCACTTGATCGGGCGGATTTCGAAAATGCGCTTGGGCTTGGGGCTGGCAACCACTCGCCGGTACTTGTCGCCGTCGGCCTTGACCACCCAGCCTTTTTCCTTGGCCAGGCGCTCGGCGTCTTCCTTGGAGTAGACCGGACCAATGAACTTGGTCGGGTCTTTGAAGGCCGGGTCATTGGCGTCGACTTCGACCTGGGTCAGCAGGGTGGCGAACGGCACTTCGAAGTCCAGCAGGTTGCCCAGCTCCTGTTCGATCATGTAGCCGATCATGCCTTCGGTTTCAGCGCCGAGCACATCCAGCGGGTAGGCTTCGTCGGGTTTGTAGGACAGCGCCTGAAGCGACAGCAGGCCGACCTGCGGGCCGTTACCGTGAGCGATGACCAGTTCGTTACCAGGGTGGATCTTGGCGATTTGCTCGGTGGCGGTGCGGATATTGGCGCGCTGGTTGTCAGCGGTCATCGGCTCGCCGCGGCGTAGCAGGGCGTTGCCGCCCAATGCAACAACGATACGCATGATGAAGTGTCCTTCAGAGAGAATATGGGACGGGCCCGTGGGAGCGGGCTTGCCCCGCGATGGCGTCGTTGCGGCTGGCGCAATCGCGGGGCCAGCCCGCTCCCACAAAAGCCCCCTGCTCGGGGGTTACAGGTCAGCCAGGGTCGAGACCAGAATCGCTTTGATCGTATGCATGCGGTTTTCCGCCTGCTCGAAGGCGATGCACGCTGGCGACTCGAACACGTCCTCGGTCACTTCGATGCCGTTCTTCAGGTTCGGATACTGCTCGGCGATCTGTTTGCCGACCTTGGTGTCGGAGTTGTGAAACGCCGGCAGGCAGTGCATGAACTTGGCCCGTGGGTTGCCGGTGGCTTTCATCAACTCGGCATTGACCTGGTAGGGCAGCAGTTGCTGGATACGTTCGCCCCAGGCTTCGACCGGCTCACCCATCGATACCCAAACGTCGGTATGCACGAAGTCCACGCCTTTGACCGCTGCTTTCGGGTCTTCGGTGAGGGTGATGCGCGCACCGCTTTCTTCTGCGTACTTCTTGCAGCGCTCGACCAGGTCATCATGTGGCCACAGTGCCTTGGGCGCGGCGATACGTACGTCCATGCCGAGCTTGGCGCCGATCAGCAGCAGCGAGTTGCCCATGTTGTTACGGGCGTCGCCCAGGTAGGCGTAGCTGATGTCGTGGATCGGCTTGTCACTGTGTTCGCGCATGGTCAGCACGTCGGCGATCATTTGGGTCGGGTGATATTCATCGGTCAGGCCGTTGAATACCGGTACGCCAGCGAACTTGGCCAGCTCCTCGACGATTTCCTGCTTGAAGCCACGGTACTCGATCGCGTCGTACATGCGCCCGAGCACGCGGGCGGTGTCCTTCATGCTCTCTTTGTGGCCAATCTGCGAGGAGTTGGGGTCGATGTAGGTAACGTTGGCGCCCTGGTCGTAAGCGGCGACTTCGAATGCACAGCGGGTGCGGGTCGAGGTCTTTTCGAAGATCAGGGCGATGTTGTTGCCCTTCAGGTGTTGCTGCTCGGTACCGGTGTACTTGGCGCGTTTCAGATCGCGGGACAGGTCGAGCAGGTAACGCAACTCGCGCGTGGTGTGGTGTTCCAGGCTGAGCAAGTTACGGTTATGAATGTTGAACGCCATGATGATTCTCCTTGAGTTCGGTAATCGGCCCGGCCGGCGCTTTGTAAGCGCCGCCGGGTTGATGGTCGTTTAGTAGTCGATTGGGTCGCGAATGATTGGGCAGGTCATGCAGTGGCCACCGCCACGGCCGCGGCCCAGCTCACCGGCGCTGATGGTGATGACTTCCACTCCGGCCTTGCGCAGCAGGGTGTTGGTGTAGGTGTTGCGGTCGTAGCCGATGACAACGCCAGGCTCCACGGCCACTACGTTGTTACCGTCATCCCACTGTTCGCGTTCGGCGGCGAAGCTGTTGCCGCCGGTTTCGACTACGCGCAGTTGCTTAAGGTTGAGCGACTCGGCCACCACCTCGATGAACGACTTGTTCTCGCGACGTACATCCATGCCATACGGCTTGCTGCTGTCTGGGCGGATGACGAACGGCACGATCTCTTTGACCACTTCCGGGAAGACCGTGACCAGGTCGCGGTCGCAGAAGCTGAACACCGTATCCAGGTGCATCGCAGCACGAGATTTCGGCAGGCCGGCGACCACCACTTTTTCCACCGCGCCCTTGGCGAACAGCGATTGAGCCAGTTGGCCGATGGCTTGGCGCGAGGTGCGCTCGCCCATGCCGATCAACACCACGCCATTGCCGATCGGCATGACGTCGCCGCCTTCCAGGGTGGCCTTGCCGTGGTCTTTGTCCGGGTCGCCGTACCAGACTTCGAAGTCGGCGCCGGTGAACTCGGGGTGGAACTTGTAGATCGCGCTGGTCAGCAGGGTTTCCTGACGGCGCGCTGGCCAGTACATCGGGTTCAGGGTCACGCCACCGTAGATCCAGCAGGTGGTGTCACGGGTGAACTGGGTGTTGGGCAGCGGGTCGAGGAGGAAGCTGGAGTGGCCCAGGTAGTCGCGGTACATCTTGATCACGCTGGCGCCTTCGCTGTCGGGCAGGTCTTCACCGGCCACGCCGCCGATCAGGAACTCGGCCAGCTTGCGTGGCTCCAGCCCTTCGAGCCAGCTGCGCACCTCGTTGGTCAGGCCAACGCCAACGGTGTCTGGGGTGATCTTGCGATCGAGGATCCATTTCAGCGCTTCAGGATTCTGGATGGTCTCGGTCAGCAGGTTGTGCATTTCCAGCACTTCGATACCGCGCTCACGCATTTTGGTGACGAAGTCGAAGTGGTCGCGCTTGGCCTGGTTGACCCAGATGACGTCATCGAACAACAGGTCGTCGCAGTTGCTCGGGGTCAGGCGCTGGTGGGCAAGGCCCGGGGAGCAAACCATCACTTTGCGCAGTTTGCCGGCTTCGGAATGGACGCCGTACTTAACTTTATCGGTGGACATGGTTCATTGCCTCCATCATGCAAATTCAGTGATTACAGAGTCAGGAATCCGTCGTACAGGCCATAGGCCGCAACCAGCGCGCCCACGACTACGGCGGCGAAGATCAGCTTCTCCACGTTGGTAAAAATCGGTTGGCCCAGTTCGCGCTTGGCCTTGGCGAACAGGATCGCGCCAGGGGCATACAGCAGGGCCGACAGCAGCAGGTACTTGACCCCGCCGGCATACAGCAGCCAGATCGCGTAGAGCAGGGCGATGGCGCCGATGATCAGGTCTTTGTTGCGCTCGCCGGGGGCTTGTTCATAGGTCTCGCCGCGCAGGGCCATGAGGAAGCCATAGGCCGCCGACCACAGGTAAGGCACCAGGATCATCGAGGTGGCGAGGTAGATCAGCGACAGATAGGTACTGGCCGAGAACAGCGTAATGACCAGGAAGATCTGCACCATGGCGTTGGTCAGCCACAGGGCATTGGCCGGCACATGGTTGGTGTTCTCGCGGCGCAGGAACTCCGGCATGGTGTGGTCCTTGGCGGCGGCGAACATGATCTCCGCACACAGCAGTACCCACGACAGCAGGGCACCCAGCAGCGAGATGATCAGGCCGACGCTGATCAGCACCGCACCCCAGTGGCCGACCACGTGCTCAAGCACGGCCGCCATCGACGGGTTCTGCAGCTTGGCCAGCTCAGGTTGAGTCATCACGCCCATCGACAGCACGTTGACCAGCACCAGGAACAGCAGCACGGTGATGAAGCCGATGACCGTGGCTTTACCCACGTCCGAGCGTTTTTCTGCCCGTGAGGAGAAGATGCTCGCACCCTCGATGCCAATGAACACCCAGACGGTGACCAGCATCATGTTGCGCACCTGGT
Organism: Pseudomonas sp. BT-42-2; assembly: GCF_025847435.2. Taxonomy (NCBI): domain Bacteria; kingdom Pseudomonadati; phylum Pseudomonadota; class Gammaproteobacteria; order Pseudomonadales; family Pseudomonadaceae; genus Pseudomonas; species Pseudomonas sp. BT-42-2. The sequence goes on from NZ_JAOYTM010000008.1 coordinate 382,788, forward strand.
TCATCACGCTGCCCAGATCTGGCGAGCCCAGGCCCCAGATGTCGGCGGTGAACACGTCGAGCTTGAAGGCGAACAGGCAGATCAGGGCGAACAGCGCCAGCGGCACGACCTTGGCCACGGTGGTGACCAGGTTGATGAACGCCGCTTCCTTGATCCCGCGCAGTACCAGAAAGTGCACGGCCCAGAGCAGGATCGACGCGCCGATCACCGCCGCCGGGGTATTGCCCTCACCGAAGATCGGGAAGAAGTAACCCAGGGTACTGAACAGCAAGACGAAGTAACCGACGTTGCCCAACCAGGCGCTGATCCAGTAACCCCATGCCGAAGAGAAGCCCATGTAGTCGCCAAACCCGGCCTTGGCGTAGGCGTACACCCCGCCATCGAGGTCCGGTTTACGGTTGGCCAGCGTCTGGAACACGAAGGCCAAGGTGAGCATGCCCACCGCGGTGATGGCCCAGCCGATCAGCACGGCACCAACACCGGCACTGGCAGCCATGTTTTGCGGCAAGGAGAAGATCCCGCCGCCAATCATGGAGCCGACGACAAGTGCAACAAGTGCACCGAGTTTTAGTTTTCCGGGAGAATCAGACATTTAACAACTCCGTACCAGGAGAAAGTTGACGACAGAATAAAACTGACGCCGGGGTCATTCGCTGATGTAGATCAGTTCATGACGACGTAAAGTGAGAAAAATCCTTCACGCGTCTCCTGGAGAGTGCCGACAGCTCTGCCGCAGGCCTTATGCGCTGGCACCTCCATGTACATCTAGAGCAAACGCTCTGTTTCGCCTGCGAACTTTGAAGCTAGCCGCTTTTGAGTAAGAAGCAAATTTTTCAGGAAAAAGACGGTGGTATCCTTAACGGCATGGGTATATCCACATATCCCGCAGGGTTAGTTGCCTGCTGCATAGACGGGCTAGTTATGAGCCCGGCAGATTTCATCACGTGGTCTACTATAAAAGCGCCGCCGCTATATATGAATGCAAGGAGTGTTACATGGGTATGACACTGCGCCGCCGGGGCCGCTGGGCGCGCCTTTTTCTGGGTACTGATCGGGAGGCGCCATGAGCGAGCCGGGACAAAAACTGCGGCTCGGCGCGTTGATCGCCTTGGTGGTCGGCTCGATGATCGGCGGTGGGATTTTCTCGTTGCCGCAGAACATGGCAGCGCGCGCCGATGTCGGCGCCGTGCTGATCGGCTGGGGCATTACCGCCGTGGGCATGCTGGCCTTGGCCTTCGTGTTCCAAACGCTGGCCAATCGCAAGCCGGAGCTGGATTCGGGGGTGTATGCCTACGCCAAGGCGGGGTTTGGCGAGTACATGGGCTTTTCCTCAGCGTGGGGCTACTGGATCAGCGCGTGGTTGGGCAACGTCGGTTACTTCGTCCTGCTGTTCAGTACCTTGGGTTTTTACTTTCCGGTGTTCGGCGAGGGCAATACGCCGATCGCCATCGCTTGCGCCTCGTTGCTGCTGTGGGCGGTGCACTTTTTGGTACTGCGCGGGATCAAGGAAGCGGCGTTCATCAACCAGGTGACCACGGTGGCCAAGGTGTTGCCGCTGCTGGTGTTCATCGTGATTGCTGCCTTTGCCTTTCGCGCCGATATCTTCACCCGCGATATCTGGGGCCTGAGCAACCCCCAGTTCGGCAGCGTGATGGAGCAGGTGCGCAACATGATGCTGGTGACGGTGTTCGTGTTCATCGGCATCGAGGGCGCCAGCGTTTATTCGGGGCGAGCGCAGCGCCGCTCGGACGTGGGCAAGGCGACGGTGATCGGTTTTCTTGGGGTGTTGGCCTTGCTGGTGCTGGTCAACGTGCTGTCGCTGGGGGTCATGACCCAGCCTGAGCTGGCGGGGTTGCAGAATCCATCGTTGGCCTCGGTGCTCGAACACATCGTCGGCCCATGGGGGGCCTTGCTGATCAGCATCGGCCTGGCGGTGTCGCTGCTCGGTGCGCTGCTGTCGTGGGCGCTGCTGTGCGCGGAGATCCTCTTCGCCACCGCCCGCGACAAGACTATGCCACGCTTTCTGACCCGGGAGAATGCCAACCAGGTACCGGCCAATGCCTTGTGGCTGACCAACTGCATGATCCAGGGGTTCCTGCTGATCACGCTGTTTTCAGCAGGAACTTACACCAGCCTGATTTACCTGGCCTCGTCGATGATCCTGGTGCCGTACCTGTGGTCGGCGGCCTATGCGGTGCTGCTGGCGGTGCGCGGGGAGGGCTATGAAGGCCAGGCCAATCTGCGGCGCAAGGATTTGTTGATTGCGGGGGTGGCGCTGATTTACGCCATCTGGCTGCTGTATGCCGGGGGGCTGAAGTACCTGCTGTTGTCGGCCTTGCTCTATGCGCCGGGGGTGATTCTGTTCGCCCGGGCCAAGCATGAGCAGGGGCAGGCCCTGTTTACCCGCTGGGAGAAATTGATTTTTGCAGCGGTACTGGTGGGCGCGGGGTTGGCGGCCTATGCGCTGTATTCGGGGTTGCTGAGTCTTTGACTCCATTGGGTGCTGCTGTTATCGCATCGCAGGGCAAGCCCGCTCAGGAACAATGCAATCGTCAATTGCCGCGCTGACCCTGTAGCGGGCTTGGCCCGTGATGCGCTGTAGAGGTCACCAGTGTGGTGCTGCCGATCCCAGTTCGCAGGCGCCGATATCCCAACGCAAAACGGCATCGCCCACCGCCAACGGCCCCTTGAGCCGCTGCGCCAGTCCCCACGGCGTTTGCTCCAGATGCCGATCCAGGTCATCCACTGTCTGCGCCGCCAATGGCAGGTCATCCCCCACTGTCCCATGCTCGACCAGCAGTTTCGCCGTACGCGCCAGTGACAAACGTGCGCGGCTCCCTGCTGCAGTCTGCAGGCGATCGCCCAGGGCGCGAATCGCCTCGGCCGCCATCAGGTAGCCAGTGGCATGGTCCAGCGCCTGTACCGGCAGCGGCACAGGCTGGTTCGCCTGCTGCCAGCGCATGCCTTCGCGGGCAATCCCAGTGCTCATCTGCACCAGGCTGTCGAAGCCGCGCCGCTCTTTCCAGGGGCCACTCCAGCCATAGGCGTTGAGGCTGACATCGATCAGCCCGGGGTTGAGCTGGCGCCGTCGTTCATGACCAAGGCCCAGTCGCTCGAGTGCATCTGCGCGATAGCCGTGAACGAGGATGTCGGCATCGCCCAACAGCCGCTCGAACACCAGGCGATCGGCTCGATCGCGCAGATCCAGGCGCGCGCAGCGCTTGCCCAGGGTGACTTCGGCAACCACTGCCGGCTCTTCCCAGCCCGGGGGATCGATTCGCAGTACCTGGGCGCCAAAGCCGGCCAGCAGGCGGGTGGCGATGGGGCCGGCGAGGATGCGCGTAAGGTCGAGTACCTTGATCCCCGCCAATGGCCGCTGGGTAGTGCCACGCCATTTCAGCGGGGTATCGCTGGCGAAGGTTTCGCGCAGGATCAGCGGCTGCGCATTGACCGCCTGGCCTTGAGGATGCGCGCACCAGTCGAGCCAACTGCGCATCCGCGCCGCGCAACCGCCAGCAGCGACCAGCGCAGACTCCAGCTGGTCGGCGCTCCAGCTCGCTACCTTGCTGGCTACCTCGTTGCGATTGGCGCAGCTGCCCAGTACCCGCTCGACGGCGGCGCGGTGATGAGGGGCATTGGTATGCAGGCGGATCCAGCCGTCGCCGCAGGCGTAGTCACCGGCGATCGCATCCCACAGCCCTGGCGGCTGCCAGCCTCGTGGACGCAGGCTGGTGGCGAACCAGAACGAGGCTAGGCGTCGGTCGACGCGCACCAATGGGCAATAATTGTCGGTTTGTTGTTCAAGCAAGCGCGCCAAGGCCAGGCCGGCGGCGCCAATGCTGGCGGCGGCAAGCTCGCTGACAGCGTAGGTCGAGGGCAAACTGCCGACGCCCTGCCAGCGCAAAGTGGCGGGGTTAAGGGTCAGTGCTTGGCTGATGGTGTCGAGCAACGGCTGCATGCAGGATCCTCCTTGATCGATCCCATTGCAGTACATCCGGCGCCCAGACGCAAATCTCAGCGGGCGTTGCAGCTCGTTGCAGGTGGCGTTGCTCGCTCAGGCCGCGACCAGATCCACAGATTGCCCAGGGTCATGCCGGCGATCGCCAGGAACACCGGCCAATGGTGTTCAAGGAAGGTCAGCATCACCCCGGCGCAGAGCAGCATGCTGATCGTCGCGCTGATCTTGGCCCGACGCTGGATGACCTTGCCGTTGCGCCAGTTGTACAGGATCGGCCCGAACAGCCGGTGATTTTCCAGCCAAGCACTCAAGCGCGGCGAGCTGCGAGTTGCCGCCCAGGCGGCGAGGAGAATGAACTCGGTGGTCGGCAGGCCAGGAATGACGATAGCGACCAGGCCGATCCCCAGGCTCACGTAGGCCAGGATTCCATACAGCAGGCGGGCAAGTTTCGAGCGGGCAGGTCGGGTCATGGTCTCACTGCAAAAACGGCCGGCCACAAGATCTGTGGCCGGGTAAAGCGTATCAGGCCAGCGCCGCGTCTGCAGCGTAGGCGTGCTTGAGCAGCTGAGTGAAGCGCTCGAAGGCGGCGACTGCGCCACGCTCGGCAGCAGCTTCTTCTTCGGCCGACAGCTCCAGGCCATCGAGGATGCGGGTGAACTGCTTCCAGCCCTCGGCGCGACCGCCGGCCGGCTCGCCCAGGTGCCGCGCGCCAAAGCTGTCCGACAGCTCCAGGGCCACCGCGCGTTTGATCAGGAACGCGGCGCCCAGTTTGGAGCCTTCAGAGACGAAGATCCAGCCCATCGCCTCGCCCAGGCTCGGTTTGCTCAGGGCACCGGCTACCGGCGCTGGGACTTCGGTGTCGAGGTCAGCCAGGTCCAGGCGGGCTTGCTCGGCGCGGCAGCGCTCGGCCAGGTCAGGGACGATGGCGATCAGCTGCGGGTCGGTGTACAGCGCCTGCAGTTCGGATTGGAACAGGTACTGGGCGACCACGAAGCGCGCAAAGCTCTCTCGGCTGTCGAACGGCGCGTGGGATTTGACCAGCACGTCCAGCTCGCTGTGGGGCGCGTGGGTGATCTGGTTCAGGCGTTGCGAGCGCAGGCTCGGGCGCTCGGCGGTGGTGGCGGTGGTCATGGTCGATCCTTGGGAAATAGGGTGTCTAATGACAAGACGAACAAGAAGACGCAGAACAGTAAAAAAACCTCACCTGCGTTGTGCCGGTAGTGGCCTCAGCGTGGGGCGACCCCGCGCCCACCAGAAGCGCGAAGAAGGTGGGGGCGGGTGTATCGCGTGATAAGTCGCTGCTGGATTGGGTCAGATATCCCAGACCACGTTGATGGCGAAGTTGCGCCCAGGCATGGTCAGGCGGTCCAGATTGGCTGGCTGGGTCGCGCCGGCTTCACCCTGGCCGTCATAGCCGCGTACCGAATCCCACTGCCAGTATTTCTTGTCGGTCAGGTTGTACAGCCCGGCATTGACGGTAATGTCGTCGGTCACTTTGTAGAAACCGCTCAGGTCCAGCACGCCATAGCCGGGAGTGCGGAACTGCTTGCTGGTGCCGTCGGGTGCGAAGAAGGCACTGTCGTCGACCCGGCTCTTGCGCTTGACCAGCGTCCAGCTCAGCAGGCCGCCATAGTTGGCTTGCTCATAACCCAGGCCGAACACACCGGTCAGCGGGTTGACACTGTTCAGCGGCTGGCCGTTGTCATCGTTGCGACCGTGGGCGTAAGCGATCGAGGTCTGGGTATAGAGACCTTGCGGCGCGCCAAAGTGATCGAGGTTCAGGCGGCCTTTGAACTCGGCGCCCTTGATGGTCGCGTGCTTGATGTTGCCAGCGCTGAAGGTCGGGCCGAGGTCGGCGGCCTGCACCGCATCCTCGTCGATGAAATCGCGGTACTTGTTGTAGAACACCGCCACGTCGAAGTTGCCGGCATCGAAGTTGCCCCGCAGGCCAGTCTCGTAGCTTTTGCTTTTTTCGGGCTCAAGGTTGGGGTTGCCTTCTACGCGATAACCCAGGGTCGGGTTGTCGAAGCGGCCGTACATCGACTTGGCGGTCGGTGTGCGGAAGCCTTCGGCGTATTGGCCGTACCAGGTGTAGTGGTCGTTGAAGGCATAGGTCACCCCCAACTTGGGCGATACGCGGTGCCATTTCTTCGGCGAGTCGTCGATGCTGGCGGGCGCACCCGAGTTGTCGCTGTCCAGCCCGGCGAGGAACGCTTGGGTGATCTTCGGCTCCATGCGCGTGTAGTCGTAACGGGCGCCGGGCAGGAAGGTCCAGTTGTTCCAACGGATCTCGTCCTGGGCGAACACGCTGTAGGTCTTGACGGTCGGGTCGGGGAAGTCGCTGACGTTCAGTCGATCGTCCGGGCTGTCTGCGCCGGCGCCGGCGCAGTTGCGGCCAAATGCCAGGCAAGTGCCGTAGCCTGTGCGCATGCCGGTGACTTGCTCGCGCTTGAAGGTGGCGCCGTAGGTCAGCAGATGCTCAGTGGCGCCGATGCTGAAGGCTTTGTCCAGTTGGGCATCGACTACCCATTGGCGATCTTTGTAGGTGGTCTCGCGAGTACGCAGCACGCGCCGCACGAATGGTGCATAGATTTCTTCGGTCTGCTGGTCGGTCTTGGCGATCTGGTAGTTGAGGCTCCACTTCACGTGATCGGCCAGCAGCGAATCCAGGGCGAACTCGTGGTTGATGCCGAAACGTTCACGGGTGACGGTGTCATTGCCCAGGCGGCTCTCGTACATGCCGATGCCAACGCCGTTGCCGAAGGGGCCGCCGACTGCGCTGAGGACATTCTGGTCGCGATCATCCTTGTAGCGCTCGTAGGTGAACCCCAGCCGGGCATCGTCGGCGTAATTCCAGCCGAGCTTGGCCAGCACGTTGGTGGTACGTACGTCTTCAGGGTTGGCCTCGGTACGCGACAGGCCGCTGCCGCCATGCCCGCCGTAGGATTCGGTCTCGTGGCCATTGCGCTGGCTCAGGTGCAGCAGGCCATCGAAGTCGCCGTGCCGGCCAGCGACGGTGGCGGAGGTCAGCCAGCTCTCGTCGGCCGAGCTGTAGCCGGTCTTGAGGCGAGCGCCGACGTCCTTGCCGGGCTTGATGATGTCTTGTGGGTCGAGGGTGAAGTAGCTGACTGCACCGCCGATGGCATTGCTGCCGTACAGCACCGAGGCCGGACCGCGCAGGATCTCGACGCGTTTGACGATCTCCGGGTCGACATAGTTGCGTTGGGTCTGGGCGTAGGGCCCGTAGAAGAAGCTGTCGGGGATCGACACGCCGTCGACCTGGGTCAGGACGCGTTCGCCATCGATACCGCGAATGTTGTAGCCGTTCAGGCCACTGCGTTGACCGGTGCCACCGACGGAAACGCCGGGCTCGTAGCGGACCAGTTGCTGGATGTCATTGACGTTCTGCCGGTCCAGTTGCTCGCGGGTCTGCACGCTGACGGTGCTTGGCACCTGGCTAACGTCCTGGGCGCTGCGGGTGGCACTGACGGTCAGCTGCTGCAGGGCGATAGCGTTACCGGTCGACTGGCGTTCGAGCACCACATTGCCGTTGCTGATTTTGCGATAGCTCAGACCGGTGCCGTGCAGCAGGCGCTTGAGGGCGGCTTCGGGTGGCAGCGAGCCCTGAACGCCAGGCGAGGATACGCCCTCGGCGACTTCGGCGGTGAAGCCGACCTGCCAGCCGGTGACTTCGCTGAAGGCATTGATCGCGGCGACCAGCGGTTGCTGGGTGATGGCGAAGCGGTAGTCGCCCATGCGTGGGGTGCTGGCCTGGGTGGGTTCTGCGGCCAGGGCTGGCAGGCTGCAGGTGCCGCTGGCGAGGAGGGCCAAGCTGAGCAGGGACAGTTGCCCCATGCGGCGGGAAGATGGAGATGGGCGAGTTGGACCTGTGGACATCGGAGGCGCTCCCTGACGCGCGGGCTGTTATAGGTGCTGGCTGGTTCTTGGTAAAAACAAGAATCAGTTGCATTGGCTATAACGAGACGGGCGTTGAGGGGGGATCGCGTAAAAATAATTTTGGTGTTTGGTGTTTGGTGTTTGGGGTTTGGGGTTTGGTGTTTGGTTTGGTCGGTTTTGGGGTTGGTGTGTATATCCATTTGCGATGGAGACGCTGAATCACCTTTCCGCCCTTACGGCGGGTCACTTTTGGTCGTGGCCAAAAGTAACCAAAAGCCGTGCGCTCCACCATCCGGCCCTACGCTGCGCTTCGGGTCCCTTCGCGCCGGCGCCTTCCGGGCCCGCGCGGCCTACGATTTGCTGCGCAAATCTACATCTCGCGCCTTCGGCTGCGCCGAAGGGTGCTGCGCACCTGGCCCTCCAGGCACCTCTGCTCAGCCTCCTGAAGTCGCGAATCGGCGTCGCCTGAACTTGCGCGCAGGAAGATCAAGAGCAGGCGAATCGCTACGCTCTCGCAGAAGCAAAGCCAAAGCCAAAGCCAAAGCCAAAGCCAAATTTTGATTTTTCTATTTTGTGTTGTTTGTTCCGGCCTCTTCGCGGGCAAGCCCGCTCCCACAGGCCGGCCTCGCCGCTGATCTCGGCGACCGGTTTTGCTTCGTTGCTGCTGGCACCCTTTGGT